>CALXDT010000045.1 GCA_944387125.1 uncultured Oscillospiraceae bacterium | reverse complement strand
CCTTCAAAAAGTGGGAAATCCATACAGGATTCCTCCACTTTTTGAAGGTTCGGCTGAGGCAAAATCTCTCGGCATCCGCTCTTGCCGATTTCATCAGAGCTTCCCCAGCCTTCAGCGCCTCCCCGGTGGGCTTCTTTGCTTCCTTTCTTGCCGAGACAAGAAAGGAAGGCTCCCAGCAGGGGTCGGGGAGCACTTCGGCGGGGAACCCGCCAAACCCCTGCGCTCATTTCCCTTTTGCTTTCCGGCAGCCGGATCAAAATTTGTACCAAGCTGCGTAAACCCGATAAGCAGATTTTGTTTTTATATAATGTGCAAGGAACAACGCCAAAGGCATTTTCTGCACGCCTGGGATGTTCCTGATTTTCCGAAAACCCATTGACAAGCCCCTGTCATCCCCGCCTTCGGGAAGAATCAGCCCTTTGCCGCGGCTGATTGCGTATATGCCATTATAAAGCGGCAGATGGGATCTGTCAATTGTCCCTTTGCTGGCGGTCGGTGTGCGGGCTGTGCTTGCTCAGGGTAAAGCCCCGCCCCCATACTTCTGTTACCCGGCTGACAATGATGAAGCATTCCGGGTCAATGGCTCTGGCCAGAGCTTCCAGCCGCGGCAGCTCGTGGTTGGAGACCACGCTGAGCAGCACCTGGGCAGGCTGACGGGAATAGCCGCCCTCTCCGTGGAGCAGGGTGACGCCCCGATCTACCTGGGACAAAATGGCATTCCGGATGGCGTTGGATTCCCGGCTGATGATCTTGACCTGGGTTTTGCTGGTGCCCAGAAGCAGAACCTTGTTCAGTGCGGTGGAGACGGTCAGGGTCAGAACGATGCCGTAGAGCAGATCCTCCAGAGGGTGAAAGGGGGTCTGCATCAGCAGAATCAGCAGGTCAAAGATCCAAAGGCTGAAGGAAACGGGGATTCGGAACTTTTTTTGCAGAATCAGCGGCGGAATATCCATGCCGCCGGTGGAGGCGCCGCCCCGAATGACCATGCCCAGCCCCACGCCGGTGCCGAGACCCGCGAAGATTACGTTCAGCAGCATATTCCGGGTGATCTGGTAATCCCCCAGCAGGACGTTCAGAAGCTCCAGAGCCATGGGATAAAACAAAGAGGAGAATACCGTGGTCAGGGCAAATTCCCGACCCAGGATCCGCCAGCCCAAAGCCAGCATGACAAGATTGAACAAAAGGATAAACCCGGACAGCGGGATCCCGGTAAGGTGATTGACCACCAGTCCGATACCGGTGGTGCCGGCGCTGATCAGATCCGCCGGAAGCAAAAACAGCTTCACGGAAAAGACGTACAGGGTATTGCCCAGCAGCACCAGAAGCAGGGAAAGGACATTGACAGAGGGCTGTTTGCTCATGAAATAACCTGCCTTTCAAACATCCGCCGCCGGAGAAAATCCGGGCGGCACTGAACAGTATACCCCTGAAAGAAGGCCGCGTCAAGACTTTATCCCGGAGAAACCCGGGGAAAAAGGCGAAAACGAACCGCATTCACAACTCGTTTACATTTCCTCTATTTACATTTCCGGCCTTCGATGATATAATGCATGGAATAGAAAGGAGGCGAGTGCGTGCGCCGTTATCTGGACGAATTGCGGGACTTTACCAAAAAGGGAGACATGGTGCTTTTGATCATCTGTCTGATCGTATCCGGTTTTGGTTTGGTCGTCATTGCCAGCGCCACCTCTGCCGATAAATTTGAGGGTAACTTCCGTTATATTGCCATTCAATTGGGCGCCACGGTTCTGGGGGTCATCATGTATGCCCTGATCTCGTCTCTGGATCTGGACGTGCTTTCCGAGCACCGGATGGCCTTGGTGGCCTTTAACACGGTTTTGCTGCTGATGCTCATCCCCTTCGGCACGGACAACAATACCGGCAACCGAAGCTGGCTGGACTTCCCCCTGCTGCCAATCAACATTCAGCCGGCGGAAATCTGTAAGATCACCTATATCATCATCATGGCTTCGGTCATGTCCGCCCACCAGAACCGAATATCCCACATTTCCTCGGTAATGCACATGGTGCTGCACCTGGGACTGCTGGTGGGTCTGAACATGCTGCTTTCCAGCGACGCGGGCGTTTCCCTGATCTTCGTGTTCATCTTCATCGGCATGACCTTTGCCGGGGGCGTGAGCCTGTGGTGGTTTCTCATTGCCATCGGCGCCATTGCCGTGGCCTTCCCGGTTCTGTGGAATTTCTTGGGACAATATCAGCGGAACCGGATTCTGATCCTCTTTGATGATACCATTGATCCGCTGGGCATCAACGAACGTTACCACTATAAAATCAACCTTCAGTCCCTGACCGGCGGCGGTCTCACTCGACAGGGGCTGTTCAACGGCAACCGTACCCAGGGAGGCAACCTGTTTGCCCAGCATACGGACTATATTTTCTCCTCCATCGGAGAAGAACTGGGCTTTTTGGGCTGCGTGCTGGTGATGATTCTGGAGCTGGCCATTATTGCCCGGTGCGTTTACGTAGGCATCCGCTGCCAGGACTACATGCGCCGGGTGGTGTGCTTTGGCGCGGCCTCGGCTTTGATGTTCCAGGTGATGATCAATGTGGGAATGTGCATCGGCGTTATGCCCGTTATCGGCCTGACCCTGCCGCTGATCAGCTATGGCGGATCCTCTGTTGTTACCATCTACGCCATGCTGGGTCTGGTCTCCGGCGCCCATGCCCGACCACAAAGCCTCAGTCATGAACGATATGTCCAGCCCTTCCGAGGCTAGACGCTTCGAAAAGCGATATGGCAGCGGAGAGTTCCATTTCCAGAGCTCTCCGCTGCCGTTTCTTCGCGGATTAGCGGTATGCCTTCACCGCACGCCCCAAAAGCGCGGTTTTTTCGGGCGCTTTTTTCCCGGATGCAAGCTGCTTTTGCGCCGACGTCTTCCAGCATGGGGAGGTTTTCTTCGCAGATCAGGGCTGATGGGATCAAACCCAAGGCCGAAGGGGGAATGGTGACGCCAGGGCCGGTCATCCGGTCCGCCAATGCCGTTGCAATCCCCGTCGTCCCCCCTCCATTTGCAGACCTGCCGGGCAAATCTTTGTATCCTGTTCATCCCGCACGGCAGCTTCTTTATGACAATTTTAGATAAACGGTTGTATAATGAAGCTGACAAAACAAAAAGACGTCGTCCATCATGACGTCAGAGGAGGCAGCTATGAATATTGCCGCAATGATGATTCCCAAAGTGGCCACAGTATTTCTCCATGAGAGCGATACGATCCGCCAGGGACTGGAACGCTTTACCGTCCACGGCTATACCGCGGTTCCGGTACTGAATCAGCAGGAGCAGTATGTGGGAAGCGTATCGGAGGGAGATTTTCTAAGGCACATTCTGAAAAAACAGACGGCAGATTTAAAAGCCTACGAGAGCGATCGGATCGGCGCCATTGTCCGCAAGGATTTTTGCCCGCCTCTGTCCATTGACGCAGACTACGATCAGGTGGTGGCGGCAGCGCTGAATCAGAACTTTATTCCCATTGTGGACAGCAGAGGCGCTCTGTGCGGGATCGTGACCCGCCGCAGCCTGATTGCTTACCTGGGCAACCGCATGGATGAAAGACGTTAAAAGAGAATGAGATAATCCCTTCGGCGGCATGCTGAATCCTTTGCCCCATCCGCGGGGTTCAAAAAAGGGAGGAATCCATACAGGATTCCTCCGCTTTTTGCATTTTCGGATGGGGCGGGATTTTTCCGGCCTCCGCGCTTGCCGATTTTATCAGAGGTTCCCCGGAGCCGTTCCTGTCAGATGGGGACCAGCTCATAGCTGTCTTCGCCCAGGCCGATCTTTTTGCCGTGGGTGATCTGGCTGCGCCAGTTGGTATGGGGGAAGGGGGCGGTGAGGTTGTCCAGATCCGGGCGGTTGGCCTTGTCCAGCTTGCTCCCTGGAAGGATGCTCTGGGCATTTACCGCCTCGGCACAGGCCAGATCCAGAGCCACCGGATCAAAGGAAGCGAACATGCCCACATCCGGGACAATGGGAATGTCGTTTTCCGCATGGCAGTCGCAGTAGGGGCTGACATCCCGCACCAGGGAAATGTGAAAATGGGGGCGGCCGTCCAAAACCGCCTTGGTGTACTCGGCGATTTTGCAGCCCAGAATGGTGGCGGACTGGGCGTAGGCGGGATGAATGGCCTTTACCGGGCACACGTCGATACACCGGCCGCAGCCCATACAGGCGGTCCAGTCGATCTGCATGACCTTGCCGGAACGCTTCGGACCGTTGTGGGCGCAGTATTTGGCGCAGGTGCCGCAGCCAACACACTTGTCCGCGTCCACCACCGGCCGGCCGTCCGCATGGAGTTCCCGCTTGCCGTCGTTGGATCCGCAGCCCATGCCCAGGTTTTTCAGGGCGCCGCCGAAGCCCGCCTCCTCGTGTCCTTTAAAGTGGTTCAGGGAGATGACAATGTCCGCATCCATTACCGCCCGGCCGATTTTGGCGGATTTCACATACTCGCAGCCGGATACCGGCACGTCCACATCGTCGGTGCCCTTCAGCCCGTCGGCGATGATCACATGGCAGCCGGTGGAGTAGGGGGTGAAGCCGTTTAAATAGGCGGTTTCCAGGTGATCCAGGGCGTTTTTCCGGGAGCCGACGTACATGGTGTTGGCGTCTGTGAGGAAGGGCTTGCCCCCCAGATCTTTTACCAGATCCACCACTACCCGGGCGTAGCCGGGGCGCAGGTGCGCCATATTCCCCAGCTCGCCGAAGTGGATTTTGATGGCAACAAATTTATCCTGAAAGTCGATGCGATCCATGCCCGCGGTGAGGCACAGCCGCGCCAGCTTCTGGGGCAGAGTCTCGGATGTGCCGGTGGAAAAGTCAGTGAAATATACCTTTGATGCCATATTGCTACCTCCTGGCTTTTTTTACAGTTTACCCCAATCCTGAACGAAAGTCAAGGCGGGAAAAAGCGTAAACTTTCTGTGAAAGAATGTCCTGAACGCTGGCCAGTTTCCCCGGCCGGTGGTACAATACAGCTATGGATTATTGAGAAAGGAAGTTGACTATGCAAATCAACCCCCAGAGCCATCCCCGGCCGCTGCCGGAGATGGCGGAACGCGCAAATCTGCTGTTTTGTGTGAATCGGAGATTTCTTCCCCTGCTGAGCACCTGCCTTCGCTCCGTGCTGCTGAGAGGCGGATATGAACAGTACGCCGTGTACCTGCTCCACTCGGATCTGGAGCAGGCGGATATGGACGGTTTGGAGGCGGAATTTGCGGATCGGACGGAGTTCTTCTTCATCCCGGTGCCGGAGGAGCTGTTCACCGGATTTCCGGAATCAAGCCGGTATCCCAGGCAGATCTATTACCGGCTGGCGGCGCCGCTGCTGCTGCCCGGGGAGATGGAGCGGGTCCTGTACCTGGATGTGGATACGGTGGTGATCAACCCCCTGGAGGAGCTGTACCAAATGGATTTTGAGGGGAATTACTATGTGGGCTGCACCCACACCAAGGAATTCCTCACCCGGCTGAATCAGACCCGATTGAAGTCGGAGAAGGCTGTGGCCTATATTAACACCGGGGTGCTGCTGCTGAATCTGCCGGCGCTGCGGGAGAATTTGCGCCTGGATCAGATCCGGGAATATGTCTGCACCCGGAAGCATGCGCTGTTTCTGCCGGATCAGGACATTCTCACCGCCCTGTATGGGGATAAGGTGAAGCTGGCGGACACCATGCGCTACAACCTCAGCGACCGGATGCTGATGTTCTGGAATGCGGATCTGACCAATGAGAAGCGAGACCTTTCCTGGGTCCGGGAGAACGCTGTGGTGATCCACTACTGCGGCAAGAACAAGCCCTGGACGGACCGGTATGTGGGAGCGCTGGGGATCTTTTATCAGGAGCTGCTGGAGCAGACCGCCTGCGGCCGACGGCTTTAAAAAGGCGGCGCGGCCTATGCCGCGCCCCATAAGTAAGGCATTCGCCAGCGCCGTAAGGCGATGCCTTCTTGATGAAAGGGAAATACTTTTCATCAAGAAACAGTATTAGAAAACCATTGTCGCAAATCAGAAAACGCTGTTTGGATCACAGGCACTGTGGTTAAAAAATGTGGAGTATCGCCCAATGAGGCGATACTCCATTTTTATGCTTGCCAGTGGTTCTCCCTCAGTCGCACCGCAGACCTGGCAGGTTTTTGGCGCGTCATACGTCGCATCCTGCCACTTGTGCCCCAATGGAGTACCCATGGCTGCATCGCATACTTCGCATCTTTTCATTAAGGTACAGGTTGCCTCAAGCCAGGTATGCCAAAGGCAGCGTCTTGCTTGCGCTATGACGGCCATGTGGTATCCCCGTTCTCCTGCGGCAGCAAACCTCCCATGTCTAACAGGATCATCCGCCCATGGCGGTGTCCTCAATTCCTTCGTTCTGCCTGTCCACATTTGGGTGCCGCTGATGCTCCTGCGCAGGATCTGTGTCCCATGGTTCGACTCTTAGCGGCTAAGGTGGCTCAAATATTCGCTGTCATTTTCCGGGAATGTGGCTCAAGTACATATTAGCATTTACAGTCCGGGCGAAACTTCAGGCCACACCGAAAACAACTTCGCCGAAATATTCGGCGAAGTTGAATGGACAGGAGCGTTGAAATGGCCAACCGTAAAAGAAATATCGAGGTGCGATTTCGTGTTACGCAGGACGAGCTGGATCTGATCCATAAGAAAATGGAACAGTACGGAACCACAAACCTGTCGGCGTTTCTCCGAAAAATGTCCATTGACGGCTATGTTGTCAAGCTGGAGCTGCCGGAACTGAAGGAGATGGTATCTCTGCTCCGATATTCCAGCAACAATCTGAATCAGCTTACCAAGCGCGTCCATGAAACCGGCAGAATTTATGATGCTGATTTGGAGGACCTGCGGCAGAGCCACGAAAGACTGTGGGATGCGGCACGGTATATTCTCTCGGCTCTCGCAAAGCTCAAGTGACCCGCCGTATCCTTGCGGCATGAGATCGGATAGCGTATAATGACAGTACAAAGAAAAGGAGGATGCGTATATGAAAAGACCGCAGAAAATTCTGTGTAATCGACAGCATATGACAGTATAAGTTTTCCTGGCAAAGTCAAGAATATCAACAAGATATTTACGACAAAGGAGCCAGTAACTATGCAGCCAGCACCTCAGGAATTATTGAAACAGTACGTTCAGAGCCAGCACTTTACCACCACCGCCGAGATCATGGCGGCCATGAAGGAAATGTTCCGGGACGTAATTCAGACCGTCATGGAAGTGGAGATGGATGAAGAACTGGGCCGGGAACGTTGCCAGAGAGCCGCCGGGGAAAACATCTCTCCCAACTACCGCAACGGCTACTCTCAAAAAACCATCAAGACCCAGTTGGGAGCGATCGACATCAAAGTTCCCAGAGACCGGAAGGGCAATTACGAGCCGAAGATCATCGGCAAGTACGACCGGAACGCCGAGGGCATGGAGGACAAGATCCTGTCCCTGTACGCCTGCGGCATGAGCCAGCGGGACATTGCCGAGCAGATCAAGAGCCTGTACGACGTGGAGATTTCTCCGGAACTGGTG
>CALXDT010000044.1 GCA_944387125.1 uncultured Oscillospiraceae bacterium | reverse complement strand
ACCCGGCCGCCGTAAACGCGGCGGTGGAAGCCGCCCGGAAAATGGAAGGAATCTTCTATGTGCGGGTATGGCTGAACCAGGGACACCTGCAGGTGGGCGACGACATTATGCTGGTGCTCATCGGCGGAGATATCCGCCCCCATGTGATGCAGGCGCTGGATGCGCTGGTCAGCCAGATCAAAAACCACTGCGTTCGGGAAATCGAGTGCAGTGACTGATACGGATTTTCATAAGCCCGCCGGAACGCTGCCCGTTCCGGCGGGCCGCTTTCCGGCAGGGTTGACAGTCACCGGGCAAATGCGGTATACTGAATAGAAAACACAGCCGCCCCGGGCTGCTCTCCGGGGAGAAGGCATCAGAAAGGTCGGAAGCGTATTTATGGCAAAGTCCCAGGATAAAACCTATTTATTTGAATCCATGCCCATCCTCCAGGCCGTGGCGCAGCTGTCGGTGCCCATGGTCATCACCTCTTTGGTATCCATTGTGTACAATCTGGCGGATACCTTCTTTGTAGGTATGCTCAACGATCCGGTGCAAAACGCCGCCGTGACCCTGGTGTACCCGGTGATGCTGGCCTTCAATGCGGTGAATAACCTGTTCGGCGTGGGCACCTCCAGCATGATGAGCCGGTGCCTGGGCAGCGGCAACTATGAAAAGGTGTACAAAAGCTCCGCCTTCGGCTTCTACGGAGCGTTTTTCAGCGGCCTGCTGTTCTCCCTGCTGTGCACCGTGTTCTCCGGTCCGCTGCTCACCCTTCTGGGTGCGGACGAAACCACCCGCCAGGCTACCTACGGCTATCTGTTCTGGACGGTATGCTGCGGCGCCATGCCCGCCATTTTGAATGTGGTGCAGGGGCAGATGGTGCGCAGCGAAGGCTCCGCCGTCCATGCCAGCATCGGCACCATGAGCGGCTGTATTTTGAACATCCTGCTGGATCCCTTCTTCATCCTCCCCTGGGGGCTGAATATGGGCGCCGCCGGCGCGGGGCTTGCCACCTTCCTGTCCAACTGCTTTGCCTGCTGCTACTTCCTGGTGCTGGCTCGGGTCAAAAAGGGCAAAACCTATGTGTGCATGGACATCCGCAAGCTCAAGGGGCTGCCCCGGGAGATTGTTCTGGGTATCTTTGCCGTTGGGATTCCCGCCTCCATTCAAAACCTGCTGAACGTGCTGGGCTCCACCCTGCTGAACAATTTCACCGCCGCCTACGGCGCCACCGCCGTGGCCGCCATGGGCGTGGCTCAGAAGCTGCACATGATCCCCATGCAGATGGGCATGGGCTTCGGGCAGGGCATCATGCCCCTGGTCAGCTACAACTACGCCAGCGGCAACCGAACCCGGATGAAAAAGACCATCCTTCTGGCTCTGAGCCTGGTGGTGCCGGTGATGGGGCTGGTGGCTCTGGGCTATTTCCTGGGTGCTCCCTGGCTGATTTCCCTGTTCATGGACAATCCGGAGATCATCCAATCCGGTGCCCGGTTCCTGCGGGTCATGGGGCTGAACGTGCCGTTCCTGTGCGTGGACCTTTTGGTGGTGGGCGTGTTCCAGGCTCTGGGCATGGGCAAAAGCGCCCTGGTTTTCGCCCTGCTGCGCAAGGTGGTGCTGGAGATCCCGCTGCTGTTTATCCTGAACGCGGTATACCCTCTGTACGGCCTGCCCTACGCCCAGCTGATCACGGAAATCATCCTGGTCTGCGCGGCGGTGATTATGCTCAAGCGAATCTTCCGGCAGGGAGATCTGCCGCTGCACCCCGCAGGAAAGCGCGGAACCTGAGCCGTGCCTGCTGAATCAGCCGCAGTGCCCCATTCCCGTCAAAGGCGGGAATGGGGCACATTTTGCAGCGTTTTGTAAAATTCAGGCAAATCCATTCCCTACGGTGCCCTGGCTTTCGGATGTTCGGGGTTGTTCAGTCCCTCCTTTCCGATCTTATCGCATAGACGGGAAGACAGACGCCGGGCGCTTGCAAAAAGAAAAAGCAGGATCGTCATCCGTGGGAAATGAACGATCCTGCTTTCTTTCTTACCGTTTCCGGTATCCGGTATTGCAGTCTACCATGTTGGCAAGGGGCTTGCCCTGTACATATTTTTCAAAATTCGAGACCATGATTTCAGACAATCTCCGCTTTGTAGGACTGTTGGGATCTACGCAATATCCGGATACATGCGGCGTCAGGATTACGTTATCCAGCCTGCGCAGAGGATGATCCCCAGGCAGCGGCTCCGGTACGGTTACATCGATAACCGCGCCCCATAAATGGCCGCTTTCCATAACCTCTGCCAGATCCTCACAGGAAACCAATGTGCCTCTGCCTACGTTGACAAAAATGGCATCCTTTTTCATCATCAGAAGCCGCTCTGTTGGAAACAATCCCTGGGTCAGAGGCGTATTGGGCAGACAGCAGGCAACCACATCCGCCTGGGGCAGCCGCGAATCCAGCTGATCCGGCGTGATCATTTCATCGAATTCTTCGGGACACACATTTCCTGTTCTGCGCATGCCCACGCGCCTGCACCGGAAGGGCGCCAGGCGTTTGGCAAATTCCGTGCCGATGTCCCCCGCGCCCAGAATCAATACGGTGCTGCCCTCCAGGGTCTTATGATACCTGTGGCGATCCCATCCGCCTTCTTTCTGCATTTTCTGGTATACAGGCAGATAGTGGCACAGCGCCAGGATGGTGCCTACCATGTATTCGGCAATGGCAATGCCATAGCCGCCGGAGCCATTGCACAAAATCCGATTTTCGTAAAACAATCCGGTTGCAATATAATGATCGACACCGGCCCAGGTGGTTTGCAGAAACTCCAGTTTTTCGCAGTGCATCAAATCCTTCGGTTCCGGTTCGCCCAGAATTACCGCGGCGTCTTTCAGGGCATCCAGATAGGTATTGCGATCCCAGTTGTCCTCCGCAAAGACCACTTGGTATGCCGGCCCTGCAGCATCTGCTATACGCCGCTTGAATTCCCCGGCCAGGCCGTTCATAACCAACACTTTTTTCATAGGGTGTCTCCTTATATTCTGTCAGATCCCCGCCGGGCAAGAGGTTATTCCTTTGCGGGCAGTTCTTTGGTCGCGATAACGTCACTATCCAGTCCGCACACATTGGCAATGACCACCTGGCCGATATGGACAGGCGCCTGAAGCTCTACCTTGTTGATCGCATCCATGACCCGGAAAATATCCTTCTTGGGAATCGCGCGGTTCAGGCGCACACTGCACAGCGGCCACGGGGCTCCGTGCACCTTTACGGTCGTGGCAATGGTGCGGCGGGGGTCAATCAACTCCTGCGTAACATATTCCTCGCCGCGTTTGCATTTCTGACCCGTGACGGACTTGACGGCGCCGTCCGCACAGACCGTCTCAATGGTACATCCGTTGGGACACACGATACAGGTAAAGGTACGCTTACTTAACATGTACAGACACCTCGATTCTTTCGCCGGTCAAAATCTTCTCCGCCTTCACAGGGAACTGAATCATTTCCGCGGGGATGGCCTTGGGCAGGGAAAGGGAAGCAATTACCGTTTCCCCCTGCTTCACCATGATTGTGCATTTTCCAACGGGCTTTCTGACCCGGAGGGATATCTGGAAATCCTTGGTGCCGCTGACCCTGTGGGGGATGATGTGACCGATGCCGGCATCCATCCCTACTTCGATGGCGCATTTTTCCAAAGGCCCCTCCTTCAGGTAAGCGGCAGCGCCCTTGGCAAGGGCTTCCGCTTCCAGCGATACAAAGTCAACCAGGTCATGCACGTGCAGCACGTTGCCTGCGGCAAAAATGCCGGGAACATTTGTCTGAAGGTTCTCGTCAACAACCGCGCCCTTTGTACGCCAGTCCAGCTCCACACCCGCGGCCAGAGACAGCTCGTTCTCGGGAATCAGGCCGACAGAGAGGATCAGCGTATCGCAGGAAAATACCTTCTCCGTGCCGGGGATGGGGCGCATGGCGCTGTCCACTTCCACGACCTTAACGCCCGTAATGCGCTTATCCCCCATGATCTCACAAACAGAATGGGACAGATACAGCGGAATCCCGTAATCATGCAGGCACTGCTCGATATTCCGGGGCAGACCGCTGGGATAGGGCAGCACCTCAAAGACCGCCTTGACATGGGCGCCTTCCAGTGTCATGCGGCGAGCCATAATCAAGCCGATATCCCCAGAGCCCATGATGATCACTTCCCTGCCGACCATGGTATTGAACAGATTCATATAGCTTTGCGCTACGCCGGCATTGTAAATGCCCGAGGGACGGGTTCCGGGAATTGCCAGCGCGCCGCGGGTACGCTCCCGGCAGCCCATGGTCAGAATGACCGCCTTGGCCTGCACCTGGATCAAGCCCTTTGGGGTGGCGGCGGTTACGACTTTATCCCCCGACAGGTCGATGACGGTAGCGTTGGTCATGGCTTCAATGCCCATGGCCAGGACTTCATCAATAAAGCGCTGCGCGTATTCGGGGCCGCTCAGGGTCTGGCCGAAGCGGGTCAGGCCAAAGCCGTCGTGAATGCACTGACGGAGAATGCCGCCCAGCTGCTTTTCACGCTCGATTATGAGAATATCGTCTATGCCGCCCTTTTTTAATTCCAGAGCCGCAGCCAGTCCGGCCGGACCGCCGCCAATGATTACCACATCTCGATTCTCCATTATTTTACATCCCCCGTAAACATATAGGCGCCGATTTGGTTCAGAAGCACTTCTTCCTTCTTCCTGCCCAGCTCTTCCTGGATCGCCGCGGTGATTCGGGTCTCGCAGTAACCGCCCTGGCAGCGGCCCATGGTGGCCCTGGTACGGTATTTGATGCCGCTGACAGTTTCCACGCCCAGGATATTGTGAACCGCTTCCTTGATTTCCGCCCGGGTTACGCACTCGCACCGGCAGAAAATCTCCCCGTAATCCGGGTTGGACCGAATCAAAGCGTCTTGGGTTTCCTTGGTCTGCTCCGCAAAGCGGACAATGCCTTTACGGGTGGGACGGAAGGTTTCCTTCGGAATCAACGGTTCGGTTTCCTGAATTTTTTTGACAATTCTCCGGGCGATGGGCAGCGCGCAGGTCAGGCCGGGAGAGTTCAGCCCTACCGTATTGACCGCGTTGGGGGCTTCGGGCTTGGTTTCAATGGTATAGTCCAGATCCTTCCCGGTTCTGGGGTCGAGAATGGTGGGGAAAACCCCTGCGTAATTGCGGATGTAGTAATCCCGCTTTGCATAGTCAAACATCTTGCCGCCCTGCCGGACAAGTACCTGCAGCATATCCTGGGTAACGCTGTAATCAATGCCGTCCCCGATTTGTTCGATGGTGGGTCCTACCAGAACATTGCCGTCAACGGTGGGGGTTACATGAACGTCGCAGGCCCCATATTCGTTGGGGGCGGGGTACAAAGGCATGCCCAGGTATTTTCCGGTTTTCTTATCCAGAATCGCATACTGCCCCTTTACCCGTTTTGGCTGATAGCCGGGGAACCCAAGCATCTCAGCGATACGGAACGCGTACAGGCCGGCGCAGTTTACAACCCAGCGGGCAGTAAAGACCCCATGGACAGTGGTGATCCTGTACAGGCCGTCCGCCCGTTCAATGCCGGTGACTTCCTGGTTAAAGTAATACCGGGCGCCATTCATCACAGCGTTTTCAGCCAGAGCGATGGTATAAAGAAAGGGATCCAGAATCCCCGCGCTGGGAACGTAGAGCGCAAAGTCGGCATGGGCATTGGGCTCCAGTTCTTGAACCCGCGCGGCGTCAATCATTTGCAAACCGGGGATGCCGCTTTCGATGCCGCGCTGATACAGCGTTTCCAGACGCGCCCGCTCTTCCTCCCCAAAGCCAACGATCAGCTTGCCGCAGCGTTTGAAGGGGACGTCCAGCTCCCTTGCCACCTGGTCAAATTCCGCGTTGCCTTCCAGACAGCATTCCATACGCAGGGTATTTCCTTCATTGAGAATACCGGAATGGAGCAGTCCGGTGTTATGCCCGCTGACGCCATTGCAGACATCCAGTTCTTTTTCCAGAACGGCAACGCGCAGGTTGTATCGGGACAGTTCTCTGGCCGCGGCGCTTCCCACAACGCCGCCGCCGATGACGATCACATCAAAATTCGTGTTCACGTTAGCATCTCCTTTTCGTCCGGAAAATAGCCGATTTGGACAGCGCCCATTGGATACACCGCCACCTTGATTGGACGATCCCGGTATTTTTCCATAAAGTGCTCCAGAATTGCTTGCCAGTTATCATAGACAGGGGGCGGATCGTTCCGATAGAATTGGCGGATGTCCGCCTCCTTGACCCCATCGGAATAAATGACCGTTTCCCTGCCTTTCAGTTCGGCGGGGGGAATGTTGTCATCGTGGGGAGAAAACAGGCGCATGCCGGGACCGAACAAAGCGTGGAATCCCCCGCCTTCGCTGGCCGCTGTCATTGCGACAATGGCGCCGTCGGGTTTCAGGCACTGTTCCTTCTCGTGACCCAGCACCGCGAAGCAGGTGCCGAGCTGCGAATACTCGGTATCCTTGGGGTAGGCTGAGGAAACAATCAGATCCGCGTCCCGGACCAGGGGGGTGCGCAGCGCCTCCACAGCCCGCTTGCAGGCTGCCCGGTGCGCCTGGATGAAGTGGCCGGCGAACACATCCGCAACCTGCATCTCGTCGTTGAGCACCACATTGACGATAAAGTGCAGCCCAACCTTTTCCACAATGCGCTCCATATCCTGCCGCATGGGATTGTCCGGGTCACAGGTACTGGTTTTAAAGGACATACTGGCAGACGGATCGCTGTAGACCAGCGTGTGATTGCTGTAAAGAGTTTCCATGCCGCCGATGCCGGGAATGACAGCCTTTGCGCCGCCGGAGAAGCCGGCAAGCGTATGGGGCACCAGACATCCCACAGCGATCCGCAGATCTGCATCCATAAAGTTTTTGTTGATCTTGATTACCTGCTTCTCATCCGGAACCGTTACCAAATCAGAAGAGAACGCAAAGTGGTTCAAAACCTGGACATGGTCAAGCACCCAGGAACCGACCTTGATTTCCATTTCCCGGCGGGTCATGGGACGGTGCCCGCCAAGCGCCATCAGCACCTTGATGTTTCCATATTCCATTCCCGCGTCCGCCAGCTTCCGGATTACCATCGGCAGCAGCAAGGCTCCAGGCGTTGGACGGGAAATGTCGTCCATGATGATGCAGGCGGTTTTCTTTCCTGCCGCCATTTCTTCCAGCGTCGGGGTGCCTATGGGCTTGTCAATCTTTTGGGTGATCTGCTGCGCGTTCAGCGCCTCGCTGTGGGGCATCCTGCAGAGGGTGACATCCCAGCTGTCGGGAAACGTCAATGTGCGGGTTCCCTGCTCATACCATTGACCCCAAGGGATCTGAATCTGCTGCATACACATTTCCTCCGTAAATTCCATTTATAAAAACAGCCGGAGCTGTTTTTCAAAAATAAACAGGTTCTCCCGTTTCCGCGGATCTGTAAATCCCTTCCACGATTTTCAGAACCGTATATGCCTGCTGCGCCGCGGGATCTTCATAGCAGCCGCTGTTCAGGCGATTCAATACCGCCTGATATTCCCGGTATTCCGGCGTATCACCCAAAGCGTCGGGCGTCAGGGTGCGCCTGGTATGCTGCTCAATGCACTTGGTGACACACATTTGGTTCATTCTCTCCTGAATCAGATGAACGCCTTCCTCCGGTCTCAGGGTAAGGCCGCCTTTTGTGCCGAACAAATCCACGCTTCTTTCCATTTCCCTTTCCACATTCAGTGCGTAACTGGCATCTATTGTCAGGGTCATGCCGTTTTGCATCACAACAAAGCCCAACGCGCAATCTTCCAATTCATAGGTTTCAGGATTCCAGGGACCCCAGTGGTTGGCGCCGCTGCCTTGCCTGGCAAGTTTGTGATAGGCAGTGCCCGCCGCATATTTGGGGGAGAAATTACCGCTCAGCCACAGCGCCAGGTCAATGGCATGCGAGCCAATGTCCATCAGCGGACCGCCGCCTGTTGCGGCCTTGTCCATAGTGCCTCCCCAATTGGGCAGGGCACGTCTGCGGATAGCATAGGCCTTGGCATAATAAATATCCCCAAGCTCGCCCCGGTCTGCCAGATGCTTCGCAAGCAGCGCGCTGTCCAGGTATCTGTTTTGATAGGATATATGCAGCATGCGCCGATTCTCTTTTGCCGCCTGCAGCATGGCGGACGCCTCCCGGGAGGTCATTGCCATGGGCTTTTCACAAATAACGTGCTTGCCGTGATGCAATGCGGCAATGCTGTATTCCGCGTGGGTATTGTTCGGCGTGCAGATGATTGCGATATCCATTTCCTTGCGGGAGAGCATTTGTTCCGCGCTGGTGAAAACCTCGGTATCCGCGTCGCCAAATTCTGCTGCGCAGGCCATCGCACTTTCCGGATTTCTGCTAAACAGCCCCCACAGGTGAACCCGCGGGAGCTGTGCGCATAAGGGCAGATGCTTTTTCCTGGCAATGGCACCGCAGCCGATCAAACCGACCTGCCATACCTTTTCCATAACTTATCCCTTTACAGCACCGGTTGTCGCACCGCTGATAATGTACTTCTGGAAGAACATAAAGATAAGAGCCGGGGGAATAATGCCAATCAGGGAAGAGGCCGCCATAACGTGCCACCGGATGGTGGTATCACTGAGCAGACTGTAGATGGATAACGTCAGCGGATATTTGGTGGCGTCAGAAAGCAGGAACAGCGGGATAATGAAGTCATTATAGGTATTGATAAACACAAAGATGGCGGCAACGGCCACGCCGGGTCCGCTGATGGGAATGATTACCCGGAACAAGGTGTCCATATAATTGCAGCCGTCAATGGCGGCCGCATCGTCCAGCCCTTTGGGGATCGAGGAAAAATAGCCGTTCAGAATGGTGATAACCAGCGCCAGATTAAAGGCCGCGTACACCAAAATCAGCGTGGAAATATGATTCAGAAGGCCGAAGCTGTTCAGAATTCTATAAAGCGTGGGAAGCACCACGATCCCCGCCATCATCTGGGTCAGCAGCAGCAGGAATGTTGTTGTTTTGCGCAGCTTGAAATTGTATCGGGACAGCACATATGCCGCGGGAATCGACATAATAATGGTTACAACAGTGGCTGCGGCGGCATACAACAGACTGTTGAGCATATTGTCCAGGATAAACTCCGCTCCCAGGCGGAAGTTCGAAATCTCAAAATAATGCGGGTACAGCTGCGGCTCCAGCATATTGGCGTAAGGCGTCAGGGCAACAATCACGGCGGCATAAATCGGAACCAACGCAAATATGCAGAAAATTACACACAGGATCGCCCGTAAAACGCGTACCGGACGTGAAATCTTGTTTAACATAATTCAGTCCTCCCCATTGTCCAGCTTCCAATAAAGCAGCGTTATACTGACCATGATCACAATGGCAATCAATGTCCAGGCGCCGGCCGTACCGGCATCCTTCATGGCGAACATCTCGGAATAGATCCGCATGGGGATGGTCTTGGTGGCGTCTACCGGTCCGCCGCCGGTCATGCCATAGATGATATCGAAAACCAGGAACGTCCAGACAGTAAGCACAATCAGTGTGCTGGAGGTGACGCTTCTCAGATTGGGAAGGGTGACATGGATGAAGCGCTGAACCGGGCCGGCGCCGTCAATGCTTGCTGCCTCATACTGATCGATGGGAATCGTGGTCAAGCCGGCGTAATAATTCAAAAACGCCAATGGCAGCGCGCGCCAAATGCGGGCAACGATCACCGAAGACAGTGCCAGGTCCATTCCTAAGAAGCTAATTGATTTATCAATCAATCCCAGTTCCTTTAACAGAACATTCAGGATACCAAAGTCCGAGTTATAAACAAAGCGCCAGCAAGAAGCGACGATAATCAGGGGGATGGCATAGGGGAGCAGGTTGATGGCCACAACCGCGCGCTTGCCTTTGAATTTGTTGTTGCAAATGACGGCCAGGGCAAGCCCCAGCACCATGGCCGGCAATACGGAGCCGAAGGTCCATACCAGCGTTGTCCAAATGGTTTTACCAATATCGGGCGCAATGATCCGGAAGTTTCTGAGCCCCACGAAAGTGCCTGCGCTTTTCCCGGTGAAGCCCATAAAGGCGTTGGTCACGGCTTTGATCAGGGGATACCCATATACAAAGCAGAGAAGTAAGGCAACAGGGAGTAAAGAGAAAATAATACGAATGCGTTGTTGACGTTTCATCTGGAGCCTCCTGAGCAAATATAGTTTTGCATATGGATACACACTGAGGGAAAGCCTCTGAATCCATCGACCTGGGCGGAATGCCGGATTTTCATCTGTTCGGTTTGAATCGGGGGAAATCCATACAGGGTTCCTCCTCTTTTTTCAAATTCGGCCGCGTCAAAATCTCTCGCCGTCACCATCTGGCGATTTCATCAGAGGCTCCTTAAGAAAAAGTCTGAACCGGCCTGAGCCGGCCCAGACTTTCCCATGGATTCTGACCGAAAAGAGAGATTACTGGTTACGGACTGTAACGCTCTCAGCGGCGGCTGCTGCCTCGGCCAGAGCAGTCTCGGCATCCATCGTGCCCAGAATCAGCTGCTGCCAGACTTCTTCCAGAGCGGTGTAGTAAGCGGCGGGGGTGGCGGAGTTGCGGCCAATCATGCCGTACAGCGTGTCGTTGGCTGCGGAGTCGTAGAATACCTTCCAATAGTCATAGCCAAAGGCTTCGGTGTTCTCAAACTCAACATCGTAAAGCGGTGCGGAACCGTAGGCAATGTGGTGATCCTCCAGAACTTCCGGGCTCATCAGGAACTCGATCAGCTTCGCGGAAGCCTCAGCGGTTTCCTCTCGGGTGGCAATCCAGCCATTGGTGCCAGACCAGTTAATGGGGTTGGCGGGATCCTTCTGCGGAACAGGCGCGATGCCCAGCTTCTCGGAAGCATCCAGGTTCACACCCTGATCGGCGGTGAAGGTCGTAACGGCCCAAGGACCATCGATGAACATGGCGATATTGCCGTCCCGGCAAGCGGTACGCAGCTCGCCGCGGCCGTACTCGGTAGCGGAGGGCTGGAAGTAGGGCACCAGGGACTCAATGAATTCCAGCGCTTCCAGACCTTCGGGCGTGTTGAACAGAGGCATGCTGTTCTCGTCGAGCATATTGGAATTGGTAGACTGGGTTACAAACAGTGCCACAAACTCTTCCAGAACTTCCGCGCCGGTGATGGCGGGAACGCCCAGAGCGGGCTTGCCGGTTTTTTCGGTGATGGTCTTACAGGTATCGTACAGTTCTTCCCAAGTGGTGGGCGGAGAATTGGGGTCAAGACCCGCGGCCTCGAAAACTTCCTTGTTATAGAACAGGGCAAAGGAGTCAACGGAGCTGGGAACATACGTGACGCCTTCCATGCCGCAATCGACCAATTCCCAGACGCTCTCAGGGATTTGCTCGGTAAAGCCTTCGCTGAGGTAGGGCTCCAGGTTCACGATGGAATCGTGGGCAGAGGCGTCGAACATCTTGTTATCCCACCAGAAGATAACGTCGGGCTGGGTATCCGCCTCGAACTGCGTGGGATACAGGGAAATCCAGCCAGCCCAGGACTGGTAGACAGGCTCCACATCGATGTTGGGGTTGGCGGCTTCAAATTCCGCGATAGCCGGCTCAAGGAAAGCTCTGACCTTCTCCTCGTCCCCAGGACGCAGGACGGAGATCTTTACCTTTTCATCAGAAGCATCGGGCGCCTCGGTGGCAGGGGCGTCGGTGGCGGGCGCCTCGGTGGCGGGCGCATCGGTGGCAGGAGTGTCTTCATTTGCGCAGGCGGTAGCCAGGGAAAGTACCATAGCTAAGCACAGCATGATCGCGATTAACTTTTTCATTGCTTCCTCCTAACTTTCAGTATCTGTTTGTTGATGGACGTACGGTTTGCCAAAAGGGAGAGGATGCCTCTGCCCCTTGAAGCTGGAAATTACGGAGCGGCTCCATACCGGCCTCCCGGGAACCTCTGCCGCATCGTCCGGGGCGGAATGCCGGAGCTTTTGCTCTATCCGTCCGGTTCAAAAAGCGGGATTCCCCCGCGTTTTGAAGGCTCGGCTGCGGCAAAATCTCTCGCCATCCGCCCTTGCCGATGGGTCAGCGTTTCCTTCGTAAAGGCTGTTTGACCGGAAACCGGGGGTCAGATGTAGTGATAGTGCTCCAAAACGGCAGTGAGGCGGTCCATATCCTCCTGGGGCAGGCCGTTCATAACGGGCTTACGGGAGACACCGGCGGGAATGCCGCGCATCTTCAGGCCCTCCTTGATCATTTGCAGCCACAGAATGTCGCCGTTGGAGTCGGGTTCGGTGAACAGGAACAGGTAGGGCCAAATCAGCTCTTCCATGGCCTTCTGGGCCTCGGAAATGGCAGTCTCGCCGGCCTTGACCTTCTTGGCCAGCTTGTAAACGGTGCTGTTTTCCTTGGGGAACAGGTTGCCGGTGCCCACCACCCAGCCGTCGGACCAAGTGGCCTGGGTTTCCACGGGGCAGACGTCATAGCCGTAGAAGATGGCGAAATTGTCGTCGGTCAGGCGGCGCAGATTCTGCTGACGGAATACATCCGCCTGGCGCTCCTTAACCGCGTCGATGCAGCCTTCGTTGTACAGCTTGGCGATAAACTGGTCGGGCAGCAGTACGGTGGAATAGTAGGGGTTGTGGTACATCATAACGGGGATGGTGATGGAATCGTGGATTGCCTTGTAGTGGTCATACAGCTCCTGCTTGTTGGGTCCCATGTACCAGGGCGTAACGACCATGACGCCGTCCGCGCCGTCCGCCTCGGCGGCCTGAGACATCTTTATGACATCGCAGGTGCGGTAGGCGCCGGTGGAAGCGACCACCTTGATGCCGTACTTGTGACCGGCGGCAATATAAGCCTTGTTGACGGCGATGGTTTCGTCGGTGGTCATGGCGATCAGCTCGCCGGTGGAGCCGGAGGGAATGATGCCGTCAACGCCGTTCTCCGCCAGGAACTTAGCAATGGCGTCAATGCTCTCGAAGTTGATGGACTCGTCTTCGTTGAAGGGGGTGATAACGGGGATGTAGATACCAGTCAGCTTGGTTCTGTAAGTTTTAGCGTCTCTAGCCATGTTATAGGACTCCTTCTGGTTGAAATGTATTTTCGGAATAACTATTCCAGAAATATTGTACATCCGTTTTCCGGTTTTGTCAATACAGAATTGTCTATTTCTAACTACTTTGTTTGAAAATACAATTATTTTTTGTATAATTCACAAAAAACAGCCGCAAATCTTCTGTTTCAGCCATTGTTATTTGGATAAGAAAGCAATAAGCCAGCTCCTTTTTCAGGCTGTATCCGGGAAAAAGGATATATTTTCGGAATTGCTATACCGACAATTTGCGCCACCTGTTTTTCCGGGAGCCTTTGCCGCGTATCCCCCCTGTGGGCACAATGACGGTTTTTTCGCAATTTCGGGAATGAGATTTGTGAAAAGGTTGACAGAACAGCAAATTAATGGTATATTAACAGAAATAATTGCAGTTTGCCGGCATCAAGTGCTGCACGCTTGATGTTTCTTTTTCGCATTGGAAAATACGGAATGATGTTTCCGGTTTTATTATCAGAAGGGGTGATTCTTATGGCTGAACAGACGGTGGAAACGATCAAGATGGTAGAAAAGGCTCTGAGCGTTTTAGATGTATTGCGCACGGAGAGGGGGCGCCTGGGACTGAATGAGATTGCAAAACGTTGTTCGATTATCCCTTCAACCACATACCGGATTTTAAAAACACTGGAGCTGGACGGCTGGGTTTTCCAGTGCAGCGATGACCGCTATATTGCCGGAGAGAAGCTGAGCTTTGTCATAGAGAAAAATAACCTTTTTCTCGCCCTGAAGGATGTTGCCGCTTTTACCATGAACGCCTATACCGCCAAATACGGGAAGGCAATGAATCTGATCGTCAGGGACGGCAGAACCTGTTATGTCCTCCAGCAGTCCCGGACGAAGAACCTGGTGGACTATGTTCCGCCTCTGTATGCGGCGCTGCCCTTTCACGCCTGTGCCGGCGGGAAGATTCTGCTGGCCGAGCAGCCCATCCTGATTGTTGAGAAGCTGCTGGAAACCAAAGAGCTTTTTGCCATGACCCCCAACACCATCACCGATCCGGAGGTGTTTTGGAGGGAGCTGCGCCAGGTCGCAAAACAGGGCTATGCTTTTGACAACAGGGAATCCTCCGAAAACGGCAGTTGTATTGCTGTTCCTGTCCGGAATAACGAGGGGGATACCATCGCCTCCCTGTCTTTCAGCGGGATCATGGGTGTGGAAGATCCGCAGACCCTTGTACCGCTGGTTCCTGTCTTGCATGAAGCGGCGAAGGAGATTTCTCACAATCTCTACCGGTGCTGGAAGGAAGATCCAACGTAAATACCGGGAGCGGCTACCGGCCTTAACGGCAGAGAAAATCCGGTCATAAGCGCAAAACACCTCATAACCGGGGCATCCCTTGTGAGGGATGATGTGGATGAGCGTGTGATAGGGAATGTACTTGACGGGGACTATACCTGTGAAGGAAGCAATGGCAGCACCGGAGGCATAATTGACTCGCAGAACGATGTCGGCGGATGGCCT
>CALXDT010000043.1 GCA_944387125.1 uncultured Oscillospiraceae bacterium | reverse complement strand
CTTTCTCTACGACCTGCGGAAGGATCCCTGGGAGCTGAACAACCTGGTATCGGATCCCGCGTATGCCCAGGTGAAGCGGGAGCTTCGGAAGAAACTGCTGAAATGGATCTGGAAAGCGGAGAAGGCTGCCCCTGCCATTGTAGACGGCTGAATATCAGCGGGATAAAGGACGCGCCGGAGAGAATGCGGCGCGACAACAGATGCGGGAGGTGGGTTTCCTGGCCAGCACCGTGGGCGCCATCTGCGGCATCGGCGGAGGCATTCTGGACAGAGACTGTAACAAACACCTGGGCAACCGGGCGGTGGAGAAGCTGTTCCTGGGACGGATGTGCGGGATTGTGACCATCTGCGTATGCAGCAACCGAAAGCCTTTGGGTGATCGAAGCGCCGCTTTACGGAACAATACAGCGGCGGATATGCATTTCGCGAGGATGGGGGAAGGACCGTTGGGCAGACGCGGGAACAGCAGTGCGCAGGGTGGGGCGGCTTACCAGCCAGCCCCGCCTATTTGTTTCCGGAGCAAAAGTCCTGGATTTGGGCAAGCAGCGCCTCCCGGGAAGTAACGCCGCAGATTTTTTCCATTTTTTGAATTCGGTACTTCACCGCGCTTTCGGATATGAAGCAAGCTTCCGCCATGGCTGCGTAGGATTTGCGCCGAATCATCAGGCGGATCAGCTGCCGGTCTACCTCGTCGCACTGACTGAACAGATTTTCCAGAGCCGCCAGTTTTTCCACCTCCGGATCCCGGAAAAAGCGGTTTTCCGGGTATGCCCGCGCCTGGGCTTCCGGAGCCGCTTTCACATAGGGGCGGTTCTCTGTGGTCTGACGAATGTACAGACGGCACCGCAGGTAAATGATTACATTGGCAATGGCCTCACTTTTCTCCACCAGGGCGCACAGAGACAGCGCCGCCATCCCAACCTGATCGTAGGCGTCGGAAATAGAGGTTATGGAGGGCTTGGTCATCTGTGCCAGCTTCATATTTCCGTAGCTGACCATGTACAGCCGCTCCGGCACGGGATAGGCCTGCTTCTGCAAATGCTGAAGAAGACTGATGGCCGCGTAGTCGCTGGCACAGATCACGCCGTCATACCGGGAAATCATCGGATAAAACTGCCGGAAAGTCTGTTCCAGATTTTCGCTCAGATAGAATACGTCCTCCCGGCTTCCGCCGGCGGCCGCAAACCGCTGCACCCGCCAGGGATCGGAGGCGGCGCTGGGATTAACCCCATACAGGGCGATTCTGGTTCTGCCCAGGCTTTTCAGATAGTCCATTGCCAGCTGCATGGAGCTGTGGACGTCCATCATCACCGTGCTCAGCAGAATCCGGGATTCTTCCAGCTGCCGGTTGGACAGCGCCACCGGATAGATCCCCCGGTTCGCAGCCTGTTCCGCCAGGGACTCGATCCAGCCCCTGGAGCCTCCCAGCAGCAGTACGCAGGTCGTGTCAGGATCCGCCGCTTCCAAATCGGGAATCTCCCGAAGTTCCATCCGCTTCCGGCGCGCTTCCGCCAGCAGACTGCGGATCATCCGGGCACACCAGGAATAGCCCCGGAATTTTTCTTCCACCAGATAGTTGATCATAGCCCATCTCCTCACCTTTTACCGTATCTTACCATGGCGTTTGGGAAATCGTCAACAAAGAAGTTCCCTCCTGATTGTATTATATTATCAAATAACATCTTTTGCGGGCTATTTTTTTCGGCTTTTCTGCCAACGAATTAGACTTTCCTTCCCAAGAGTCCTGGGGTATGATGATGTTGTAGAAATCATAAGCGATGGAGGATCCGTTATGCGTTATGCTGCCGTTCATGTGGAGTCGTTGCCGATTCCCACCTATCTGCAAACCGAAAAAGAAGCGATGCCTCTGTTCGCGGAGCATCGGGTTCACCAGCGTTCCACCGGCCGCCCCTATCCCAATAAAGCAGATCTGGAAGTGCGACGGGATCGGCGGGAAGAGGTGGTCTACCAGGCGGTTCACATGGAAAACGAGTACCTGGACATTTGGCTCCTGCCGCAAATCGGTGGCCGGATTTTTGCCGCCAAGGATAAGACCACCGGCTACGACTTTTTCTACCGCCAGCATGTGATCAAACCCGGCCTCATCGGCGCGCTGGGCAGTTGGATCTCTGGAGGAGTGGAGTTCAACTGGCCGTATCACCACACGCCTTCAGGCTTTATGCCCTTTGATTTTGAAACCGAGGAGTGTGCCGACGGCAGCGTGATCTGCTGGATGTCCGAGCATGACCCGGTGGATCGGATGAAGGGAATGGTGGGGATTGTTCTGCGTCCGGGAGCCGCCTATCTGGAAACGCGGGTGCAGCTGTGTAACCGTACGCCTGTGCCCAAGAGCTTTCTGTGGTGGGAAAACGCCGCGGTCCCGGTAAACGAACAGTACCAGATCTTTTTCCCCAAGGATGTAAGTTATGTTAACTTCCATTACCTGGACTCTCGGGTGTCCTACCCTGTGGCGGGGGATACCACGTTCAACGGCATGGATATGCGCATCCCCCGGGATATCTCCTGGCACAAAAACACCCGGGACGCCACCAGCTACTTTGCCTGTGCTTCCAAGTATGATTTCTTCGGCGGCTACGACCACGGCAAACGCTGCGGTGTGGTGCATATTGCCGATCATCACATCTCCCCGGGGAAAAAGATGTTTACCTGGGCCTATAACCAGCTGGCAAAAACCTGGGAGCGGACGCTGACCGATACCGACGGCCAGTACGCGGAGCTGATGGCCGGCTCCTATACCGATAACCAGCCCAACTTTGCCTGGCTGGAACCCTATGAAACCAAGACGTTCTCTCAGTTCTGGTATCCCATCTCCCAAATCGGAACGCCGGACTACGCCAATCTGGACTGTGCGCTGTCCCTAGGAGAAACCGCCCTTTGGATACAGAGTACCCGGGATCTGGGGACGGCGCTGGTGGAGGTTTCTTCCGGAGGAAAGACAATTCTCTCCCGGGAAGTCTCGCTGGAAGCGGCCAAACCCGTTTCCCTGGATTGGGAAAAGCCGGCGGCCCTGGTTCGTGTGACCATCACCGCGGAGGAAGCAACCATCGCGTCCTATCAGGAGGAAAAGCCCGACCATCTGAAAAAACCGCCGGTGAAGGATCCAATGCCTTTGGCCGCGGAAATGACTTCTCCGGAAGAGCTGTACCTGGCGGGCGTTCACGTATGGCAGTACCGGGATCCGGCGGTTATGCCCGACGCTTTCTGGCTGGAAGCCCTGAAGCGGGATCCCCGGCACAGTCCTTCCCTGTTGGCTATGGCCCAGTACTGCTGGCAAATGGCGCGGCTTGAGGAAGCGGAAGCCTATGCCAGCCGGGCCTTGGAGGTGCTGACCCGATTCAACGCCCACACCCAAAGCGGCGATCCTTACTTCCTCCGGGGACTGATCCGGGAGGCTCTGGAACGTGGGGATGCGGCCTATGAGGATTATCGGAAAGCTGCCTGGAACGGTTCCGCCGTGGCCAAGGCCATGGCCAGAGCCGGATGCATCGCCCTGAGCCGGAGAGAATACCGGACCGCGCTGCGCCACGGACAGGAAGCGCTGAACCGGGATCGCATGCACCCCCTGGCACCGGTAATCCTGGTGCTGGCACATCGGGCGATGGGGCAGGAGGAGCAGGCGCGGGCGGTGATTGCCCAAACCATGGCGCTGGATCGGTTCAATCTGCTGATCCGGTTCCTGGGCGGGGTCAGCCGGGATACCTTCTTCCGGGAACTGCGTTCCAACCCGGATCAGGCGGTGCTGGATATGGTATTCGATCTGGTCTCCATGGGGCAAACCGCCCTGGCGGCCTCTTTGCTCATTGGATTCGGCCAGTACCACAGCCATACCACCATGACCCTGTATACCCTGGCCTGGCTGCTGGACAGGCAGGGAGAAGCGGTTTCCGCCTGTCTGACTGCCGGAGATAATCAGCCTCTGGGAAATACATACCCCAGCCGTCTGGAAGAGATCTCTGTGCTGAACTTTGCCGGAAGTCGGGGCGCTAAGAAGGCGCCTTTCCTGCTGGGCTGCCTGTACTATGACAAGCGTCAGTATGAAACAGCCGCCGGGCTGTTCCAGGAGGCTATTACCCGGGAGCCGGACAATTACATGGCCTACCGGAGTCTGGCGGTGGCCTGCTATTCCCACCTGGGCCGTGGGAAAGAAGCACCCGGACTGATGGAACAGGCAATGAAGTTAAAATTTACCCAGCAACTGCTTTATGAGCGGGTGATTTTGATGGATTTGCAGGGTGCGGATCCCCGGGAGAAGATCGCCCTTCTGGAACCCTGCGCCGCCGGATTTACCCGGGATGATTTGTACGTGGAACTGGCCAAGGCCTACAACCAGAATTGTCAGCCCCAAAAGGCGCGGCAGCTGATTCTGAGTCATGCATTCATCGCCTGTGAGGGAGGCGAGCACGCCATTGCCGACCAGTATATGTACAGCTTCTTCCAGGAGGGGATGGCGCTTCTCAGGGAAGGCCGGTATTCCCTGGCATATGAAACCTTCGCCCAGGCGCTGACCCTTCCCGAGAGCCTTGGTTCCGGCATCTGGAATGTCTGCAAATACGTTCCCTATCGGTTCCAGATGGCCAGATGCCTGGAGCGCATGGATCGGTGTTCCGAGGCGCGGGAGATTTATCGGCAGATCCTGAACATCGAAGTGGAATTTTTCAGCAATATGCACCTGCGGGAACTGCCGGTGTACCAGGCTTATGCCGCGGAAGCCTTGGGGATGGAGCAGCGAGCCTGGAATCTGATGGCCCGGTGCAAACGGGAATGGAACGACCAGATTGGGAAAAAGGACAACGGGTTCTTTGCCACCACCCCCTTCTTCATTTCCTTTACCCCGGATCCGGCGGCAGCCAGAGAAGGCTGTTACAGCTACCTGCTGGGGCTGGTGGCACAGTATGAGGAGAAGCCGGAGCAGGCGGCGGCTCTGTTTGCCCGGGGATATCAGTTGGCCTCGGATAATCTGTTCTGCCACTATTGCCGCACCTATCCGGAAGGGCTCTTTGGGAGGCTGTCATGAACGGTTTCACCCTGTCCGCCTTCGGCTGGGAGGGGACAGTCTGTCCGGAAGCCGGAGGGAATCTTCTGCGTCTGACCTTCCGGGGGCAGGACATGCTCCGTCCCCGGCCGGATCCCTGCCCGGATCCCTTTGTCTTCGGCGCGCCCCTGCTTTTCCCGGCCAACCGAACTGCCCAAGGCAGGTTTTCCTGGGAAGGCCGGACATATTTCCTCCCGGTGACTGAGCAGGCCAGCGGGGCAAATGTCCACGGCGCGCTGTACCGGCAGCGCTTTACATTGGAACAGCTGTCTTCGGATCGGGCGGTGCTGTGCTATGAAAATCGGGGGCTGGTCTTTCCGTTTCCCTTTCGGATCACCGTGTCCTATCAGGCTGAGGAAGGCCGGTTTCGCAGCAGATACCGGATTCAAAACACCGGAACCTCTGCCATGCCCTTTACCTTCGGGCTGCACACCACCTTTCCGGAACCGGAGTGGTTTCAGGTTCCTCTGGACAGCCGCCAGGAAACTGACCGTTTTCATATTCCCACCGGACGGATCCTGGCGCTGGAGCCGGAGGAGCGGCAGTTCTGCACCGGTGCCCCCTCCCGGGGCCGCCGGATCTCCGGGTTTTACAAAGCCGGAGGATCCCAGACCCGGATCGGTTCGGATCTCCTGTTCCAGGTGGAGGGCTTCGATCATTGGATTTTATACAATGGCGGCGGAAACGCGGGATTTTTGTGCATAGAGCCTCAGCGGGGCGGTGTCAACGGCCTGAACCTTCCCCGGTGTCCCTTCTTGGAACCGGGACAGACGGAAACTTTTCAGACTGCGCTGACTGTATTGCCATAAAATGCGGCGCTTCAACGCGCCCAATGTGATTCAGCTGGCGGTCGCTTACGGACTGACCAAGGGAAAGAATGCGCGCGCCCGGAGACGGGCGCGCGTTTTCTGTTTAAAGGGCATAACCAATCCGCGGATCTGCCGCCAATTTGCGTGCGCCCGGCATGGGTGATACCTGGGTGGGGAATGTCCGCTGGGGGAAAAGGAAAATGCTGTCCGAACCCTACGGGGCGGATGCGGCGGCTGTGAGAGGAAGAGGATCGCCTGTGCCGGGAGGTCTGGGAGGAACGCTCCCCACAAGAGGGAACAGAAGATTCCCACAGGAGCAGCGCATATCGACAGACAGTGGCGGAACGCCGGGAAGCGGTTTCGGAACAGGAAAACGGAACGTTCGCATGCCGCGGGACTTTTCACAATCATCCTTTGAAAAACGGGCGGCGTCCAAAAAAGGCGAATGGTTTTTTTATGAAATTTGTACTTTATACATACATGCGCCCTTGTTTTCTGTGGGGCATTTTGTGTATAATTTTAAATGTGCTTATCGACTTTACACAGCAAAGAAACTTTCTGCGCCCCATATTGGTACAGATGTTTCCCATCCAAAAGGTTGTCCTTATCGCAATGGTCTGAAATCCAATACAAACAATCTTCCGTCTGGCACAATCTGAACGAAGGGCGCGCCGGGAGGGGTCCAGGGAGGGCGGCTTTGGGAGCGGGAGCTAACAACTCAGCGCCTCCCCGGTCGGCTTCTTTGGTTCCTTTCTTGCCGAGACAAGAAAGGAACGCCCCCGGCAGGGTCGGGGAGCACTTAAGCAGGAAAGCAGCCAAACCTTTGCGCCGATTTCCCTTTTGTTTTCCGGCAGTTGGATGAAAATTTGTACCAAGCTGCGTAAACCCGATAAGCATAAAAATGAAATATTTTACTATGAAAGCTCCGCATTCATAGTAAAACTTTAAACAAATGCCCGCATCTCGCCCCTTACGGGGCAACCGATGCGGATGCATATCAATCCCCATGCACGTACTGCTTTCTTGGTTCGTGGCG
>CALXDT010000042.1 GCA_944387125.1 uncultured Oscillospiraceae bacterium | reverse complement strand
ACGCCCCCGGCAGGGTCGGGGAGCACTTAAGCAGGAAAGCAGCCAAACCTTTGCGCCGATTTCCCTTTTGTTTCCCGGCAGTTGGATCCAAATTCGTACCAAGCTGTGTAAACCCGATAAGCGTAATGAAATATTTTAATAGGGAAATAGTATCAGAGCGTTCCTGCAGAAAATGCCCACCGTAGAAAGGCGGGCATTTTCTGCAGGAAAGCGTCCCAAACCCCGTATCGGAAGAAAGGAGAGGCGATCTGTATGAAGAAAAAGGAGCGAAAGCCCAGCGGAAACAGCATCCTCCGCATGGTAATTGCCGGGGTATGCCTGCTGGTTCAGGTGGTGTGGCTGCTTTTGCTGGCTGTGGAGCTGAACAAGTATTCAGCGCCCATTGCCATGATCACTTCAGCGCTGAGCATCGTGGCGGTACTTAGGCTCTACAGCAAAAACACGACCCCGGCTATGAAAATGTCCTGGATCATGCTGATTCTGGTTTTTCCGGTGATGGGGCTGGTGATGTACCTGCTGTTTGTGAATCTGGGGGATCCCGGGGTGGGCAAGCGGATGAAGGTAATGCACGATCAGGTGGTGGAAAAGATCCGCCAGGATCCCGCGGTTTTGAAAAAGCTGGAGCGTAAGGATTTGTCCGCCGCCAATCACAGCCGTTATCTGTGGAACCGGGCAGGGTG
Organism: uncultured Oscillospiraceae bacterium; assembly: GCA_944387125.1. Classification (GTDB taxonomy): domain Bacteria; phylum Bacillota; class Clostridia; order Oscillospirales; family Oscillospiraceae; genus Faecousia. The sequence goes on along the minus strand of CALXDT010000042.1, from coordinate 3,330 downwards.
GCCGGTGTATGAAAACACCCGGGTGGATTACTATTCGGAAGGCGTGCAGGCCTTTGAAGCCATGAAGGAAGCGCTGGAGCAGGCGGAATCCTTTATTTTCATGGAATACTTCATTGTGGAGGACTGCTCCTCCTTCCGGGAATTGGAAGAGATTCTGGTGCGCAAGGCCCAACAGGGGGTGGAGGTGCGGCTGATTTACGATGACATGGGCAGCGGAACCTATGTGAACATGGTCTTCGCCCGGCGGCTGAATGAGCAGGGGATCCAGTGCCATCCCTTTAATCCGGTGCTGCCGGTGCTGAATCTGTTCCTGAACCACCGGGATCATCGAAAGGTCACGGTAATCGACGGCAAGGTGGGCTTCACCGGCGGATATAATCTGGCGGACGCCTATTTTGACCGGGAACATCCCCACGGAAAGTGGAAGGATACGGGAATTCGGCTGGAAGGGGAAGCGGTGAAAAGCCTCACAGGCATTTTTATGGAGATCTGGGGGGTGATCCGAAAGGAGCAGGAGCCGGAGTGGAAGTATCTGGAAGTCTCCCATTTGGTTCCGGCGGAAGGATTCATCCAGCCCTTTGCGGACAATCCCCTGGGGCGGGAGCGGATTGCCGAGGACGTCTACCTGAATCTGGCGTTCCAGGCAAACAAGACCCTGTATTTCATGACCCCCTATCTGATCATCACCGACGAGATGACGCGGGCTTTGGGACTGGCGGCACGGCGGGGGGTGGATGTGCGGATCATTACCCCGGGCATACCGGATAAGAAGACTGTTTTTGCAGTGACCCGGTCGTACTACGCGGGACTGACCAGCCAGGGCGTTCGGATCTATGAATATACGCCGGGCTTCTGCCATGCGAAAATGTGTATTTGCGACGGAAAGATCGCTACGGTGGGCACTTCCAATTTGGACTACCGGAGTCTGTACCACCATTTTGAAAACAACGTGCTGATCTTCGGCTGTCAGACGGTGGAGGAAATTGCCGCGGACTTTGCGGACACCTTCTCCCAGTGCCGGGAAGTGACCCAAGAGTACAAGGAAGGGAAGAACGCCATGCTGCGGCTTTGGCAGTGCCTGCTGCGGCTGTTCGCGCCGCTGATGTGAGCGCGTAAGGAGACGCGGAATGCGCTGCGCAATGTCTGGGATCCCCTTTGGGGCTTTTCCTGCGATTTCCCCAATGGATGAAAGTTTTTCAAAGAGAATCCGTATCAGGCCGCCGCTTTCGCGGTTTAGAGGCATATCGGAAAACAAATACAGGGAGCACCGGAAAGCCTTGGCATGCAAGGCATTCCGGTGCTCCGTGCTGTAAAATGTGTACGGAACAGCTTGAAAGCCCTTGCAAGACAAGGCGTTCAAGCTGTTTTGCGGGATTGCGTACCCATTAAATATACTGCTGGGTGTTTACGTCAATAATGCCTCGGGTGGTCAGCCGCAGTGTGGGGATGACCGGCAGGCTCATAAAGGAAAGGGTCATAAAGGGGTCAATGTCCTTCCCGACGCCCAGGGCATAGGCGGCGGCCTTGGCCTGCTCCAGCAGGTCGTTCACCTGGGGCAGCGGCTTGTCGCTCATAAGACCCGCAATCTCCAAAGGCAGCTGAGCCACCACTTCCTGATCTCTGGCCACTACGATGCCGCCCCGGTTTTGGGCCACCTGATTGACGGCGAAAGCCATATCCGCATCCCGGCAGCCTACACAGATGATATTGTGGCTGTCGTGAGCCACAGAGGTCGCCACGGCGCCGGCTTTCAGCCCATAGCCCTTCAGATAGCCGATGCCGATGTGCCGGGTGTTTTTATGGCGCTCCACCACGGCAATCTTCAAAATGTCCCGCTCCGCATCCACCTGACCGGCATAGCCTTCGTCGGTGGTAATGATCTGCCCGGGAACCATGCCGATGACCCCTCTGGGGCGGACGTTGGCAAAGTCGGAAGGATCCAGATGGGGAAGGTGGAAGGTATTGTGGGCCAGGCTGTCCAGATGCTCCGGAATCTGGGGCAGGGGGAAGTGGGCTACCTGCCCATCCTGGTAGACCGGCTTTCCCTTCTTATATACCGTGACCACATGGAAGTCTTTCAGATCCTCCACGATGGCAAAGTCCGCCAGATATCCCGGGGCAATGGCGCCCCGGTTGTTCAGCAGGTAATACCGGGCGGCGTGGAGGCAGGCTACCTGGACGGTGCGGATGGGATCCGCGCCCAGGGCAACGGCCTTTCGGCAGATGTCGTCAATGTGCCCCAGCTCCAGCAGGTCGCTGGGATGCTTGTCATCGGTGCAGAACATACAGCGGCTGAAACACTTTTCCGAAAGGATCAGGGGCATCAGCGCCTCCAGGTTTTTGGCGGCGGTGCCTTCCCGGATCATGATGAACTGCCCCAGCTTCAGCTTGGCCATGGCGTCCTCCAGATCCGCGCACTCGTGGTCGGAATAGACGCCGGCGGAGATATAGGCGTTCAGCGCCTTCCCGGAAAGGCCGGGGGCGTGGCCGTCAATTTTTTTATGATGCGCCTGGGAAGCGACGATCTTGGCAACGGTACTGCTGTCGGCGGCGATGATTCCGGGGAAATTCATCATTTCCGCCAGCCCCTGGACTCTGGGGTGCTCAAAAAAGCTGTCAATGTCCCGGTAATCCAGATTGGCGCCGCTTTCGTCCATAGGGGAAGCGGGGACGCAGGAGGGGATCATAAACCGCACATCCACCGGAAGCCCTTCGGTGGCGGCCAGCATATAGTCAATGCCGTCGGTTCCCATGACATTGGTGATTTCATGGGGATCGGTGATGACGGTGGTGGTGCCGTGGGGAATCACCGCCCGGGCAAACTCTCCGGGACTGACCAGACTGGATTCCAGATGAATATGCGCGTCGATAAAACCCGGGCAGACGATTCTGCCGGTCATATCCGCTTCCTCCCGGCCGGAATAGGATCCCATGCCCACGATCAAACCCTCCGCCACGGCAATGTCACAGGTGTCCAGTTCACCGGAGAAGACATTGACGTAGGTGGCATTTTTCAGAACAAGATCTGCCTGCTCCCGGCCGGCGGCCACATCGATGATGCGCCGCTTTTTGATGAGCTTGCGGTTGATTTTTCCGGACCAGCTTTCCGTATATGCCATAGGTTCACATCCTTTCTTTGCGATGGCGGGGAGTAGGGCTGCTTCGGGGATATTTCCTATGAAAGCGCCGCATTCCTGGTAAAATTTTAAGGAAGCTCTGATTAAATCGGCAAGAGCGGATGCCGAGAGATTTTGCCTCAGCCGAAAGTTCAAAAAGTGGAGAAATACTGTATGTATTTCCCACTTTTTGAACTGCACGGATGTGGTAAAA
>CALXDT010000041.1 GCA_944387125.1 uncultured Oscillospiraceae bacterium | reverse complement strand
AGGAATGCCGGATCTTTTACCACATCCGTGCAGTTCAAAAAGTGGGAAATACATACAGTATTTCTCCACTTTTTGAACTTTCGGCTGAGGCAAAATCTCTCGGCATCCGCTCTTGCCGATTTAATCAAAGCTTCCCTAAATAAAATATACCCGAAAATCCCGGGACTGTCAACGAAAAGGGTTGCCTTTTGCTGATAAATTCCGTATAATACATCCAACGGAAACGGACATTTCACCCCACAACAGAATTCATCCATGAAGAGGTGCCGCAATGGAGGACAGACAAAAATTGAATTTGACCATGCTCTGCGATTTTTATGAGCTGACTATGATTCAGGGATATTTTGAAAAAGGCTATGCGGATCGAATTACCTATTTTGATCTGTTTTTCCGACGCTGCCCGGACGGAGCCGGGTTTGCCATCGCGGCGGGCCTGGAGCAGATCGTCCAGTATATCCAGGATCTGCACTTTTCCCGGGAAGATATTGCATATCTCCGGGGCCGGGGGATGTTCAGCGAGAAGTTCCTGCAGTATCTGGCGGATTTCCGCTTCACCGGAGATATCTGGGCAGTGCCGGAGGGCACGCCTATTTTCCCCCAGGAGCCGATTATCACTGTGCGCGCCCCGGCAGCCCAGGCGCAGCTGATTGAGACATTCCTGCTGCTGAGCGTTAACCACCAGAGCCTGATCGCCACCAAAGCCAACCGGGTGGTTCGCGCCGCAGAGGGGAGAACCGTATTGGAGTTTGGCTCCCGCCGAGCCCAGGGGGCGGATGCCGCAATCCTGGGCGCCCGAGCTGCCTATATTGGCGGCTGTCACGGAACTGCCTGCACCATATCCGACCAGCTTTTCGGCGTCCGGGCAGGGGGCACCATGGCACACGCCTGGGTGCAGATGTTCGATAGCGAATATGAGGCGTTTAAGGCCTATGTGCAGATGTATCCGAACAATGCCACCCTCCTGGTGGATACCTACGATACCCTTCGCTCCGGCGTACCCAATGCCATTCGGGTGTTTAACGAAGTGCTCAAGCCCATGGGCATCACCCAATGCGGCATTCGTCTGGACTCCGGCGATATGACCTATCTGACCAAGCAGGCCAGAAAGATGCTGGACGAAGCCGGTTGGACGGAATGCAAGATTTCTGTATCCAACTCTCTGGATGAGTATATTATCCGGGATGTGCTGCGCCAGGGGGCTAAGATTGATCTGTTCGGTGTGGGCGAGCGGCTGATCACAGCCCGTTCGGAACCGATTTTCGGCGGCGTGTACAAGCTGGCCGCGGTGGAGAATGAAGACGGAACCATTGCTCCCAGAATCAAGATCTCAGAGAATGTGGGTAAGATCACCAATCCGCACTACAAAAAGCTCTACCGGTTCTATGGGAAGGACAGCGGGAAGGCTCTGGCAGACTACCTGACGGTTCATGACGAAAGGGTGGACGACACCCAGGATCTGGTTATTTTCGACCCGGACGCCACCTGGAAGCGGAAGAACATCACCAATTTTACAGCCAAAGAGCTGCAGGTTCCTGTTTTCCAGGGCGGGAAGCTGGTTTATGACCTGCCGAAACTGGAGGATATCCGCACCTATTGTGCCCGGCAGGTGGATACCCTTTGGGATGAGATCAAGCGGTTTGACAATCCCCAGACCTACTACGTTGATCTGAGCCAAAAGCTGTGGGATATCAAGTACGGTTTGCTCAAACGAAATGGGAAATAAGCCTACGCCCGCGTCCGCGGTTGCCTTAGGCGGCGTTCTGGCTTCGCTGGCTGTGCTGATTATGGGGATGGGATCTCTGATCCCCGGCTCTACCTACCTGTGCCCTATGATCTGCATTCTGCTGCTACAGGCGGTTTTGAAAGCCTGCGGTTCCCGGATGGCTTGGGCCTGGTACGGCGCAGTGGCACTGCTGTCATTGCTGCTGTCCGGGGATAAAGAAGCGGCTGTGTTGTTTGCCTTTCTCGGTTACTATCCAATCCTGAAGCCGCGCCTGGATCGGCGCCGGGGGAAGTGGCTTTGGAAAGCGCTGCTGTTCAACGGAATCATTCTGGCTGCCTATTGGCTGATGCTGCGTGTTCTGGGGCTGGAGGAATTGACATCTGAATTCTCGGAAATGGGAAGGTTTCTGCAGGCCGTGCTGCTGATTCTGGGAAACGCGGTGTTCTTCCTGCTGGACAGGCTTTTAAGGAAGCTCTGATTCAATCGGCAAGAGAGGATGCCGAGAGATTTTGGCACAGCCGAAGGCCATGGATTCAGCGGTTCCTTAACCTCGGGCATCCGAAAACCGCAGAGATAAACGGATTCTCCGGGCAGCTTTGCTGCCCGGTATTTTTGGAGGAAATATGGAACCGATATGGTATCTCTATATTCTGCGCTGCAAGGACAATACCCTTTATACCGGGATTACCACCCGGGTGGAAGAACGGCTGAAAGCCCATAGCAGCGGAAAGGGCGCAAAGTACACCCGGGGACGCGATCCTCTGGAACTGGTCTATCAGGAGCGATGCGGCACCCATTCCCAGGCGCTGAAGCGGGAGCTGGCAGTCAAGGCATTATCCCGGGAGGAGAAGGAAAGGCTGATCGCCGGAGAATAAACAATGGCCGGTCAGTTCTGCCTTCTTGATGAAAGGGAAATACGTTCATCAAAAAACCGTATTATAACAATACTTGACAAAACAGGAGGCTGGTGATACCATATTTTCGGAAAATTAGCTTGGGCTAACCCCAGTTGGTATGATCGTAAACCTATTCTTGGGAGTGAATAAACTGCATGAAAACATTAAAAGACGCCAGCATCGGCCAAACGGTGGTTGTCGCTAAGCTCCATGGAGAAGGAGCGGTTCGCCGCCGGATCATGGATATGGGGATCACCAAAAATGTGGAGGTATATGTGCGCAAGGTCGCCCCTTTGGGAGACCCCATTGAGGTAAATGTGCGGGGCTATGAACTGAGCCTGCGGAAAGCGGACGCGGAAATGATCGAAGTGTACTGATCTTTGATGAAAGATCCGGCACCGCTGATTTCGAAAGAGAGGAATGCATATGCAGATTCGAATTGCCCTGGCGGGCAACCCCAACTCCGGCAAAACCACGCTGTTTAACATTCTCACAGGATCCAATCAGTACGTAGGCAACTGGCCGGGGGTGACAGTGGAAAAGAAGGAAGGCACCCTGAAGGGGCATCCGGATGTGATCATCCAGGACCTTCCCGGCATCTACTCCTTGTCTCCCTACTCTCCTGAGGAACTGGTGTCCCGCCGGTATTTGGTGGACGATCATCCGGACGCGATTTTGAACATCGTAGACGGCACCAACATTGAACGCAACCTCTATCTGACCACCCAGCTGATCGATCTGGGGCATCCGGTGGTGGTAGCGGTAAATATGATCGACCTGGTCCGGAAAAGCGGCGACAGCATTGATCTGGAGAAGCTGGGAAAGGCTCTGGGCTGCGCCTGCGTGGAGATCAGCGCCCTGAAGGGGGAGGGGTACCTGGAGGCTGCGGAGAAGGCTGTAGAGCTGGCGAAAAACCACAGCCATGGGGAGATGCCCCATGTCTTTAACGGCAGCGTGGAGCACGCCTTGGCCCACATTGAAGAATCCATTGAGGGCCAGGTCAGCAGCAACTATCTGCGCTGGTATGCCATCAAGCTATTTGAACGGGACGAAATGGTTCGCAAGGAGGTTGGGCTGAGCCAGGAGACGCTGGATCATCTGGAAAAGCACATCACGGACTGCGAGCGGGAAATGGACGATGACGCGGAGAGCATCATTGCCGATCAGCGCTACACATACATCAGCAGCGTCGTCAATAAAGCTGTGAATCGTACAGCGTCCAAACACGCCATGAAGCTGTCCGACAAGATCGACCGGTTTGTTACCCATCGGATATTGGCGCTGCCGATTTTTGCCGCGGTGATGTTCCTGATGTATGCCATTGCCATGGGCAATTATCCGTTTTCTATCGGAACCATTGCCACGGATTGGGCAAATGATGTGCTCTTTGGCCAATGGGTGCCGGGGATCCTGGATTGGTGTTTGACCGCTCTGGGAGTCAGCGGCTGGCTGTATGGGCTGATCATGGATGGCATTGTGGCTGGCGTCGGTGCGGTGCTGGGCTTTGTTCCCCAGATTTTGGTGCTGAGTCTGCTGCTGTCCATTCTGGAGGACGTGGGATATATGTCCCGGGTGGCTTTCATCATGGACAAGATTCTGCGAAAGTTCGGCCTCAGCGGAAAGTCCATTATTCCAATGGTGGTTGCAACGGGATGCGGCGTCCCGGGGATCCTGGCTTCCCGTACCATTGAGCAGGATCGGGATCGGAGAATCACGGTTATGACCACCGGATTCATCCCTTGCGGCGCCAAGATGCCCATCATCGGCCTGTTTGCCGGCGCTGTTTTCGGAAATTCGCCCCTGGTTGCGGTTTCTGCCTTCTTCATTGGAGTGGCTTCCGTGGTGATTTCCGGTGTGATCCTGAAGAAGTTTAAATCTCTGGCGGGCAAACCGGCGCCCTTTGTGATGGAGCTGCCCACCTACCATCTGCCTTCCGTGCGGAATGTAGCCAGAGCCACATGGCAGCGGGGGTGGGATTTTATCCAGCGCGCCACCACCATTGTGCTGCTCAGTTCCATCGTTCTCTGGTTCCTGCAAAGCTATGGCTTTGTGGACGGAGTCTTCCAGGCGGTTTCGGATAACAATGTCTCCCTTCTGGCGGACATCGGCAAGGCTGTCGCCTGGATCTTCTACCCGTTGGGCTGGGCAGGGGACATGGCCTGGAAGGCAACGGTGGCAACGTTTACCGGCCTGATTGCCAAGGAACAGGTGGTGATGACCTTTGGCACGCTGTACCACTATGCCGGGGAGCTGAGCGAAAGCGGCAACGAGATCTGGTCGTTTATTGCCGCGGATTTCGGCCCTGTCCGGGCATACAGCTTTATGATCTTCAATCTGCTGTGCGCTCCGTGTTTCGCGGCAGTGGGCGCCATCAAGCGGGAGATGAATGATCGCAAATGGACAGCTGCCGCCATCGGCTATATGTGTGTGTTTGCATACTGTATTTCTCTGATCGTCTATCAGCTGGGCGGTTTGATTACCGGTGAGGCGACCTTCAGCGTCTTTACCATTGCCGCTGTGGCGGTATTGGCCGGGCTGCTGTATCTGGTGCTTCGCAAAAACCGCTATGCGGATACCCAGGTGAAGATCGGCGTCTGATGGGAGGAGAAGGCATGGTTCAATGGATATCTGCCCACTGCGGCGACATCCTGGTTCTGGCGATTCTGGGTGTGGTGATCGGAAGGATCCTCCTCCGTCTGATTCGGGGAAAGAACAGCCGCGGCTGCTGCGGCTCCTGCCAGGGGTGTTCCTGCACCGGCGCTTGTCGGGAGGAGAGAACGTCCGGCTGATTCACCGGATGCGTAAAATACCCCGGAGATCACGGCATTTCTGCCAGGATCTCCGGGGTATTTTGGCTGAACCGGGGTCACAGCGTGACCAGACCTGCGTCCACCAGCTTTTGCAGGCTCAGCAAAATGCCGTGCTTGGCATGGTTCCAGGTCAGGCCGCCCTGAAAGTAGACCGCATAGGGAGGACGGATGGGGCCGTCCGCGGACAGCTCAATGGAGCTTCCCTGGACAAAAGCGCCCGCGGCCATGATAACCTTGTCGCTGTAACCGGGCATATCGGAGGGGATGGGTGTGGCGAAGGCGTCCACGGGAGCGGCGGCCTGAATGCCCTGGCAAAAGGCGATCATAGCCTCTTCGCTGCCCAGCTCTACCGCCTGAATAATATCGTGCCGGTCTTCTTCCGCATTGGGAACACACCGGAATCCCAGCGGTTCATAGAGATTCGCGGCAAAAATCGCTCCCTTTTCAGCACCTGCCACCACGGTAGGCGCCAGGAAGAACCCCTGATACAAAGAAGGCATCAGTCCCAGGTTCGCCCCGACTTCCTGCCCCAGACCGGGAGCGGAAAGCCGGTAAGCGCAGCGTTCCACACAGGCTTTGGTGCCGGCGATGTAGCCGCCGATGGGGGCAAGTCCGCCGCCGGGATTTTTGATCAAAGATCCAACGGTCATATCCGCGTCCACGTCGGAAGGCTCCAGGGCCTCTACAAATTCTCCGTAGCAGTTATCCACCATGATCAAAACATCGGGCTTGACCTGCTTGCAGAAGGCAATCAAATCTCCGATCTGGCTGACGGAGAAAGTGGGCCGGGTGGCGTATCCCTTGGAACGCTGGATTGTAATCAGCTTGGTTTTGGGGGTAATTGCCCGGCGGATATTTTCATAGTCGAAGGCGCCGTCCGGAAGCAGATCGACCTGCCGGTAGGAGACGCCGTATTCCGCCAGAGAACAGGGGCTGGGACGGATTCCGATGACCTCCTGCAGGGTGTCGTAGGGAGCGCCCACAGGAGACAGCAGCTCATCTCCCGGAAGAAGGTTGGCGCTCAATGCCAGCGCCAGAGCGTGGGTGCCGCAGGTGATTTGGGGGCGCACCAAGGCGGCCTCTGTGTGGAATACATCCGCGTAGACCCGCTCCAGGTTGTCCCGGCCCAGATCGTCGTAGCCGTAACCGGTGGTAGCGGCGAAGCAGGCGGCGCTGACTTTATTCTTCTGCATGGCTCTGAGCACCTTGGCCTGATTGTATTCGGCGATCTGATCGATTTTGTCGAAACGCCGGCGCAGCCGCTGCAAAGCAGCCTCGCCATATTGATAGACAGCAGGGGAGATCCCCATGGTTTGATACAGCTCCAGTAAATTCTCCATAGCGCAATGAACCCTTCACTTCTGTTGGACAAATTCAAAAGTTAAATGCCCATATCCTCTCATTTTTTCTGCATGACGCGGTGAAATTATACAGAATTCTGCCCCGGTTGTCAATACCGGGGCAGAAAAAGCTGCTGGAACGGATATCGCTGTTCCGTATGATGGGAAGCGCATAATGAGAAGGGGTTTTTTGATTTTCGGAACAGATAACCGGGAAACCGGCAGGATCAGTCGCTTCGGCGGCGGTTATTGCCAAAGAGGGCAAGCAAGCGCAGCAGCTGCGCCAGGGACACGGCGGTAGCAGCCACATAGGTCAGAGCGGCGGCGGAGAGGGTTTTTCTGGCGCCTTTCTGCTCATCCTCCGTCAGGAGATTTCCCTGCTCAATGGCCTGCATAGCCCGGCGGCTGGCATTGAATTCCACAGGCAGCGTGACCAGCTGGAAAACCAGAGACAGTCCGAAACAGGCAATGCCCAGATAGATCAGCCATTCTGCCATATAACTGAAAGCAGAGAAGAGAATACCCAGCAGAATCAGGGGCATGGCCAGCTTGGAACCAAAGTTGGTAATCGGAATGATGGCGGCACGGAGCTTAATCGGGGCGTACCCCTGGGCGTACTGAACGGCGTGCCCGGCCTCATGACAAGCCACGCCAATGGCAGCGGTGGAAGTATTTTGATATACCCCGTCAGAGAGCCGGATGACATTGGCTTTCGGATCGTAATGATCGGTTAGATTTCCGCTGACCCGCTGGATTTGAACGCCCCGAACACCGTTGGCGGACAGTACCCGCTGCGCGGCCTCCGCCCCGGTGATTCCACGGCGGGAATACTGCTTGGAATACTTTTTAAACGTGGAATTGACGTTGCTGCTTGCCCACAGGGACAGCAGCACACAAGGCAGCACCAGAACCAGATACGTCCAGTCGAAGCCATAATAATAGTTATAATACATATGGAAATACCTCCGTTTATCGTTGATGGGGCGTGCCGCATTCTTCCGGCTCCATGGCGTTGTGAAGCCTGGGGGTAATGGCACCCTGAAAAATGGTGTCAGCCTGGGCGTGAAGCGTGGACAAAGCGCCAGTCACCAGATTTAATGGCAGCTGCCCCTGCATGTAAAGATCCTGATCAAAAACAAATTTCACCTCTTTGTCCTCAACGCCGGCGCGCTTGACCAAACCGGGTCCTGCATGGAGCTTCACCCGGCAGCCGCCGGGTATGGACAATTCCGTGTCCACGCAGCAGCGGATGGAGGAAGACTCGGGCACATCTTCTTCCGCCAGGGGTCCCAGGTAACAAGGGTTGATCAGATCGCGAAAGGGAACCCCCTCCAGCCCCAGCTGCGCCCGGGAGATGAAGTTCAAATACCGCAGCCCGATCCGTTCAAAATACGCCGGCTTGTAGATCTGGATAAAGGCGGCCAGCGGCTGATCCAGCCTTCCGGCGAAGGTTTCCCAACGGGTATATTGATTGCAGCTAAGGGAGAGGAATTTGCTGGTAAGGTTAATCCGCCATATGCCGTCCGCGGAAGTAAACTGGTAATTGATCACAGGGGGCTGATTCTGCAAAGTCATATTCCCCGGAACGCCTGTGAGTTTGGGAGAGGGATTCTCCTGGCGGCGGAGAAACTGAGGATAGGCTTCCCGGATGGCTTCCTGGAAGTCCACAGGCGATTTGGCTTCGATTGCCAGGATCTCCGGGTAACGGAACTGACAGATCACGTCAGAAAGCTGATTGGTGCGGTACAGCCAACGATTTTTATTTTCAAACATAGCCATTCCTCATTTTTTCCAGGTTTCCGTATTTTATAAACAGCACTTGTCGAAGGACGATTTGACCCAAGGCGTGCCTGTATCTATTATACCTGTCTTTGGCAAGAAAGGCAAGGCTGTGGATGGTTGGGAAAGGCTGTATTTTGTAAACTTTTTTACGCTTATCGGGTTTACACAGCTTGGTACGAATTTGGATCCAACTGCCGGGAAACAAAAGGGAAATCGGCGCAAAGGTTTGGCTGCTTTCCTGCTTAAGTGCTCCCCGACCCTGCCGGGGGCGT
>CALXDT010000040.1 GCA_944387125.1 uncultured Oscillospiraceae bacterium | reverse complement strand
GAAGGAAAATAGGGCTTGACAAGGTTGGAAGTATGTGCTAAAATAAGCAAGCTGTTAGAGCCGAAGGGCTTTGACATAAGCGATGGTGAAGAGCCATCCGAACGAGTTGGTATTGATTGCTGTGAGGGTCCACCTGTTCCCATCCCGAACACAGAAGTTAAGCTCACACGCGCCGACAATACTTGGCGGGCGACTGCCCGGGAAGATAGGTAATGCCAACATCAGCCTCATCCGCAAGGGTGAGGCTTTTTTTGTGCTGCTTGGAAGCCCCAAGGGCTTCCACCCTGCAGGGGAGCTTTTTTCCCGATTTGCTTGACAATGTACAGCCGCGGAAATTATAATGGGCATATCCGTATACAGGAGGAAAATCATGAGCCTGTTAAAAAACCGATCATCCGGCCTCTGGACGGCCATACAGGCGGCGGCAATGTTTGTCTGGCTGACCAATTTGCAGGGGACGGATTCCTATTACAGTGTATATATTTTGTGCGCCCTGATGGGACTGTTTTGCCTTTGCGCCAACGAGGGAAGGACAGATGGGGTCAGCCCCAGGGGCTTTTCCTGGATGGGGATCCTGTCCGGGGCGTTTTCTCTGGCTGTGGTTATGGCAAATTATCCGCTGTTTCAGCCGGTGACAGCCATAGAAAGCTGGTTCAACTGCGCATGCACTCTGGCGGGGGGATTTGTTTTGGCGTACCAGGTGCTTCTGTGCGCGCTGACCCGCTTGCCCCTGACGCCGCCGGTGGACGGAGCCGCCAGAAAGTCCTCCGGACTGGTTTTCCTGGGGTGCTTCCTGGGGATTGCCGTGATCTATCTGCTGTATCTGTTTTTTGTGGCATACCCCGGGTATTTGTCTACAGATTCCATTACCTCCCTGCGGCAGATTCGGTCCGGTGAATATGTGAATAACAATCCCTTCTGGTACACCATGGTGATTCAGGTCTGCATTCAGGCTGGCATGGCGCTGTTTGGGGAAATCAACCAGGCAGTGGCACTGTACAGCACCGTGCAGATCCTGTTTATGGCCGCGTGCTTCGGCTATTGCCTGGTAACACTGTACCAGATGGGAATTTCCTGGTGGTGGATCGGCGCTGCTTTTGCAATCTACGCCTTTCTGCCCTATAACCTGGCGTACAGCGTGACAATGTGGAAGGACATCCCCTTCAGCGGCGCGGCGCTGCTGATGGCAGCAGCTCTGTACCGGCTTCTTCGGGATGTGGGCAGATCCCGGCGGCTCAATGAAGGGCTGTTCGCGCTGGGAAGCCTGCTATTGTGCCTGATGCGCACCAACGGCTGGGCGACCTATCTGGCTGCCGGGGTGATTTTTTTTATCGTACTGAGAAAGCGCTATCCCCGGCTGCTGAAGATCCTGGGGATTGTGCTGATTCTGGGCTGGATCCTCACCGGCCCTGCCCTTACGGCTTTGGACGTGGAAGGAACAGATTTCGTGGAGACCCTGGGAGTGCCCTTTCAGCAGGTGGCCCGGGTCATTGCCAATGACCGGCCGCTGGAGCAGGAAGAGCAGGAAATGCTGGAGAAAATCTTCCGAATGGATCGGGTGAAGGAGCTGTACCAGCCGGAGATTGTGGATCCCATCAAATTTCAGGTGTTCAGATCCGATCAGCGGGATTATCTCCGGGAAAATATCTGGGACTATTGCAAGCTGTGGATCCGGCTGGGGCTCCGATATCCCGGGGACTATTTTCAGGCCTGGGTGGAACTGACCAAGGGATTCTGGAACGGAGGCTATGCCTTCTGGATCTATATCGCCTGGAGCTATCCGGAGCAAACAGGGATTGGCGGCTTCGAGATGGACAATCCCATTAAGAACGTGTTTGACGCGGTTTTCCGCTATTTGGAAAAGCCGGTAATTCTCCAGCCCCTGTACAGCATCGGCCTGCATGTGTGGCTGGTGTTCGCCTGCTGCTTTGTCTGCGCCGCCGGAAAACGAAGGGAAGCACTGATTACAGTGCCCATTCTGGTGCTGATGATCTGCCTTTGGTTCGGTACGCCGGTGTACGCGGAGTACCGGTACGCGTATCCGATGTTTACCACCTATCCGCTGATTTTGCTCGTTACCGTTTTTGACCGTCCGTTGGAGGTTGCTCATGAAAATCCATCCTGACCATAGGCCGCAGCTGAGGGTTTTCTTCCAGGGGCTGTTTATCTACACATGGCTGTGCAATCTGGCGAAAACGGATTCCTATTTCAGCGTGTATATCCTGTGTGCGGCAGCCGGCGTTTTGTGCCTGTGCCGCAACTACCGGAGGGGGTACGCGCCTTCCGGATCCGTCCGGCTTTGGATGCGCTTTTTGGCCGGTGTGTTTTCCCTTGCCACCCTGCTGGCAAATTACCCTCTGTTTCAGCCGGTGACGGCGCTGCTGAGCTTGTTCAACCTGGGATGCAGCTTCCTGGGGGGGATGGCGGTAGGGTGGAACGTGCTGCTGTGCTTCTATTCGGCGCTGCCCCGGTGGGTCGGGGAGGGATCCGGAGGCCATGCTGCGGGGGTTTTCCTGGGCGTGTTCGGCTCCGTGGCAGTGATCGATCTGGTGTATTTGTTTTGTGTCCGGTATCCCGGCGTGCTGACCACCGACTCGGTAACGACGATCCGGCAGATCACCGAGGGTGTCTATAACAATACCATGCCCTTCTGGCACACCATGACGGTGAAGGTATTTTATCAGCTGGGGCTGGGACTGTTCGGGACGCCCAATGCCGGAGCGGCCTGCTTCCATTGCGCGCAGATTCTGTTTTTGGCGGCTTGCTTTGGCTATGCCCTGACCACGCTGTATCAAATGTCCCTGCCCAAGGGATGGCTGGTTTTGGTTTACGGGGTGTACGCGCTGCTTCCATACAACATTGTCTACAGTGTGACCCTTTGGAAGGATGTCCTGTTTTCCGGCGCGGCGCTGATGCTGGTGACGGCCTTTTGCCGAATCCTCCGGAAAATCGGCCGGAAGAACTGGAACCTTCTGTTGTTTGCCCTGGGAGGGCTGGGGCTGTGCCTGTGGCGCACCAATGGGCTGTATGTCTTCCTGGCGGTTACATTGGTGGTGCTTCTGACCCGGGATCGGCGGCTGAAGCAGGTGAAGGGAATCATGATCGGCGTTTCTGCCCTGGGATTGGTGCTCAACGGCCCGGTGCTTTCCCTTTTGGGGGTAGCCGCTACGGATCTGGTGGAGGCCTTTGCTGTGCCCTTCCAGCAGATTGCCCGGGTGGTGGCAGAGAGGCTGCCCCTGACCCAGGGGGAAGAGGAGCTTTTGTCCCAGGCTTTCCGGCTGGATAAGATACAGGCGCTGTACGATCCCACAACGGTGGATCCCATTAAATTTCAGGCATTCCGCCGGGAAAACCTGGACTGGATCCGGGAGAATCTGTGGGAGTATGGGAAGCTGTACTGCAGCCTGGGGCTGCGGTATCCGGGAACCTATCTGGAAGCCTGGATTGATCTGACCAAGGGATATTGGAACGGCGGATATGCCTTCTGGATCTACACCAAGGGAGTTGCCGAGAACGACCTGGGGCTTTATGCCTGCTATGGCCAGGGGATTTTCAGCCGTCTTTACAGCGCCTGGTTCCGGTATCTGGAAAAGGCGGAGATTCTCCAGTTCCTGTACAGTATCGGCCTGCACGTCTGGGCGCTGGTGAGCTGCTTCTTTGTGAACCTTTGGAAGAAACGGCGGGAATACCTGCTGACGCTGCCGCTGCTTGTGCTGGCAGCGGGGCTTTGGCTGGGAACGCCGGTGTACGCGGAGTTCCGGTATGCCTATCCGGTGTTTTTGACTCTGCCGGTGATCCTGAGCGCGACGGTTTTCCAACCGGAGGATCGGCCGATACCGGATCCATAAAGCGGGACAGCTTTTGATGAACGCCCATAGAGAAGCGTCCGCAGCACACCAAACCAACGGCGGACAAACAGGACTGTAAACGAACCGGCGTGCCATTTCTCAATGAAACGGCACGCCGGTTTCCTGCGCATGGCAAACGGCAATTCCATGGCGCGCCACGCACCACGGATTGCTGCGTCTTTGGCCGCCCCGCTTCTGTTTGGGGTTCGCTGAATCAGCCGCTTTCCGCGGCAGGCATTATTTGGGTATGGTAATGGTCAGAACGATCATCTGATCGGTTTCCCGGCGCTCGGAAATGGCCGGGATTCCGGACAGCTGCATTTTCTGCAGATTTTGGGTGAGGTTGTTGAGGAAAGCGGAGACGTTGGCTTTGGGAGCCTTGTCTGGTTTGGCGGCAAGGAGACTGTCAATATAGCTTTCCGCCCGGGCTACGCTCATGGCCTGACGGGCGATCTGATCGATGGCTGCCAGCTTTTCCGCCTCTCCGGACAGCCGCAGCAGCGCCCGGGCGTGGCGTTCGCTGAGGCCGGATCGGCGCAGAGCATCCAGCACCGGGGGACTGTGCTTCAGCAGCCGCAGCTTATTGGCCACGGCGCTTTGGCTCTTTCCCAGCAGCCGCGCCGCCTGCTCCTGACTCATATCCCACTGGGCGATCAGCTGGGCGATGGCAGTGGCCTCCTCAATAAAGTCCAGATCCTGCCGCTGGAGGTTTTCCACCATGGCAGCCAGTCCGGACTCCTTGTCATCCATGCGCATCACGATACAGGGAATGTCGCTGACGCCGGCCAGCCGGGCAGCCCGGAGCCGCCGTTCTCCGGCGATCAGCTGATAACCGGCGCCGAATCGACGGACGGACAGGGGCTGCAGAATTCCGTGGCGGCGGATGGAGTCGGCCAGCTCGTCCAGGGCCTCGGGAGAGAACACCTTTCGGGGCTGGGCTGGATTGGGCTGAATGACCTGTTCCGGGAGGAAGACCACCCGTCCGGTCTCCATGTAGGTTTTCAGTTTCTGACATTGCATTGTCCGTCCTCCCTTGGGTTGATGCCATTATTGTAAGGCGGGAGGCTATGGGAAAAACAGCGAAAGCGGCTTCGGATTCCAGGAAAGTGTGCGACAGAAAGTGCCCGTTGCCGGGGCGGTCAGATGCTTTGGGCGGCAATGTGCCGGACCACCGACTCCAGAATCCGGGGATCCGTCTCCGCCCGGAACTTCCGCCCGAACAGCAGATGGGTATTCAGCAGCAGCGCCTCATCGTCCATGGTAAAGACTTTGGGGGACGCGGCGCCTTCAGGCCACAGAATGCAGCGCATATTGGCGTCCATGCTGTTGTCAAAGGTCGGATGGTACAGCCGCTCTGAAAAAGGAGAATTCAGAACCACGGTCTGGAGAAAAACTTCGTCGCCACAGAGGGTGTGGTGAAAGGTTTGCCGGATCCAATCTTCCCGGGAGAGCGTATATCTGGCCAAATCATCGGTGATGGAAAACCAGTTGGAGCCCTTTTGGAAGGAAACGCTCCGGTTCCGGGGGCACCCCATCCGCTCCTGCAGAAACAAAAAGGCATGCCGGGCGGCTTTGGGAATCAGGGTCAGAGGGGTCAGCCGGCACAGATAGCTTTTGGGAAACAGGTGATAGCACCGAACCCGGTTCTCCAGCAAAAAGGCGTCGGATTCAAACTGAACGAATTCCTTCCCGGCGTTGGCCTGGAAAAAGGCGTGGATAGCGTCTTGGCTTTTCAGGGGCAGATCCTCTCCGGACAGCAGGTGGTAATAGTCGTATCTTCCCCGTTCCGCGGCCTCCTTCAGCAGAAGCAGCTCCGCCTGAATCTGGCTGTAATCTCCCCAGTACACCCGAACCCGGCGGGAGGTCAGATACAGGGCGCTTTTCAAAGGAAGGGATCGCAGCTTCTCCAGAGGAAAGTCCCGGGCTTTCTGATCTACGTGAAGGAAGATGTCGTTTCGGGGGTCGTCCACCAGGGCAATGGCCTGTTCCAGGGTCTTCGTCCATTTATGAACCATAAACAAATAGGCAAAGCGCATAAAAAGGCTCCTTCCCCACCTCCATGGCCAGCTGCCCTGAGAGGTGATGATTCGTAATCCTATGGTATCACGAACAGCAGAAAAATGGAACGGAAAACAGGGAAATTTTGTGAAAATACCTATTTACATTTTCAGCAAAATCGTGTATAGTGGGTTGCGAACAGAGTAGGAGACCTCGCGTTAAGTGCCACCGGGACGGGGAGTTGCCCGGAGGACGAAGGAATGTTCCACGATGGGGTCACCGCACCCGCTGTTGCATAAATGGATCTACCTCCTTTATGTAGCAACGATACTCGGTCGGGCGATGGGTTCGGCCAGGGGCTTTGCCCCGGGTTGCTGCCTTCTCCCACGGGTAAACCATGCTGGATCACAACTCCCTGGCCGGTGCCGGGGAGTTTTTTCAGCTATGGGACCGTTGGGGCAGCATGCCGGCTGTTGCCTACATAATAAGGAGGTTATTTTATGAAAAAACAAGCTGCTGTCTCCCCGTTCACCACCCGTACCATGGCCTACTGCGCGCTGCTGGCTGCCCTCAGCGTGGTTTTGGCGCGGCTGATCATTCCCATGCCCAATGCCACCACCCGGTTCTCCATTGAGGCGGTGCCCATTTTTCTGGCCGGCATGCTCTTTGGCCCCATGGCCGGCGGCCTGGTGGGATTCTGCGCCGACTTTGTGGGCACCCTGTTCTCCGGCTATGGCTATAACCCTCTGTTTTGCCTGCCGCCCATTCTCTACGGCGTCTGCGGCGGTCTGTTCCGGGGCTTCCTCCGGGAGAAGACCAGCATTTTCCGGCTGGCACTGTCCTTTCTGCCGCCGGTGGTGCTGGGCTCCATCCTTTGGCAGAGCAGCGCCCTGGCCTTTGTGTACAACAGCAAGGGCAGCTTCTACCCCAGCCTGATCTATTTCCTCACCAGCCGCTCCATTCAGTTCGCCGTGACGCTGGTACTGGATGTGCTGGTGATTTACCTGATCGTGCGCACGGGGATGTTTGCCCGGATGGGACTGTGGCCGGCGGGAGACAAAACCAATCCGTGACCGTTTGAAAGGAAGAGACTGTTTCATGAACGCAACCGAAGCCATTGCATACATCCACTCCGTTTGCTGGAAGGGGAGCATCCCGGGTCTGGGGCGCACCCAAACCCTGCTGGCAAAAATGGGAAACCCGGAGAAACGGCTGAAATTCATCCACATTGCCGGCACCAACGGCAAGGGCAGCACCGCTGCCATGCTGGCCTCCATTCTTCAGCAGGCAGGCTACCGCACGGGTTTGTTCACCTCCCCCTATATCTACCGGTTCCATGAGCGGATGCAGGTGGACGGAGAGCAGATTTCCGATGAAGATCTGTCTGCTGTGACCGAATTTGTCAAGCCTCTGGCAGACTCCATGGAAGAATCCCCCACGGAGTTTGAGCTGGTCAGCTGCATAGCCTTTGCGTATTTCTGCTGGAAAAAGTGCGACATTGTGGTGCTGGAGGTGGGCATGGGCGGCGCGCTGGACTCCACCAACGTGATTGAGACCCCCGAGGTGGCGGTGATCACCAACATCGGCCTGGATCACACCGAATATCTGGGAGATACCCTGGAGAAGATTGCAGAAACCAAGGCGGGAATCTTTAAGGAAAACGGCAGGGCGGTTGTGTATCGGAGCACCCCCGGGGTGGAACAGGTTTTCGAGCGGGTGTGCGCGCAGCGCCATGTGCAGCTGAAGAAGGCCGACTTTGAAGGGCTTCGGCTGAAAGCGCACAGCCTGGAAGGGCAGGTCTTTGACTGCGGCCGGCGGAAGGATCTGGTGCTTCCGCTGTTGGGAGATCACCAGCTGCACAATGCCGCGGTGGTTCTGGCTGCTGTGGATACCCTCATAGAGGCAGGCTGGAAGATCTCCGAGGAGAACATCCGCCGGGGGATCCGGGAGGTCCGCTGGCCGGGACGGTTTGATGTGGTCAGCCGGGATCCGCTGTTTATCATCGACGGCGGGCACAACCCGCAATGCATTGAAGCGCTTGTGACCAACATCCGGGATTATCTGTCCGGACGGAAGGTGATTGCTTTGACGGGGGTTTTGGCGGACAAGGACTATGCCGACATGTACAAGCCGGTGATCCCGTTTGTCCGGAAGTTTGTGTGCATCACCCCGCCCAGCCCCAGAAAGCTGGAGGCGGAGCAGCTGGCCGCGTATCTGCGCCAGGCGGGAGCGGAGGCTGCTGCCTGCGGCAGTGTGGCTCAGGGGGTGGAAACGGCAATGAACCTGGCAGGTACGGACGGAGTAGTGCTTTGCTTCGGTTCTCTGTACTCCATCGGCGCCATCCGGGATGCCCTGACCCGGCTGGGGAAGTGACGGGAAACAGAATTTCTGCATCCTTTGGAGCTGCGGTTCATGCCGCAGCTCTTTTTTCTTCCTGCGGCCGGGAAACCGCTGCCGCGATCCTCTTCGGCGGAGGCCGGAGGGGGCATCCGGGTCAAAACGCCGGCCATCAGCGCCTGCCGTTTCATCAGAGCTTCCCTAAAATCTGCTGCAATCGTTAAAGTTGTAAAAATTGCAAGTTTTTTTGCAAAATGGTTTGCAATTTTCATACGCCCATGATATACTAATTCTGCCCTGGAAAGGGAATGATTTCTGATAAATAAATCAGCGAAAATGGAACCAATGAAAGTATGAAAGGGGTCGTGAGGATGTCTCACAAGTATGTCTACCTGTTTACCGAGGGTAACGGGAAAATGCGGGAACTTCTGGGCGGAAAAGGCGCAAATCTGGCTGAAATGACCAGAATCGGTTTGCCGGTCCCCCAGGGGTTTACTATTTCTACAGAAGCCTGCACCAAGTATTATGAAGACGGCCGGGTGATCAATGACGAGATCAAGGCGCAGATCATGGAATATGTGGAGAAAATGGAAGCCATTACCGGCAAGAAGTTTGGCGATCTGGAGAACCCCCTCCTGGTTTCGGTTCGTTCCGGCGCCCGTGCCTCCATGCCCGGTATGATGGATACCATTCTGAACCTGGGTCTGAACGAGGATGTGGTGGCGGTTATGGCCGCCAAGTCCGGTAATCCCCGCTGGGCTTGGGACTGCTACCGTCGGTTTATCCAGATGTACTCCGATGTGGTCATGGAAGTGGGCAAGAAGTATTTTGAGACCCTCATTGACCAGATGAAAGAGCGCAAAGGCGTCACCCAGGACGTGGAGCTGACCGCGGAGGATCTGAAGGAGCTGGCCGGCCAGTTCAAGGCCGAGTACAAGTCCAAGCTGGGTGTGGATTTCCCCACCGATCCCAAGGAGCAGCTGATGGGCGCCATCCAGGCGGTGTTCCGTTCCTGGGACAACCCCCGGGCAAACATCTACCGCCGGGAAAACGACATCCCCTATTCCTGGGGCACCGCTGTCAACGTCCAGTCCATGGCCTTCGGCAACATGGGCGACGACTGCGGCACCGGCGTTGCCTTTACCCGCAACCCTGCCACCGGTGAGAAGAAGCTGTTCGGTGAATTCCTGACCAACGCCCAGGGTGAAGACGTGGTTGCCGGCGTGCGCACGCCCATGCCCATCAGCGAGATGGAGCAGAAGTTCCCCGAGGCATTCTCGCAGTTTACCAAGGTCTGCCAGATTCTGGAGAACCACTATCACGATATGCAGGACATGGAGTTTACCGTGGAAGCCGGCAAGCTCTACATGCTCCAGACCCGCAACGGCAAGCGCACCGCTCCTGCGGCTCTGAAGATTGCCTGCGACCTGGTGGACGAGGGCATGATCGACGAGAAGCAGGCGGTTGCCATGATCGACCCCAGAACGCTGGACACCCTGCTGCATCCTCAGTTTGACGCCAAGGCTCTGAAGGCTGCCGCCCCTGTGGGACGCGCCCTGGCTGCCTCCCCCGGAGCCGCCTGCGGCAGAATCGTCTTCACTGCGGAAGACGCCAAGGCCTGGGCTGACCGGGGCGAAAAGGTGGTTCTGGTTCGTCTGGAGACCTCTCCTGAGGACATTGAGGGCATGATGGCCGCCCAGGGCATTCTGACGGTAAGAGGCGGCATGACCTCCCACGCTGCCGTTGTGGCGCGCGGCATGGGCACCTGCTGCGTCTCCGGATGCACCGAGATTGCCATGGACGAAGAGAATAAGCAGTTTACGCTGGCCGGAAAAACATACCATGAAGGCGACTGGCTGAGCCTGGACGGCTCTACCGGCTGCATTTACGACGGCAAGATCCCCACTGTGGACGCGGAGATTGCCGGCGAGTTTGGCCGGATCATGGCCTGGGCGGACAAGTACCGCACCCTGAAGGTGCGTACCAACGCCGACACCCCCCGGGATGCCAAGAAGGCCCGGGAACTGGGCGCCGAGGGCATCGGCCTGTGCCGTACCGAGCATATGTTCTTTGAGGAAGGCCGCATCGCCTCCTTCCGGGAGATGATCTGCTCCGATACCGTAGCCGAGCGGGAAGCTGCGCTGGAGAAGATCCTGCCCATGCAGCAGGCGGACTTCGAGGCTCTGTATGAGGTTATGGAGAGCTATCCTGTGACCATCCGGTTCCTGGATCCCCCGCTGCACGAGTTCGTGCCCACCACCGAGGAAGAGATTGCCGCGCTGGCCGAGACCCAGGGCAAGACCGTCCAGCAGATCAAGGACATCATTGCTTCCCTCCACGAGTTCAACCCCATGATGGGGCATCGGGGCTGCCGTCTGGCCGTTACCTATCCGGAAATCGCCACCATGCAGACCAAGGCTGTGATCCGGGCCGCCCTGGCTGTGAAGGGCCGTCATCCCGACTGGAACCTGGTTCCCGAGATCATGATCCCCCTGACCGGCGACGTCAAGGAGCTGAAGTATGTTAAGGACGTGGTGGTCAAGGCTGCTGACGCCGAAATCGCCGCCTCCGGCATCGATTTGAAGTACGAGGTGGGCACCATGATCGAGATTCCCAGAGCCTGCCTGGTGGCGGAAGAGATGGCCAAGGAAGCGGAATTCTTCTGCTTCGGCACCAACGACCTGACCCAGATGACCTTCGGATTCAGCCGTGACGATGCCGGCAAGTTCCTGGAGGCCTACTACAACGCCAAGATCTTTGAGAACGATCCCTTCGCCAAGCTGGATCAGACCGGCGTGGGCATGCTCATGGAAATAGCTGTGGAAAAGGGCAGAAAAGTTCGTCCCAGCCTCCATGCCGGTATCTGCGGCGAGCACGGCGGCGATCCCATGAGCGTGGAGTTCTGCCACAGGATCGGCCTGGACTATGTTTCCTGCTCCCCCTTCCGTGTCCCCATCGCCCGCCTTGCCGCCGCCCAGGCTGCTATTAAAGAAAGCACAGCGATGTAATCGCACCGAAGTCTTAACGGGTAAATAACAAGCGCAGACGCACCGCCTAAAAAACGGTGCGTCTGCTTTTTTATGTCAGACAAAAACTTCCACAGACAGATCATGCCAATCCCGTTTCCGGAATTGAAGAGGAACGGATTGCTTTCCAGCTACACCACAACATACTATGAAAACGGCAACATCATTGAAAAGGACGTATGGACCTTTGATTATACAGACGACGGTCTGCTTTTCGATGAAAGACGGGATTGGGGAGAAGAGGACTATATTGGTTACACGCATCTGCTCGAAAATGGTATTGATACCGGCTATCAGATATTCTATGGCCGCGGAATTCAGCAGCAATTCTCCTTTGAGTATGATTCGGACGGTAATATTTCCAGAATCACAGGTATTGGTATCCACGACTATTTTTACGAAAGTGACTTAATCTATTCGTATGACGACAATACGGGTACGGCCACTTGCACAGGAATGAATAGCAGAAAGGAACTCAAAGCCTTTTGATTTTAAACACAGTAGAATATTGGATTTATGCGAAGCCGTCACTTGTTTCAAGTGGCGGCTTTTGTCATTTCCAGGACTGCTGTGCAGGCACATGACAACACCAATCAGAAACGAGGTGATAGAATTAAAGCCACCACATCTGAAAGACGACACATTCCAAAGCCTGACAGATTAGGTACAGTCTGCTCTTCCGGTGATTGGACTTTCACACTGACCGATGATCTGGCGAAAGCAAAAGGATAACTTTAATCATGAAAATGAAAGAAATTGATGTAACCAATTGGCGTTGTGCAGAATCAGTACTCTAAGGAACCTCTGAATAAATCGTCTTCGGCGGAATGCCGGATCTTTTACCACATCCGTGCAGTTCAAAAAGTGGGAAATACATACAGTATTTCTCCACTTTTTGAAGGTTCGGCTGAGGCAAAATC
>CALXDT010000039.1 GCA_944387125.1 uncultured Oscillospiraceae bacterium | reverse complement strand
GGAAATCATAAGAGGCAGCGCCTGAAAAGCGTTTATCCCATCAGCCGGAACAAAATATGGAGAAACTGGCGGTGCAGCGGGTAATACCAGTAGAACACATATTTGCATTCCCTGCCGCGCCTGCCGTTATACAGCAGCATCAGCGGAAGGGCAAGGATCATCCAGCATTGTATATACGAAAAAAATGTGTTCGTAAACCCAAAAAAGGAAACCGTCTGGATCCCGGGATCCCTTCTGGCCGCAAACATGCCGGCAATGCTGATGAGGCAGAACATCGTGAATACCAGGCATTGCCGTTTTTGGGATCTGGCAAAATACATGGCGATGCCAAGAAGCACAAAACCGATCCCATAGTCAATGTCATAGAACGAGGGAATCAAACTCCCCCGCAGCCCCTGAAGCAGAAAAGAAAAGGCTGTGGTTGCCCCATCCGGAACGGCGCCATGGATCGCGTCGAAGAAAACGGTGGGAAGCAGGGACAGGGCTGCTGCCAGCAGCGCGGGCACACAGGCGCCGGGCTTCCTGCCTTTGAACGCCGTGATCAGCCGTTCCAGCAGGACGGCGTACAGAACCACATAGAAATAGGTAAACAGGATGTTTCCGGGTGTAAAATACCCCAAGGTCTCCCCGAAAAAGAAATTCACAGCCGTATCAAACAGACCCACGCACATTCCCGCGATATAAAGGCGGAGCAAAAATTTCCCCTTGCTTCTTGTGTGATCAATGCTCTGAACAAGCAAAAACAGGAATACCGGCGCGGCAATCCGGCCAATGATGCGAAGGTACGTTCTGTATCTGACAATGGCGGAAATCTCAAACCCATACGCCCCAATATGATCCAGCGTCATGCAGATCAGGGCAATCATCTTCAGTTGAAACGCGGTCAGTCCTTTCTTCACGGCAGGCAGCAAGGATCGTTTTTCCCTTTCGTTGTACATAGCCCCTCCCTTTCATCGTCCGTTCATTTCTGTTCTTCCGGTTGGTTTTGAACCTGACGCAAGCATCCCCCAGGGGCGGCGCCGGAAAAAGAAAAAGCCGAAGCAAAGTTACCTTTGCTTCGACTTGGAGCGGGTGACGAGGCTCGAACTCGCTACCTCCACCTTGGCAAGGTGGCGCTCTACCGGATGAGCTACACCCGCGAGGAACATAGCCTATTATAGCGGGTTTTTGGAAATTGTCAAGCCTTTTTTATCATTCCGCGGTTTTCTCTTCTTCCTCCGGCGGATCTGTGGGGTTCGTCTGCCCGGGCGGCTCCGTCGGTTCCTCCGTCTCCCCGGCAGGATCCGTCTCTTCGGGGGGATCCGTCTCTTCGGGGGGATCCGTCTCTTCGGCAGGATCCGTCTCTCCGGAAGGATCCGTCTCCGCTTCCGTCTGGGGCGGCGCAACGGAAGAAGATTCCGGTTCGGTGCTTTCCTGCTGCCCGGCGGCGCCGGTTCCTGTGCAGGCGGGGTAGGCGGAATAGTCCCACACATAGCCATCCATTTCCCCGTCGGTAAACTGCCGGTATTCCCCCAGGGCATTGCACCGCAGCAGATCCACATGGTAATACTCGCCGTCTTCCTCCACCATATTCCAGGTACGGGGCTCTCCGTCGCAGGTTCCGGTGACAATCCGGCATTCCAGTCCCGCGGTGCTGCACATGGCCGCGTAAACCGTGGCAAAGGCCTTGCTGTCTCCCACCCCGTGGCACAGCAGGCTGTAGGCCGGGGTAATGGAGGTTTCCAGCGTATAGTCAAAGCGCTCCATCAAAAAGGCGTACAGCTGGGAAAACTTCTGCCGCTGGGAACCGTCGCCGCTGACGTACAGCGCCGCGGCGTTAAACACCGGCTCCACCTGGGCATGCATATTCCGCAGGTTGTCCCGGCTGTTTTGATAGGTAAATGTAAGCTCTGCCACCCGGCTGCGTCCTCTGCCGTAAAGGTTCTCCGTAACCTGGGGAATTTCCATGACGATCTGGGGATTTTCCTGGGCATAGCTCTGCACAAACTGGGTAAAATCCGTTTCCGCATAGTCCTCCACCAGGATCACGATGCCGGTGTCATACCGCTCCAGAGCGTTGGTAATCGGCTCCCAGGCAGCCTCCGGATCCGCCACCCGCCGGATATAGCGGATCTTGGTAGGGCTCACCCGATAGGTGATGGTCACGGCCACCGCCGGATGTCCGGCGCTGGCGCCGATTTCATACGCCACGTCCTCCACCGCGTAGGAGCCCAGAGGATCGGTCTGCATCACATAGCGAATGGCGCCTTCCATCCCCTGCTCAAGACTTTCCGCGGGATACTGGGTCACATGGATGGCGGCGGTCTCGGTGCCCATGGAGACCAGCTCCTTCATGGCGTCGATCAGCTCCCCGTATTCCGAGGCGGAAATCACATCATCCTGGTCCGTCTCCCACTGCTCCTGGTGGGCTGTCACCGACTGGTAGCTTCCGTTGGGCCAGTTACAGCCGGCCAGCAGCGCGGATACCGCCAGCGCCAGGATCATCAGCCTTCCCTTCATAGGCGCCTCCCTTACAGTGCGTGCTTGGAGTACCGGGAAAAGCCGTCTCCCAGCACCTGGTGGGCTTCCTGCAGGATGATGAAGGCATTGGGATCCTGGGCAATGACCAGCTCCTTCAGCTCCGCGATCTGCTGCTTTTTCACTGCCGTGAGCACCACCTTGGTCTCCCGGTTGCTGTAGCTGCCCTCGCCATGGAGATAGGTGGCGCCCCGATCCAGCTTTTCCCCGATCTGCCGGGCAATGGCCTCATATTCGCTGGAGATGATCAGCGCCACATTGGAATAGTCAAAGCGGTAGACCACCGCGTCCAGCACCTTGCCGCACAGGAATACCGTAATGCCGGTGTACAGCGCCTTGGTCACATCCCGGAACACCAGTCCGGTGAGCACCACCACCACAGCGTCCAGGCTCATGGTGATCTGGCCGATGGGAACGTTCCGATACCGGTATTTCAAAAGTCTCGCCAGAATGTCCGAGCCGCCGGTGGAGCTGCCGCAGGCAAACACCACCCCCAGGCCCAGGCCGCACACCGCTCCGCCGTATACCGCGGCAACCAGCGGCTCCATCTCCGGCATGGGAATCCCTGCCAGCAGGTCAATGAGCACCGAGCTGCACAGCATTCCCAGAAGGCTTCCGAAAAAGAACCGCCTTCCGATTTTCAATCCCCCCAGGATAAACAGGGGCAGGTTGATCAAAATGGTCAGCGTACCCACGCTGCCCACGCCCAGCAGCTCCACCGCCACCAGCGCCAGGCCGGAGATGCCGCCGGAGCTGATGTCATTGGGCTGTAAAAACAGAGCAAAGCCCAGAGCAAATACCCCGGCGCCGAAGATCGTCTTTGCGATCCATCCGTATCGGTGCCACAATGTCCCCATAGGATGCCTCCTGTTCTTTCCCTTACACCTCAAAGGTCTGCTGCTGATCGGGAGAATCCTCCTCCTTCAGCAGCGCCCCGGCGCTGGGGATGGTTTTTGTCCGGTAGCGGCTCTGGTTGACAATGCCGCTTTCCTCCAGCAGCACCGCGTTTTGCAGCACCGCCTTTTTCTTAATGGTCATCACTGCCACGCCCTGTGTGTTCCGGGTGGTCTTGGGCAGCAGCTGCGCGGTGGAGAAAATGGCCGCCCGGCCGTCGCTGGAATACAGCGCCACCTGCCGATCCTCCTCCAGCGCCATGGCCTTCACCAGGGGGCTCTTGTCCGAGTAGGCGCCGGTGAGCTTTTTCCGGTTGGTTTTGGTCTCGTAAGCAGACAGGGGCACCTTCGCCGCCTTGCCGTTTTCAAAGAAGAACATCACGAAGCCCTTGTAATCTCCGCAGAACACCACAGACGCCATGTTCTCTCCCGGCTCAAAGCCCAGCTTCTGAGGCAGGTAATCCCCCAGCAGGGAGGCCTTCCCGTCCTCGAAGTCGGAAAGCCGGGATTTGTAGCACTGGAACTGATCGGTAAATACCAAAAACTCCGCCCGGTTGGTGGTCTCCCGGGTCATCAGCAGGCTGTCGCCCTCTTTGAACTTCTGCTCGCCGCTCATCCGCAGAGACTGCTGGGTAATCTTTTTCAGATAGCCCTCCCGGGACAGGAACACCGTCACCGGGTAGTCCGGAACAGGCTCTTCCTCATCCTCTTCCGCGGCTTCCGACACGTTGTAGAGAATTTCCGTCTGCCGGGGCTTGCCGTACTGCTGGCTCACCTTCTGAAGCTCTCCGATGATCACTTCCCGGAGCTTGCTCTGGCTGTTCAGAGTCTGGCGCAGCTCCCCGATCTCCTGCTCCAGCTGCTCCGCGGCCTTGGTCTGCTTGAGAATGTATTCCTTGTTGATATTGCGCAGCTTGATCTCCGCCACAAAGTTCGCCTGGATCTCATCGATGCCGAAGCCGATCATCAGGTTGGGCACCACTTCGCTGTCCATCTCCGTCTCCCGGATGATGCGGATGGCCTTGTCGATATCCAGCAGGATCCGCTTCAGGCCCTTCAGCAGGTGCAGCCGCTCTTCCTTTTTCTGGATCTGGAAGTAGATCCGCCGCTTGACGCAGCCGGTGCGCCAGGCCGTCCACTCTTCCAGAATCTCGCCTACCCCCATTACCCGGGGCATGCCCGCAATGAGGATGTTGAAGTTGCAGGGGAAACTGTCCTGCAGGGAGGTCAGCCGGAACAGCTTCTGCATCAGCTTCTCCGGATCCACGCCCCGCTTCAGATCAATGGCCAGTTTCAAGCCGCCCAGATCCGTCTCGTCCCGCATATCGGTGATTTCCCGGATCTTTCCTCCCTTGATCAGCTCCGCTACCTTGTCCATAATGGCCTCGGTGGTGGTGGTATAGGGAATCTGGGTGATCTCAATCAGGTTGCCCTCTTTTACATAGCGCCATTTGGCCCGAAGCCGGAAGCTGCCCCGGCCGGTGGCATAGATCTCCCGGGTGGCAGCCTCGTCAAACAGCAGCTCCGCCCCGGTGGAAAAGTCCGGCCCGGGAAGGGTCTCCAGAATGTCGTGCTCCGGGTTGCGCATCAGCGCAATGGCGGTATCACAGACCTCCTTCAGGTTGAAGGAACAAATATTGGAGGCCATGCCCACGGCGATGCCCTGGTTGGCGGAGACCAGCACATTGGGGAAGGTGGTGGGCAGCAGGGAGGGCTCTTTCATGGTGGCGTCGTAGTTGTCCACCATATCTACCGTGTCCGAGTCAATGTCCCGGAACAGCTCCGCGCAGATACTGTCCAGCTTGGCTTCCGTATACCGGGAGGCCGCATAGGCCATATCCCGGGAGTAGACCTTGCCGAAGTTGCCTTTCGAGTCCACAAACGGGTGCAGCAAGGTCTCGTTGCCCTTGGCCAGACGCACCATGGTCTCGTAAATCGCCGCGTCGCCGTGGGGGTTCAGCCGCATGGTCTGGCCTACAATATTGGCGGACTTGGTTCGGCCGCCGGAGAGCAGCCCCATTTTGTACATGGTGTACAGCAGCTTCCGGTGAGAAGGCTTGAATCCGTCGATCTCCGGGATGGCCCGGGAGACAATAACGGACATGGCATAGGGCATATAGTTGACTTCCAGGGTCTCGGAAATGGGCTGCTCTGTCACAGAGCCATGAAGACCCATAATGCCGTCGGTATTGACGGCCTTTTTATTCTGTTCCGGTTCCTTTTTCTTGCGTGCCATGATCGGCTCCTTTTCCTTAGTAATGACCCATCAGGACAGGTCTGCCAGATCCAGGTACTTGGCCCCGTTCTCGGCAATGAAGTTTTTCCGCTCCTGCAGGCCGTCCCCCAGAAGCACGTCAAAATAGTGGGCGGTGCGCTCCGCGTCCTCCGGCATCACCTTGATCAGCCGCCGGGTCTGGGGGTTCATGGTGGTCATCCACATCATTTCCGGGTCGTTTTCGCCCAGACCTTTGGAGCGCTGGATGGTGACTTTCTTTCCCTCCAGCTCCTTGAGGATTTTCGCCTTTTCCTGCTCGTTGTAGGCAAACCAGGTTTTGTCCCTGCAGGTGATTTCAAACAGCGGAGATTCCGCGATATACACATAGCCGTCCCGGATCAATGTGGGGCACAGCCGGTAGATCATTGTCAAAATCAAGGTGCGGATCTGGAAGCCGTCGTAGTCGGCGTCGGTGCAGATGACCACCTTGTTCCAGCGCAGCTGGGACAGGTCGAAGCTGGAAAGCTCCTTGGCCTTCTTTCCCTGGACTTCCACGCCGCAGCCCAGCACCTTCATCAGGTCGGTGATAATGGGCGAGGCAAAGATCTTGCTGTAATCCGCCTTCAGGCAGTTGAGGATCTTGCCCCGGACGGGCATGATCCCCTGGAATTCCGCGTCCCGGCTGAGCTTGACGCTGCCCAGCGCAGAGTCGCCCTCCACAATATACAGCTCCCGCAGAGCGGTATCCCGGCTGCGGCAGTCCACGAACTTCTGCACCCGGTTGGCAATGTCGATGCTGCCGGAGAGCTTTTTCTTGACGCTGGACTTGGTCTTTTCCGCGGACTCTCTGGCGCGCTTGTTCACCAGGATCTGTTCCGCCGCCTTGTCCGCCTCCTGCTTGTTCTCAATGAACCAGACCTGCAGCTGCTCCTTGAAGAAGGCGGTCATGGCCTCCTGGGTAAACTTGCTGTTGACCGACTTTTTGGTCTGGTTTTCAAAGCAGCCGATGGTGGAGAAGCAGTTGGTCACAAGCACCAGACTGTCCTGAATGTCCTGAAACAGGATCTTGCCCTCGGTTTTGGTGTACTTGTTGTTATCCCGGAGATACTTATCAAAGGCGGCGGTAAAGCCCAGGCGCACCGCCCGGTCGGGGCTGCCGCCGTATTCCAGCCAGGAGGAATTGTGATAGTATTCGATGTGGCTGACCTGCTTGGAGAAGCAGAAGGAAGCGGTGATCTTCAGCTTCATCTCCGGGCGGTTCTCCGCGTCCCGCCCCCGGCGCTCGGTTTCCCAGAAGGTGGGCATGGTAAAGGCGTTGTCCCCAACCATTTCCTCAATGTACTGGCGGATGCCCCCCTGGTAGCAGAATTCCTCCGTTTCAAATTTGCCGTCCGCCTGGTTGCGGAACTGGAAGGTAACGCCGGGGTTTACCACCGCCTGACGGCGCAGCACATCCCGGTAGTATTCCACCGGGATGTTGATATCTGTAAACACCTGGCGGTCTGGCTTCCAGTGAAATTTGGAGCCGGTCTTTTTTCGGTCGGCAGGCTCCTTTTTTAAGCCGCCCTTGTTCCGCCCCCGCTCAAAGTGCAGATCGTACCGGAACCCGTCCCGGCGGATGGTCGCGTCAAAAAACTCCGAAGCGTACTGGGTGGCGCAGGAGCCCAGGCCGTTGAGGCCCAGGGAATACTCGTAGTTTTCGCCGTTTTCCCCGTACTTGCCGCCGGCGTACATTTCGCAGAACACCAGCTCCCAGTTGTAGCGCTTTTCTTTTTCGTTATAGTCCACGGGACAGCCCCGGCCGAAGTCCTCCACTTCAATGCTCAGATCCTGGTAGCGGGTGACGATGATGGTGTCCCCATGCCCCTCCCGGGCCTCGTCAATGGCGTTGGAGAGGATCTCAAACACCGCGTGCTTGCAGCCCTCCAGATCGTCGGAGCCGAAGATCACCGCCGGGCGCTTACGCACCCGGTCTTCCCCCTTGAGCATGGAGATGCTGGAATTCCCGTATTGCTGAACTTGCTTTTTTGTTGCCATTTACATACCTGCCATCGTTATCCATAGTAATTCCAGTATATTATACGCACTTTTTTCCGTAAAGTCAACCACGCAGGATTTCCGGCATTTTTCAGCAAATATCTTTTCCGGCCTTTGGCATACTAAGGAAGCAGAAACCGATCGCGTTGGAAAGGAGTTGCGTTATGGGATCCATTTGGACGGCGGAGGGGATTCTTCCCCATTTTCCGCCACTGCAGGGGGAGGCGCGCACGGATGTGCTGGTCATCGGCGGCGGCATGGCCGGGCTGCTGTGCGCCTGGCAGCTGCGCCGGGCGGGGGTGGACTGTCTGGTAGCCGAGGAACGAACCATCGCCGGAGGCATCACCGGCAATACCACCGCCAAAATCACCCTCCACCACAATCTGATCTACCGCAAGCTCCTGGACCGCTTCGGCCGGGAGATCACCCAGGGATATTGGGAGGCCAACCGGCAGGCGCTGGAGAAATACCATCGCCTTTGCCGGGACATCCCCTGCGGCTTTTCCGTCCAGGATAACTATATCTACTCCACCTCCCACCGGGAGAAGCTGGAAAAAGAGCTTTCCGCCCTGTCCCTTCTGGGGCAGGAGGCCGTCCTGGCGGAAGAACTTCCCCTGCCCTTTCCCACCTGCGGGGGGATCCGGATTCCCGGGCAGGCGCAGTTTCACCCGCTGCAGTTTCTCGCCTCCATTGCCCGGGAGCTGCGCATCTATGAACACACCTCCGTCCGGCAGCTGGAAAAGGGCGGCGCCGTCACCGACAGGGGACGCATCCACGCGGATACCGTGGTGGTGGCCACCCACTTCCCCTTTTGGAACACCCATGGCAGCTACTTTTTGAAGCTGTACCAGCAGCGATCCTATGTGCTGGCTTTGGAACATGCCCAGGCGCTTTCCGGCATGTATCTGGACGAGCAGGAAAACGGCCTGTCCTTCCGCAGCCACGGAAACGCTCTGCTGCTGGGCGGCGGCGGACACCGCACCGGCCGGGAAGGCGGCGGCTGGAAGGAACTGGAAGCCTTTGCCGCCGCCCACTATCCCGGAGCGGCGGTGACGCACCGGTGGGCTGCCCAGGACTGCATGAGTCTGGACGGCATTCCCTATATCGGCCGGTACAGCCGCCGCACCCCCAACCTCTATGTGGCCGCCGGATTCAACAAATGGGGCATGACCTCCTCCATGGCCGCCGCCCGGATCCTGCGGGATCTGATCACCACCGGTCAAAGCCCCTATCAGGCGGTTTTCTCCCCCTCCCGCTCCATGGCGCATCCCCAGCTGGCCGTAAACGCCTGGGAAGCCGTGACAAACCTGCTGTCCTTCTCCCGAAGGCGCTGCCCACACATGGGCTGCGCCCTGAAATGGAATCCCCAGGAGCGCAGCTGGGACTGCCCCTGCCACGGCTCCCGGTTTTCCGAAAGCGGCACCCGGCTGGACAATCCCGCGGTCTCCGACCGGAAGAAATGCTGATTCCCTCTTGTATTTTCCGGAATATGCGGTTATAATGGTGAAACAAACAGATAGGAGGTCATACACATGGCTGTTAAAATTGAAAAGGATACCATTATCGGCGACGTGCTGGACATCGCGCCCCAGGCCGCGCCTCTGTTCTTTGCCATTGGCATGCACTGCCTGGGCTGCCCTTCTTCCCGGGGTGAGACCGTGGAAGAGGCCTGCATGGTTCACGGTGTGGATTGTGAGCCCTTCCTGGCGCAGCTGAACCACTTCCTGGAGGCTTATGAAGCCAGCCAGGCGGAGCAGGCGTAAGGAACTTCCTGCCATCCCGATCCTCCGGGATGGCATTTCTTTTGGGAGGCAATCTGATGAAACTTCCTCTTTCCAACCGGCTGCTGGCCTGCTGCCAGTTTGTCCGTCCCGGCGACCGGGTGGCAGACATCGGCTGCGACCACGGCTACTTGGGCATTCATCTGCTTCGCCAGGGCATTGCCGGCGCCGTGATCGCGGCGGATGTGCATGAAATGCCCCTGAACAGCGCCTGCCGAAACGCGGTAAAGTACGGCGTGGCGGATCAGATGCGCTTTTTCCTGTCTGACGGCCTGGGCAATATCCCCCGGGACTTTGATGTGGCGGTCTGCGCCGGCATGGGCGCGGACACCATCATCTCCATACTGGAGGCCGCCCCCTGGCTCCAGGGCAGCAGCCGGCGGCTGATTCTTCAGTGTCAGAGCAAGCGGCCGCAGCTGCGGGCGTATCTGCACAGCCACGGGTTCACCATTTCCCGGGAAATCCTTGCCCAGGACGGGAAATTTATCTACCCGGTGATGGAAGTCCTCTGCCGGCCGGGTCCGCCTCTGACCCATGGAGAAACCTTTCTGTCCCCGGCTCTGCTGGCCAGCGGCTCTCCCCTGCTCCCGGCCTTTCTGCATCGGGTGATCCAGGGAGCGGAGCAAACCCGGGACGGGCTGCGCCGGGCAGGGGACGAAACATACCGGGAGTGGGAGGCGCTTCTGGAACAGCTGTATCAGTGGAGGGATACCTTATGACAACCGTAGCCGATGTTTTAACCTTTGTGGAAACCCTCGCCCCCAGATATATGAAGGAAGACTGGGATCGGGTGGGGCTGAACTGCGGGCATTCCGGCGCTCCGGTGCGCAGGATTCTGGTGGCGCTGGATCCCTTTGACCAGGTATGCCGGGAGGCTGCCAACTGGGGGGCGGATCTGCTCATCACCCATCATGCCCTGCTGTTCCGGCCGGACTTTCTCACCGACAGCACCGCCCCGGGGAGAAACGCGCTGTTCCTGATTGAAAACCGCATCGCCCATATCAACGCCCACACCAATCTGGACATGGCTCCCGGGGGCGTCAACGACTGTCTCGCCCGGGCACTGGGACTTTTGGACATTCAGGTGCTGAACCCCTGCGGCCAGGACGACCAGGGGCGGGATTGGGGGCTTCTGCGCCGGGGCACTGTGGAAGAAATGCCCCTGGAGGCCTTCCTGGCGCAGGTGAAGGTCAGTTTGGGCTGCCCGGGTCTTCGGTATGCCCACGGCGGAAAGCCCGTCCGCCAGGTGGCAGTGGGCGGCGGCAGCTGCGCCTCGGAGCTGGAAGCGGTGGCCAAAGCCGGGTGCGACACCTTTGTCACCGCCGATGTCAAGTACAACGGCTTCTGGGACGCCCGGGATCTGGGGATCAATCTCATCGACGCGGGGCATTTCTTCACCGAGAACCCGGTGGTGCCCTATCTGGCGGAAAAGCTCCGGGCGGCATTCCCGGAAACGGCGGTAAAGATCTCCGAAACCCACTGGGATTGTATGAAATTCTTCGGATAATGGTTGATTTTTACCGCACCATCTGGTAAAATAGATAGGCTTATTTTATACTTCATTCCAGAAAGGGTAGAGATACTTATGTCCGGACATTCCAAATGGCATAATATTCAGAAAACCAAGGGCGCCCAGGACGCCAAGCGGGCAGCTGCCTTCACCAAGATCGCCAAGGAGCTGATCGTTGCGGTGAAGGAGGGCGGCGGCATCACCGACCCCGCCAACAACTCCCGTCTGGCCACAGTCATCACCAAGGCCAAGGCCGCCAACATGCCCAACGACAACATCAAGCGCTGCCTGGAAAAGGCCTCCGGCGCCGGCGGCGGGGACAACTATGAATCCATCACCTACGAAGGCTACGGCCCCGGCGGCGTGGCGGTGATAGTGGAAACCATGACCGACAACCGCAACCGCACCGCCGGCTCCATGCGCCACCACTTTGATAAATTCGGCGGCAACCTGGGCGCCAGCGGCTGCGTCAGCTGGAGCTTTGACAAAAAGGGCGTTCTGGTGATCGACAACGAGGACGGCGACTATGAGGAAGATCAGGTGATGATGGACGCCATGGACTGCGGCGCCGACGACTTCGAGCCGGAGGACGACGTGTTCACCATCTACACCACCCCCGATGATTTCAACGCCGTGGCCGACGCCATGGCCGCCAAGGGCTACACCTTCGTATCCGCCCAGATTGAAATGGTTCCCCAGAACTACCAGAAGCTGGAAAACGAAGAGCACATCAAGCTCATGGAAAAGCTCATCGACATCATGGAAGAGGACGACGACGTACAGAACATCTGGCACAACTGGGAGGCGTAATTTCCGGCCGGGGAGGGTTGATCTTGGAACAGCGGGATAATTGGCTCAGCTGGGCAGTGGAGCTGCAGGGGCTTGCCCAGGCAGGATTGTATTACAGTCCCGATCCCTATGACCGGGAGCGGTTTCAGCGGATCCGGGAGATTTCCGCCCAAATGCTGGCCGGCGCCAGCGGCCTGCCCCCGGAGCGGGTTGCGGATCTGTTCTGCTGTGAAACCGGCTACCAGACCCCCAAGCTGGACACCCGCGCCGCCGTTTTCCGGGAGGATAAAATCCTGCTGGTGCAGGAACGGGACGGTCTCTGGGCGCTGCCCGGGGGCTGGGTGGATGTGAACCTCTCCGTTAAGGAGAGCGCCGTCAAGGAAGTCCGGGAGGAAGCGGGCCTGGAGGTCACTGCCGACCTGGTCATTGCCATCCAGGATCGGGAGAAGCACAACCGCCCGCCCCATGCCTTCCGCATCTGCAAGATCTTCCTGCTGTGCTCCTATGTTTCCGGGACTTTCCAGCCAAACCTGGAAACTGTCGCCAGCGGCTACTTTTCTATGGATTCCCTGCCGCCTCTGTGCCAGGGGAAAACCACCGCCCAACAGGTTCAAATGTGCTTTGACGCATACCACGCGGATCATTGGGTCACTCTATTTGACTGAAAAAACAGCGCCGGATCCGGGACAAGCCCGGATCCGGCGCTGCTATTGTGATCGTTTCGCATATTCCGCGCGTCAGCCCTGTTGGGTCACGCATGTATCCGCTTCAGCATATCCCCTTCCAGATCCCGGTTGGGGCTGGTGAGAAAGGCAATGTCCGCCCGGTTGGTCAGCTTGGCAATGTCCTCCGGCTCCCGGATGCCGCCGGGATGGCTGAGAATCTCGACCCCCCAGCCCTTTTCTTTGGCCAGCGCCAGGGCATCGGGCAGCAGCGTTTTGACATTTTCCAAGCACATCCGTCCGGAGAGGAAGACCCCCAGGAACAGTTTCTTCTCCATAGCCGCCAGCTGACCGCCGTACTTACGGCAGTTCCGCCAGGCCAGGAGATTCAGGATGCCCACCTTCAAAAGATTCACCGGCGCGATCCCGCGCAGCTGCCGCCAATGGCGCAGGTACAGCTTCCACGCCTCCCGGGGGATGCGGATGTAGGAAACCGGCCGGTTTTCTTCCTGCAAAACCTCCATCAGCGCGTCAAAGGCCACAGGCACCATATGGTAATGGGCATGGCCGTCCAGCCGCAGCGCCGTCCCCGGGGGCAGCAGAGACGCCACCCGGGCGATCTGCGCCCGGTATTCCCGTTTCAGCTGCGCCTTCCATTCCTTCCGCCCCGGCAGGAAAGAGTGCAGCAGCAAGGAGCCGAAGCCGCAGCGGAACACACCGTCCTCCCGGGTCAGCAGCGGCACCTGATCCGGCGGACAGAGGCTCCGCCCCTCGATCAGATTCAAATGCACCGCCACTGTCAAATCCTTCTCCAGGGCAGAAAGGCCGGCCATGCTCTGCTCCAGATATTCGCTGTTGGGCATGATGCTCACACCGTTCAGCGCCCCGGCACAGCAATCCAGGATCCGTTGGCTCTGGATGGGAAACATACCATAGTCATCGGCATGAAATTCAATTGCCACAGAAGGCTGCCCCTTCTCCGTCACCAAACCCATGGAAACTCTCCTTTTCTCTCTTTCCAAATACCCGCAGTCATTTCCAACTGTGCGATTATATCACAAGCCGGATAAAATGTACAGAATATTTTCCCGGTTTCCGGGATTTCCCGCAGTTTTGCTCGCAACAGCCGGATATTCTTCCGTTTTTTTGTCACAACAGCTCACCCGGCTCCCTGCTGCAGATCCGCTTCCCGGATTTCCCACCGTCCCAGCTTCACCACCAGCACATCCTCCACCCAGGCAATGCAGCCCTCCTCCGGGTAGCAGGGCATCTGCGCCACCTGGGGATCCGTCTGCAATTGCGTCCAGCGCGCTTCCTCCGCCAGCAGGATGGGTACGCCCATCACATAGCTGAAATAAGCCTGATACCGCTCTCTGGTAGGCGCCATCAGCAGGTCGGAACCTTCCATGCCGGTGACAAGGGTGTATTCCTTAAAGCCCGGGGTGACGGAATTCAGATTTTCCGGCAGTCCCTGGAAAAACACCTGGGTCTGCTGGGGCACATACCCTTCCGTGTCCTCCAGACGGCTGACCACCCGGGTCATCAGGGACAGGTAGGCGTCATATTCCAGATCCTTCTTCAAATACATTCCGTTGGCAAACTGCACGTTTCCCCACAGAAGCAGCGTCACCAGGGCAGCCGCCCCCCAGCGGATCAGCCGATCCATCTGCCAAAGGGAAGCCCACCGCTCCGCCAGCCAGCGTCCCAGCAGCAGCGCCGCCAGGTAGAACAGCCAAATGGCATAGACCATCACGTCGTGGATCTCCCCCAGATTCAGCACATACAGCAGGTTCATCCCCAGGGGAAGCAGCGCCGTCAGCGCCAGAAGCAGCAGCTTTTCCGGCCAGCGAAGGGTCTTGCTCACCAGCGCGGCCGCCACCGCCGCCGCGGATATCAGCGCCAGCAGCGCCGTAACCCCGGTAATCAGAGCAGCGGGATAGGCGGAACTGGCATGGAGCAGCCGCCGGAACCAGTCCCGGTAGGCGTCCACCGTCAGTTCCAGGAACAGCTTCGGCGTCAGCTCCAGAATCCGCCCCATGGAATTGTAGCTTCCGGAGGCCAGGGTGACGTCAAAAATCCCCAGTACCGCCTGCAGGGCCGCGTAGTACAGCACGCCCCCCAGGAGCAGCATCCCAATGGCCTTCAGTCCCCGGAAAAGCACATCCCGGAAGGCCTGCCCCTGAAGCAGATCCAGCATGCACACCAGCATGATCAAAACAATGGCCGAACTGATATACCCCTGGTACAGCCCCAGGGAACCGGCGATCAGCACCGCCCCCGGCAAGAAGCCCCGCCGGCTTTCCTTCCACAGGTACACCGCCAGCACCGCGCACAGCAGCGACAGCATATAGCAGTCCAGGTCGTGCAGATAGGTAGCCGCAATGGCGCAGACCGAGAGATTGACTGTCAGAATCCCGGCAGTAACCACGGTCAGCCCCTTGGACTGAATCCGGAAGATCCGGGTAAGGAAAAATACCGACAGTCCCAAAAACGCCAGGGACAGGATCCCGATCAGCCAGGGCACGGTGGCGTCTCCCCGAACCAGATCCCGGTAAAAGGGCACAAAGGCTCGTCCCAGCTCCACCTTCCAGGTGCTGCCGAAAATGGCGCCGTGAAGCTCATTCAGCGAATCGTGGGAAAAGCTGTTGTCGGTAAAGCTGTACCCGTGCGCCGCAAAGCCCCACAGGAAGGCCGCCAGCAGGCAAAACCCCAGATCCTTCCGATCCCGCCGCAATTTCTGTATCAGAGCATTCATATGTTCGTTTCTCCCTCTTTCATGGACTTCCCGTGCCGGAAATCCCGCCATCCGGCACAAAATACCGCCAACGATTTTCGTATGATACCATCGGTTCCCGGAAACGTACAGCCCGTTCCCCGGAAACAGGGATTCCCCAAAAAACAGGAAGCACATCTTAACGGATCCGTCCGAAAGGATGTGCTTCCCTGCTTTTTTATGGGATTTCAGGGCTTGAACCTTTCGGTTCAAACCAGGGGTTTTCCCCGCTTACTTCAGGCTTTCCTCAACAGCAACGGCCACAGAGACAGTCATGCCTACCATCGGGTTGTTGCCGGCGCCCAGGAAGCCCATCATTTCCACGTGGGCGGGGACGGAGGAAGAACCGGCAAACTGCGCGTCGGAGTGCATACGGCCCATGGTGTCGGTCATGCCGTAGGAAGCGGGGCCGGCAGCCATGTTGTCCGGGTGCAGGGTACGGCCGGTGCCGCCGCCGGAAGCCACGGAGAAATACTTCTTGCCCTGCTCGATGCATTCCTTCTTGTAGGTGCCCGCCACAGGATGCTGGAACCGGGTGGGGTTGGTGGAGTTGCCGGTGATGGACACATCCACGCCCTCCTTGTGCATGATGGCAACGCCTTCGCGCACATCGTCGGCGCCGTAGCAGCGGACAGCCGCCCGCTCACCGGTGGAGTAGGGGATCTCGCGAACCACCTTCAGCTCGCCGGTTTAGTAGTCGAACTGGGTCTGCACATAGGTAAAGCCGTTGATCCGGGAGATGATCTGGGCAGCGTCCTTGCCCAGGCCGTTGAGGATGACCCGCAGGGGCTCCTTCCGGGCCTTGTTGGCGGAGCGGGCAATGCCGATGGCGCCTTCGGCAGCGGCGAAGGACTCGTGGCCGGCCAGGAAGGCGAAGCACTTGGTCTCGTCCCGCAGCAGCATCGCGCCCAGGTTGCCATGACCCAGACCCACCTTCCGATCCTCGGCCACGGAGCCGGGGATGCAGAAAGCCTGCAGGCCGATGCCGATGGCCTCGGCGGCCTCAGCGGCAGTCTTGACGCCCTTCTTCAGAGCGATGGCGGCGCCTACGCAGTAGGACCAGGCCACATCTTCAAAGGCGATGGGCTGAATGCCCTTAACAATCTCATAGGGATCGAAGCCCTTGGCCTGGCAGATCTCCCGGCACTCCTCCACGGAGTTCAGGCCGTACTGAGCCAGGACGCCGTTGATCTTGTCGATCTTTCTTTCGTAACCTTCAAACAAAGCCATTGCAGCGTCCTCCTCTTATTCGTGACGGGGATCGATGTATTTCGCAGCACCGGCGAAACGGCCGTAGGAACCCTTGGCCTTTTCCAGAGCGGTGTTGGCATCGTCGCCCTTCTTGATGAAGTCCATCATCTTGCCCAGATTGATGAATTCGTAACCGATGATCAGGTTTTCCTCGTCCAGAGCGCAGCGGGTCACATAGCCTTCCGCCATCTCCAGGTAACGGGGGCCCTTTTCCTTGGTGGCGAACATGGTGCCCACCTGGCTGCGCAGACCCTTGCCCAGGTCTTCCAGAGAAGCGCCCACCGCCAGGCCGTCCTCAGAGAAGGCAGACTGGCTGCGGCCGTAGACGATCTGCAGGAACAGCTCCCGCATGGCGGTGTTGATGGCATCGCACACCAGGTCGGTGTTCAGTGCTTCCAGAATGGTCTTGCCGATGAGAATCTCAGAGGCCATGGCGGCGGAATGGGTCATGCCGGAGCAGCCCAGGGTCTCCACCAGAGCTTCCTCAATGATGCCGTCCTTCACATTCAGGGTCAGCTTGCAGCAGCCCTGCTGGGGAGCGCACCAGCCGATGCCGTGGGTGAACCCGCTGACATCCTTAATTTCCTTGACCTGCACCCATTTGCCCTCTTCGGGAATGGGCGCGGGGCCGTGATAGGCGCCCTTGGCCACGGAGCACATATGCTGTACTTCTGCACTATAAATCATGGCAATTTTCCTTTCTTTCAAAAGACGTATTTCGCCTTTGGATTTACGAACGGAAATCCGGTATGCGACGCAGCCCGGGCTTTTCCACATATATTATACCGTTCACTGTTTCAAATGTCAATTCCCGGATGGGGAATTTCCGGTAAAAACCCCTTTACCCCTGGATCATCCGAACGAAGGCCTTTCGGTCAGCGGCTTTGAAATAGGCCGAACCAGTAACCAGCACCTGGGCGCCGTTTTCCTTGCAGATGGCGTGGGTATTGGCGTCCACGCCCCCATCCACCTCCAAAAGGCAGCCGGGGTTCACCGCATCCAGCATCCGGCGCAGGGCTTGCAGCTTGGGCATCATGTCCGCCATGAATTTCTGCCCGCCGAACCCCGGCTCCACCGTCATCACCAAAATCATATCGCACTTTTCCAAATACGGCCGGGCTTCCTCCGCGGAGGTGCCGGGCTTCAGGGAAACGGCGCTTTTGCAGCCCAGTGCCCGGATCTTGTCCAGACAGGCCAGGTTGTTCTCCAGGGTGTCCGCCTCCACATGGATGCACAGCCAGTCCGCCCCGGCTTTGATAAACGCTTCCGCGTACCGGATGGGCTGCCGGATCATCAGGTGCACGTCCAGGGGCAGATCCGTCACCCGCCGGATGGCGCGGACCACAGGAATGCCGATGGTGATATTGGGCACAAACATGCCGTCCATCACGTCCACGTGCAGCCAATCCGCGCCATTATCCCGGATGTCGCGGATATCCCGTTCCAAATTGACAAAATCTGCCGACAAAATCGATGGAGCAATGTATGCCATAACAGTTCCTTTCCCCATGAGACGGTTTTGTGTTTCTCCCTTGTTCCCGCCTTCCTTGGCAACACAAATCATATCATATTGCAGGAGAAATTGCAATCGTTCCGCCGCTTCTGGGTATATTTTCTCACCCGGGGGTCATACTATTCCCGAATCCCAAAACAAAGGAGGTTACGTTTATGAACTGTCACGCCAATAAAAGCATTGAGTGCACCGTCCAGCAGTGCGCGCACCATTGCCAGGGAGAAAACTACTGCTCTCTGAACCGCATTCTGGTGGGCACCCACGAGGCCAGCCCCTCCATGGATCAATGCACCGACTGCAAGTCCTTCCGTCAGAAATAAGTTTTGCCGCGGCAGCCCTCCGCTGCCGCGATTTTTCTTGACCTTTCCCGGAAAAAAGAGTATGATGGTAAAAACTTGGGATATTTTTACTTCGTTCGCCCCGGATACATATTTTATTCACAACCGCTCTTTATACTGGATCCCAGAAAAAGGAGGCCGTTAATTTATGGATACCTTTGAAACCCCTTCCTTCCCCGGCGATCCCGGATCCGATACCGGGACCCAATCCGCTCCCGAAGCTCCCCGGAAGACCCAGGCTCCTTCCGAAGCGGAACCTGCTTCCCAGATTCCCGCGCCCTCCGCCCCGGATGACCAAAGCCAGGCGTCCGGCGAATCCGCTCCGGAGCCCCAGGCGTCCGGCGAACCCGCCCCGGAGCCCCAGGCGCCGGAGGAGACGGTCTCCGGCTCCTATTATTCCGGCGCCGGCACCGGCAGAAAAGAATCTCCCTATGCCAACTCCCCCTATGAGACCTCCGGGCACCGGTTTCAGGAGGAGACCTTCTACCAGCCCCAGACCCGGGAGCAGTATCAAGCGCAGCATTCCGCGCCCGCCCGGGAGGAATCTCCCCGGAAACAGCGGAAGCGCCCCCGCAGAATCTGGAAGGCCATTGGCGCGGCCGCGGCCTCTGTGGCGCTGGTGGCCTGCGGCTGTCTGATCACCGCCGCCGCCATCAACGAATACTGGGAGGACCGCACCGAGGACACTGTCTCCGCGCTTACCGACCGGATCGAAGATCTGGAGGAACAGCTGGACGACGTGACCGCTCCCGGCGGCGCCGCCGCCCTTCCGGAAGGCACCGCCCTGACGCCCAGGCAGCTGTATACCGCCGCGGTGGACTCTGTGGTAGCCATTACCGGCACCGTTGAAACCAGCAGCTTTTACGGTTCCAGCAGCGGCAGCACCTCCGGCTCCGGATTTATCCTCACCGAAGACGGCTATGTGATCACCAACTATCACGTGGTGGAAAATGCCGACGACGTAAAGGTGATCCTCCATGACGCCACAGAATATCCCGCGCAGATCATCGGCAGCGATTCCACCAACGATCTTGCGGTGCTGAAGATCGACGCCTCGGGGCTCAGCGCAGCCAAGCTCGGCAGCAGCGAGGCTCTGAACATCGGCGATATGGTGGTTGCCATCGGCAGCCCTCTGGGAGAGCTGACCGCCACCCAGACGGTGGGCTATGTCAGCGGCATCAAGCGGGAGGTCACAACCAGCAACAGCGTTCTGAGCATGATCCAGACTGACGCTTCCATCAACCCCGGCAACTCCGGCGGTCCGCTGTTTAATATGTACGGCGAAGTGGTCGGCATCACCACCGCCAAGTATTCCGGCACCACCGACTCCGGCGCGTCCATTGAAGGCATCGGCTTTG
This sequence comes from uncultured Oscillospiraceae bacterium, assembly GCA_944387125.1. Lineage (GTDB taxonomy): Bacteria > Bacillota > Clostridia > Oscillospirales > Oscillospiraceae > Faecousia. The sequence goes on along the minus strand of CALXDT010000039.1, from coordinate 6,067 downwards.
CCATCCCCATTGACGACGTGATGGATTCCATCAGCGATCTGGTGGATCACGGTTATGTAAGCACCGCCTATCTGGGCATCACCGTCACCGATACCGATGAAGATTCCGCCGCCATGTTCAACCTGCCCACCGGCGCCTATGTGGTGGAAGTGGTGGAAGGATACGCCGCCGATCAGGCGGGCATCCAGCCCAAGGACATTATCATCGCCCTGGGGGATAGCACGGTCAGCAACCAGTTTGAACTGATCCGGGCACTGCGAGACTTCACCCCCGGGGAGCAGACCACTATCACCATCCTGCGCAGCGGCAAGGAGATCACCCTGGACATCGTCCTGGACGAAAAGCCCCAGGAGACCACCGGCGAATCTGCGGAAACACTGCCTGCGGAGGAACCCCCTTCCGAGGATATGTACGATTACTTCCGCCGCTATTTCGGCTGATTCCCCAGCCTTACCGCCCGGATGCCCTTCCCGCGCCCTTCTGCCCCTGCCCCATCAGGAGGATTGCCGGAACCGGTATCCGGGCGTTTCCCTTGGGGCAAGGCATCCCGGAAATCTTGTCGAAAATTGTCGGAAATCCGGAAGCCGTGATCAATTGAAAATCTTTTTGCCATATGCTATTCTATGTTTATCCTGTTCTTTGGGGTGGGGTCATGGAAAAGTCAACTCTTTTGATCGCGGACAGCAACGAGATTTTTCAGCAAGCGCTGGCCGGGCTGCTGGCGGAGCATCACCGGGTGCTCCTGTGCCAAACCGGCATGGAGGCCCTGGAGATTCTGCGTCAGGAGCCTTGCGATGCGTTGGTCCTGGATCTTCTGCTTCCCCAGCTGGACGGCATCAGTCTGCTGCAAGCCATCGCCCGGGAGGACATCTGTCCCGCCGTTCTGGTGGTCAGCAGCTTCTTAAGCGATTATGTGTTGAACACCCTGGGGCAGCTGGGTGTGGGCTATGTGATGCAAAAGCCCTGCGACCTGCAGGCCGCTGCCGATCAGGTCATGGCTCTGCTGCGCAATCCCCGCCCCTTCTCCCCGGCGGAGTTTGTCAGCGAGCTTTTAATCTCCCTGGGCGTCAGCGTCAAGCACGACGGTTACGCCTATCTGCAGGAAGCCATTTTGCTCATGGCCATTGATCCCACCCAGCCCATCACCAAGGAGCTGTATCCGCGGGTAGGCAGCCGGTTTGACCGTCCCGGGCAGGTGGTGGAGCGTTCCATCCGCAGCGCCCTGGACTATGCCTGGCGGCGGCGTCAGGAATCGGTCTGGAACCGGTACTTTCTGCCCGGCCCCAAGCGCCCCACCAACGGCGTGTTCATTTCCCGGCTGTCGGAGATTCTTCGGCAGCATCTTCCGGAAGCCGCCGGCATCGGGAAGGAATGATTTGGACACAGATACATATCCTAGTTCCATACCCCCATGGGCAATTCATTATTACCGATCAGGAGTCTTTCTATGCGACAACCAAAAAGGCGATCTTCTATCCCCCGGATCATCATGAAGCTGCTCTGCACCCTTTTGGGCGTGATCCTGGTGGTCATGGTAGGGGGAACGGTTTATTTTCAGCACCTGCTGGGGCAGATCAACTATGTGGATCCCCAGGATACCTACCAGCTTTCTCAGGAAGAGCTGGATGCTTACCTGGCCACCGACCAGGGGAGCGGCAGCGGCGATTCCCCTTCCATCAGCGCCGGGGACGTGCAGTTTGACAGCCACGCCACCCAGATCGGCGGCAAAGGAAGCTCCATCGTCAACATTCTGCTCATCGGCCAGGACCGCCGGGAGGGCGAGGGGCGAGCCAGATCCGACTCCATCCTCCTGTGCACCTTCAACAAGAAGACAAAGCAGATCGTTCTTACCTCGTTCCTGCGGGATCTGTACGTGCAGATTCCCGGCTATTCCAGCAACCGGCTCAACGCCGCCTATGCCGCCGGAGGAATGTCCCTGCTGGATGATACCCTCCAGGAGAATTTCGGCCTTTATATTGACGGCAATGTTGAGGTGGATTTTTCCCAGTTCTCCCAGGTGATCAACATCCTCGGGGGCGTGGAAATAGAGCTGCGTCAGGATGAGGCGGAGCTGATCAACGAAGAAACCGGCAGCAGCCTGTCTGCGGGCGTGCAGCAGCTGGACGGCGACCAGGCGCTGGCCTATGCCCGGATCCGGAAGCTGGACGCCGACGGAGATTTCAGCCGCACCAGCCGCCAGCGGAAGGTGGTCAGCGCCCTGCTGGATGCCTACCGCGGCGCCAGCCTGCCCACCATGGTCTCCCTGATGAATCAGATCCTGCCCATGCTCACCACGGACTTGAGCAATCTGCGCATTCTGGCCTACGCCCTGGAGCTGTTCCCCATGCTGTCCCAGGCGGAGCTGGTGAGCCAGCACGTGCCCGCGTCAGGAACCTATACCAACCAGAATATTGACGGAATGGCCGTTCTGGTGGCGGATATGGATGCCGCCCGAACCATGCTGGAGCAGACCCTGCTGGCAGAATAGCGTCAAAGGCAAAACCGGCGTCCCCGGGAGGATTTCTCCCGGAGACGCCGGTATTTTTTTCGGTTCAGCAGCACAGGAACATTCCCCGGCCGCCGCAGCAGAACACATTGCACAGATAGCACAGGCACAGGTTCAGGAAGGGGTTTCCGCCCATGGTGAATCCGCCGAAGTTCCCGGCCTGCTGCCGGTAGGCGGCGCCGCCGTGCTCGATCTGGTTCAGGGCCTGGATGTACTCCTGGTTGTCCGGCTCCATGCTCACCGCCCGGCGGATGTGCTCCAGCGCAGTCACCTGGTTGCCCAGGCCGTTGTTGGCCAGAGCGCTGAGATAGTACCACCGGGCATCCCGCTGGGAAGCGTTGTTCAAGGCGTTCAGCGCCTCCTGATACCGGCCAAAGCGCAGATACTGATATGCCGCCTGCTGGTACTGGTCGCCGCCGTAGGCGCCTCCCTGCCGCTGCCTGTACCCGCCAAAGGGGTCGTAGTCGCCGCTGTAGCCGCCATAGCCGCCGTAGCCGCCGTAACCTCCCTGGCTTCCGCCGCTCTGGGCGGCCTTTTCCGGGTTCTTGATCTGCTCGTAGGCCGCGTTGACCTCCTGCATTTTTTGGGCGGCTTCCTTGTCCCCGGGGTTCAGATCCGGGTGATATTTCTTGGCCAGCTTCCGATACGCCCGTTTGATCTCTTCGTCGGAGGCGTCGGGACTGACCCCGAGAACCTTATAAGGATCGTCGATCATGGCTTTCCCTCACCTTTCCTGCTTGCCCGGTAGCTGACCCAAATGCCGCTGTACAGAATGTTATCCAGCAGAGCCTTGTCCTGCACCAGGGGGAGCCTTTCAAAAGCCCCTGTGGCTCTTCCCATGGTCAGCACCAGATATTCTTCCCACCTGACCGGGTCTTTCTCCATGCCCATGGCCAGATAGGGGTTGTATTTTCCCTTTCGCTTGTCTTTGTCATAGTCCATCGCCGCGTCCAGCAGGTAGATAAATCTGCCCAGCGCATCGCCCATCTGCCGCAGAGTGGGCGCCCACAGATCCTCCTGAAACACAAACAGCTCTCCCATCAGCGCCCCGAAGGCGCCGGCGGTTTCGTCCGGGTTGGGACAGCCGGCTTTTTCCAGTTCCGACAGCTTTCCCATGCAGGTTTCCAGCGCCTGGCACTGTCTGGGATACTGCTCCCGGATCCGGGGCAGGGATTTTTTCAACGCATCCGCCATCCATTTCGCGGCGTGCTTGCGGTCGTCCTGCCAGTCGTCCAGGAAGTTATAGTAGGCCAGCGCCACATTCATGTCCGCGGCATAGCGGACGAAGCGGTTGTCCACCCAGGGGCGGGGCTTTGCCGGGTGCAGCATGCAGCTGCGCTTGCCGCCGTCCTCCTCCGGTTCGTACAGGCTCATCAGCAGCAGCGCCAGGAAGGCCATGTCGTAGCTCAGTCCCAGCCGCGCGGCGCTGCCGAAGCTGCCCCGGATGCCGCGGCAAATGCCGCAGTACACCGACTGATAGCGCTGCTGCTGCTCCTTTGTCAATTCTTTCCAGTTGGCGCTTACATAACCAAACATAGCAGCCTCCTTCGCCGGGGGTTCCCTGCCCCGCGGCACATTCATCCCCTGTATTCTACAGGAAAACTGTGAACAAGCCGTAAACGCCCAAAAGATTTACAGAAAATCCATATTTTCCCGTTACCGCTCCATCAGATAGCGGTTCAGGGCGCCGCCGTAAAACAGGATGCGCAGGCAGAAGTACAGCCACAGCATCGCCACGGCCACGCCGTACACAGAGCCGTAGATGCTGGAATAGTTGGAAAACTTCTCCACATAGATGGAAAACAGATCCGAAAATACCAGCCAGCCCAGGGAGGCCAGCACCCCGCCGGGGAGGCTGTCCCGGAACCGGTTGCGCCGGTTGGGAAGGGTCATGAACATGGCTGTAAAGATCAGGCTCTGGAGAATCAGCAGCAGGAAAAACCGCAGATTCAGCAGATCCACCACCACCCCCAGCACCCCCAGCTCCGTCCGGCTCAGCAGGGCGATCACCCCGCTGCCGAACACATGGAGCACCAGTGTCAGCACCAGCACCAGCAGGAACAAAAAGGTGTATCCCACGCTGATGAAGCGGGTGTACAGGTAGCCCCGGTCTTCGGAAACGTCATAAATGGCGTTCAGCCCCCGCAGCAGGCCGTAGATTCCCCGGCTGGCAGCCCACAGGGCCGTCAGGGCGGATACGCCCAGCAGCGCCCCGGAAAAATCCCGGCTGGTGCTGTCCACCAGCTGCTCCACCGTGCCCACCAGCGCCCCGGGCAGGAATCCCCGGATCAGATCCATGAAGTTTTCCGCACCGATGCCCACATAGTTCAGGGCAGCCAGGATCAGCATCAGCGTTGGAAACAGCGCCAGCATGATAAAGTACCCCGCGTAGGCCGCGTGGAGGGGGATATTCATTTCCTTGGCCGACAACAGAGCGGAGAGCAGCCGCCAGAAGAGGTTCCCATTTTCACCGTGCTTCATGCCATTCCTCCCATATTGCATTTCAGACTCCCAGCAGGGCGAACACCTGCTTGCCCAGCACATATCCCAACCCCACAAATACGGCATTCCAAATGACCACGCCCAAAACCGAGGCGATGGCATACCGGAAGAAATTCATCCGCACCAGCCCCGCGGGAACGGAAATCAGGGTGCGGACCACCGGAATCAGCTTCCCGATAAACACGCCCATATATCCCCGCTCCCGGATCAGCCGGAAGGTTCGCTCCAGAACCGGCCGGTGCTTCGGAAACTTTTTCAGATACACTTCCAGCAGCGCCGTTCCGCCCCAGCGCCCCACCAGATACAGGCAGATGCTGCCCAGCTCCCCGGCCGCCACGGAAATGGCCATAACGCCGGCGAGGCTGATCTTCTGGTGGGCGGCGAAAACCCCTGCCAGGGGCAGAATGACCCCCGCGGGGAACCCGGGCAGGTTCAGGTATTCCAGCAGAACGATCAGAAAAATCGCCCAGCCGCCGTAGTCTTCAAAGTAACTGACAAATGTGGAGATATCCATACGCTCTTTTTATCCTTATGCGCCAAGTCCGCCGGGATGCCTCCCGGAACCCCGGGAATGCAGGCCGCCCGCTGCAATCAGAACAGCGGGCGGATGCCTTTGTTATTCTGCGGAGATCAGATAGTAATATACAGGCTGTCCGCCGCTGAGCAGATTCACATCCGCGTCAGGGCAGATGTCCGCGAACAGATCCGCCGTCTTCTGGGCGTGCTTTTCTTTCACATCCGCGCCGTAGTAAATGGTTACATATTCTTTTCCGTCGTCACGCACCTTTTCCGCCAGGGAGCGCAGCAGCACCTTGATGTCCCTGCTGGTGCCGAACAGCTGGCTGCCGTACAGCGCCAGGTAGTCCCCCTCGTGGATATCGTAGCCGTCGAAGTCGGAGTTCCGGGCGGCATAGGTGATCTGCATGGTCTCCACGGTGCCCAGAGCATCGGTCAGCGCCTGGGTGTTCTCCGCAACGCTTCCCTCGGGGTTGAAGTTCAGCATAGCCGTCACGCCCTGGGGCACGGTTTTGGAGGGAATCACCACCACGTTCTTGGGGG
>CALXDT010000038.1 GCA_944387125.1 uncultured Oscillospiraceae bacterium | reverse complement strand
CCCGCATGGCACTTCCTCCTTTCGGCTCCAAAGTTTCAGAAGCCAGCAGATTCCTGTGGAAATCTATGTATTTGCAGGAAATGTATGTGGCAAATTTCTAAAAAAGCAACCGGCCCGCTGCCCAGGGGGCAGCGGGCGAAAACAGGTTTATTCTGCGGAAATCAGGTAGTAATATACCGGCTGACCGCCGCTGAGCAGATTCACATCCGCATTGGGGCAGATATCCGCAAACAGATCCGCTGCCTTCTGGGCATGCTTTTCCTTCACATCGGCGCCATAGTAAATAGTGACATACTCCTTGCCGTCGTCGCGGACTTTCTCTGACAGAGACTTGAGCAGCACCTTGATATCCTGGCTGGTGCCGAAGAGCTGGTTGCCGTACAGGGCCAGGTAGTCACCTTCGTGGATGTCGTAGCCGTCAAAGTCGGAGTTCCGGGCAGCGTAGGTGATCTGCATGGTGTCCACGGTTCCCAGAGACTCGGTCATGGCTTCCACGTTCTCGTCCACGGTTCCCTCGGGGTTGAAGTTGAGCATAGCCGTTACGCCCTGGGGAACGGTCTTGGAGGGAATCACCACCACGTTCTTGGGGGTCAGGTCATTGACCTGCTCCGCAGCCATGATGATATTCTTATTGTTGGGCAGCACGAAAACCGTCTCGGCAGGTACCCGGTTGACCGCTTCCAGAATATCCTGGGTGCTGGGGTTCATGGTCTGGCCGCCGGAGATGATGGCGTCCACCCCCAGGTTGGTAAACACGTCCGCCAGGCCCTCCCCGGCGCAGACGGAAACCACGCCCAGCGGCTTTTCCGGCTCCGCGATCTTCGGGGCCTTTTCCTGCTCGGTCATGACCTTTTCCGTATGCTGCAGGCGCATATTCTCGATTTTCACCGTCACAAAGGAGCCGTAGGACACGGCCTCATGGAGGGCGGAGCCGGGATCGTTGGTATGCACATGGACCTTGATAATCTCCTCATCGTCCACCAGCACCAGGCTGTCGCCCAGCTGATCCAGGAACTGGCGCAGCAGCTGGGGATCCTTCTGGTTCTCCCGGGAGATGATGAATTCGGTGCAGTAGGAGAAGGTGATGTCTTCGGTGTTGAAGTCGGAAAAATCCGCGCTGTCTTTCACCGAAACGGCCTCGCCGGCCTCCGGCGCGATGATGTCTTCTCCCCGCAGGGCGGCCATCATGGCCTCCAGCGCCACCAGCCAGCCCTTGCCGCCGGCGTCCACCACGCCGGCCTTCTTCAGCACCGGATTCTGATTGACGGTATCGGCCAGGGCGGTTTTGGCTTCGCCGATGGCAGCCTCCTGAACGAACTCAATGAAATTGTTCTCCTGGGCGGCCTTCCCGGCCTGGGCGGCGGCCAGACGGGCCACCGTCAGGATGGTACCTTCCGCAGGCTTCATAACCGCCTTGTAGGCGGCGTCCACGCCCTCCTGAAGGGCAGCGGCCCACAGCACGCCGTCGCAGTCGGTCTGCCCCTTCAGCCGGGTGGAGATGCCCCGCATCAGCAGGGACAGAATCACGCCGGAGTTGCCTCTGGCGCCCCGGAGCATGGCAGAGGCCGCGATTTTAGCGGCCTCACCCAGTTCCGGATCCTCCGCCTTGCGCAGATCCGCCGCGGCGGCGTTGATGGTCATGGACATATTGGTGCCGGTGTCCCCGTCAGGGACAGGGAACACGTTCAGCTCGTTCAGCGCCTGCTTGTGCTGCTCAATAGCGGCAGCCGCGCTGATGATCATTCTGCGAAAATCGGCGCCGTTGATGACTTGCTTCAATTTCGTTACCTCCGAATCCTTACCCGATCATCATCGAATCGATATAAACATTGACGGCACGCACCTCGGTGCCGGTGCACTGGGTCACTACGTAGCGAACCTCGGAAATGATGGAAGCGCCCACGGCGCTGAGGTTGACGTTGTTATCCACAATGATGTGCAGATCAATGGAAATGGAATTGTCCTCGTGGAACTGAACCCGCACGCCCTTGCCCACGGACTCCTTGCGCAGAATGTGGTACACCCCATCGGTGAGGCTCCGGGCAGCCATGCCCTTGACCCCGAAGCAGTTGGTTGCTGCCGTACCGACAATATCTCTGTAGACATTGGTGCTGACATTCACGCTGCCGTTTTCATTTTCATGACGGATCATAGATCAGTACCTCCAAATTCAAAATATCAGTAAAGCGGCAGCGCCGTAAGGCGATGCCTTCTTGATGAAAGGGAAATTCTTTCATCAAGAAACAGTATCAGACCATGCTCTGCTCCCAGCAGTCCGGGGCGGAAAGCCCCATCATCCGAACCACCGTGGGCGCCACATTGGCCAGGCCGTAGCTGCCTTCCTTGATCTGCCATTGCTTGTCCTTATCATAGATAATAAAGGGCACGGGGTTCAGGGAGTGGGCGGTGCGCACAGAGGTCTTGCCCTTCTTGGTTTCGGTCATCTGGTCGGCATTGCCGTGGTCGGCGGTGATCAGCACGGTGTAGCCGTACTTGTCCGCGGCCTCCAAAATGGCGGCCAGCCCTTTGTCCACGCACTCCATGGCGTAGACCACCGCTTCCATAACGCCGGTGTGCCCCACCATGTCGCCGTTGGGGAAGTTGCACCGCAGGAACTGGAACTTCTTCGACGCCATGTTCTCCACCATCTTCTGGGTGATCTCCCGGGACTTCATGGCAGGCGCCTGCTCAAAGGGAATGATGTCAGAGGGAATCTCTTCGTAAACCTCCAGGCTCTCGTCTACCTTGCCGGAGCGGTTGCCGTTCCAGAAATAGGTTACATGGCCGTACTTCTGGGTTTCGGACAGCGCGTACTCGTGAATGCCAGCCTGGCACAGAACCTCCGTCAGGGTATTGGTGATCACAGGCGGCTGCACCAGATAGTGCTGGGGGATGTTCAGGTCTCCGTCGTACTGGAGCATGCCGGCAAAGTGTACGCCGGTGTAGTCTCCCCGGTCAAACTTATCAAAGTCCTTCCGGTCAAAGGCCAGGGATATCTCCTGGGCCCGGTCGCCCCGGAAGTTATAGAGGATCACGCTGTCGCCGTTTTCGATCCGGGCCACAGGCGCGCCCTCCCGGGCGATGACAAAGGCGGGCAGATCCTGGTCGATGCAGCCGGTCTCCTGGCGGTAGGTCTCAATGGCCTCCCGGGCAGAGGCGAACATCCGGCCCTGCCCCTGGACATGGGTGCGCCAGCCCTTTTCCACCATGCCCCAGTTGGCTTCGTACCGATCCATGGTGATCTGCATGCGGCCGCCGCCGGAGGCGATGGCATAGTCACAGCCGGGGGTGTTCAGCTCCGCCAGAACCGTCTCCAGCATGTCCACGTAGTCCAGCGCGGAGGTGGCGGGCACATCACGGCCGTCCAACAGAATGTGGCAGTAGGCCTTTTTCACCCCCTGCGCATGAGCCTTGCGCAGCAGAGCGAACAGATGGTGGATATTGGAGTGCACATTGCCGTCGGAGAGCAGGCCGATGAAATGCATGGCCTTGCCGGACAGCGCGTTGTCCACCAGATCCTTCCAGGTTTCGGAAGAGAACAGCACGCCGTTTTCAATGGACTCGCCCACCAACTTGGCGCCCTGGGAATAGACCTGGCCGCAGCCCAGCGCGTTGTGCCCCACCTCGGAGTTGCCCATGTCGTCGTCGCTGGGCAGACCCACCGCGGTGCCGTGGGCTTTCAGATAAGTATGGGGACAGGTAGCCAGGAGCTTATCCAGGGTGGGGGTGTTTGCCACCTTCACAGCGTCGCCGCTGCCGCCGTCGCCCTTGCCGACACCGTCCATAATCACCAGAACAATTGGTTTTTCCATTGGTATCCCTCCAAAGAAGCGAGTTGATCGCATTTTTTGCATGTTACAGGTCATATTATTTTACATCATTTTTTCGGAACTTACAACCACTTTTTTATTTTTTCCGTTCCAAACAAAAACGCTCCCGGAAAAATCAAAAAATGGTTGATTTTCCCGGGAGTTGTGAAAACAGTCACGGAGCTGCGGCAGCGGGATCCCCCCTCAGCCGTCGTATTGCCCATCCTTGCGCCAGATGCTCCGCAGGATCAGCGCCACAACGGCCAGCAGGCTCACACCGCCCACCCCCAACAGCATCCAGATCAGGCCGTTGCTCAGCTGATCCGCCGCGTCCGGCTCAGCAGTCTCCTCCGGCAAGGTCGTGGGCGCCTGGGTGGGTTCCGTGGCGGGCACCGTAGTGGGCTCCGTAGTGGGTTCCGTAGTGGGTTCTGTGGTAGGTTCTGTGGTGGGTTCCGTAGTGGGTTCCGTGGCGGGCTCTGTGGCAGGCTCCGTGGCGGGTTCCGTGACAGATTCCGCCACAGTGGCCTCTGTCACCGCATAGGTCTGCTCTTCGGAAGCAGGCTCGCCGATGAGAACCTCCAGCCGTCCGCCAAAGTTATCCTCCAGCACCTGAACGTGCTCCTGAGGCCAGGGGTTGTTCACCGGGGTATAGACGGTGATGTGGCCGCCGTTCCACAGACAGTTTCCCCGGAACGAGGGCATTCCGCCGGCACAGATCACCGTGGTCAGGCCGCTGCAGTCCCGGAAGCACTCCTCTCCGAACAGCCGGAAGGTGGCCGGAAGGCTGATGGTGGTCAGGCCGTCGCAGCCGGCAAATGCCCGGACGCCGATTTCCTGCAAGTCGCTGCCGAAATCAATGGTGGTCAGCCGGTCAAAATTCTCGAAAGCCTCCTCGCCCACAGTGGTGACTCCCCCGGTAAGCACCAGGGTGCGGATGCTGTCCTTGTGGGCTGCCCAGGGAGATCCGCTGTCCATGGCGCCGCTGCCGGAAATGGTCAGGGTGCTGCCGCTCAGGCTCCAGGTAAGCCCATCCCCGCAGGTGCCGCTGGTAACGTCTGCTTCCGGGGTTTCGTCCGCCTCCTGGGCAAAGCCCGCGGGCGCCGCCAAAATCAGCAGCAGGCAGAGAACCGCCGCCGACAGCGCCAAATGTTTGATACGCTTCATATCGTTCTTCCCTTTCTATGTAGAATTTGCTGAACGCGCCTCCTGCGCGGGAAACGTCAGTTCATGGTGCCTTTGGATCGCTGAAACAGCTCCCCGATCCGCCGGCGCAGAGCCTCGGCCTCCGGGGAATCTTCGCCGCCCCGGGCGTCGATCCATTCCGTCGAGGCCGCCTGGGCCTGTTTCAGGGTGGTCAGGTCGTAACTCAGATCCGCCACCCGGAAAGCGGGCAGCCCCGACTGCCGGGATCCAAAGAAATCCCCGGGCCCCCGGAGTTTCAGATCTTCCTCCGCGATCCGGAAGCCGTCATTGGTTTTGCACAGGGCTTTCAGCCGCTGCAAGGTTTCCGGATTGCGGTTATGGGTGGTGAGAATGCAGTAGCTTTTGGCCTTGCCCCGGCCTACCCGCCCCCGGAGCTGGTGCAGCTGGGAAAGGCCGAACCGGTCGGCGTCCTCAATGACCATCAGCGTGGCATTGGGCACATCCACCCCCACTTCAATCACCGTAGTGGCCACCAGCACGTCCGCCTCTCCCCGGGCAAACGCCCCCATGGTCTCTTCCTTTTCCGCCCCTTTCATCTGGCCGTGGAGCAGGGAGACCCGCAGATCCGGGAATACCTTCTGCTCCAGGGTCTCCGCCCAGGCGGAGGCCGCCTTGATCCCCAGCTCCTGATTCTCCTCCACCGCCGGGCAGACCACAAAGCACTGGTGCCCCAGCTGAACCTGCTTGCGGATAAAGGCGTTGATCCGGGGACGGTAGCTTTCCCCCACCAAAAAGGTATCCACCGGTTCCCTGCCCGGAGGCATCTCATCCAATATGGATACATCCAGATCTCCGTACATCAGCAGCGCCAGGGTTCTGGGAATGGGGGTGGCGGACATCACCAGCAGATGGGGATCTTCCCCCTTCTCCGAGAGCCTGGAGCGCTGCGCCACCCCGAACCGGTGCTGCTCGTCGGCAATGACCAGTCCCAGGTTATGAAATTGCGTCGTGTCGGTGAGCAGGGCGTGGGTGCCCACCACGACCCGGGCTTCTCCCGAGGCGATCCGCTCCCGGATCAGGCGCTTCTGCCTGGGCGTCATGGAGCCGGTGAGCAGCTCCAGAGAAATCCCCAACGGCTCCAGGAGTTTCTTCAAAGAAGCATAGTGCTGCTCTGCCAGAATCTCCGTAGGTGCCATCAGCGCGGTCTGCCGGCCGTTTTTTCCGGCGCAGTAGGCCGCCGCGGCGGCTACCATGGTCTTGCCGCTGCCCACATCCCCCTGCACCAGCCGGTTCATGGGGGTTCCCCTTTGGAAGTCCGCCAGAATCTCATCCACCGCCCGGCGCTGGGCGCCGGTGAGGGCAAAGGGCAGGGCGCTGTAAAACGGCTCCAGATCCAGCTCCCGGTAGGCCGGGGTGCGCCTTCCGGCTCTGTCGGCGCGCATCAGGGACAGCCCCGCGGAAAATACGAAAAACTCCTCAAAAATCATCCGCTTCCGGGCCTGTTCCGCCTGGGCCATGGTCTCCGGCTGATGGATCACCCGGTAGGCCTGCTCCGCCGGCAGGATGTCATAGCGCAGCCGCACCGGCTCCGGCAGGATCTCCGGCGGCATTTCGCAAATTGCCAATGCCTGGGTCACAGCCCGCACCACCGCCCCATTGCTCAGCCCCGCAGTCAGGGGGTAGATGGGCAGCACCCGGCGGGTACTGACCCCCGGAGCATCGGGGGATTCAAACACCGGATTGGTCATGCCGTAGCCGGCATAGTCCCCGGTGAGGGTGCCGTAGAAAATGTACTCCGATCCGTATCGCAGCTGCTCCGCCGCGAACCGGCTGTTAAAAAACGTCAGGTTGATTCGTCCGGTGTGGTCGGCCGCCTGCACACGGGTCAGATCCAGCCCCTTGCGGATGTGGGAGGTTCTGGGCGTGTTCATCACCACCGCCCGGAAGCAGGCGGGCTTGTCCGGTTCCAGCGCGCCGATGGTGATCAGCCGGGTGCGGTCTTCATATCCTCTGGGAAAGTGGCAGATCAGATCCTGCAGGGTGCGGATATTCAGATTGGCAAACTGCTTTGCCCTGGCCGCCCCGATGCCCTTCAGGATGGTTATGGGATCACTCAGCTTCGCCAAGGGCATCACCTCCAATGGCCGGGAATTGCTGACATATTTCCATTATAATCAAAACGCCCCCATAAAGCAACGGATTTCTTCCGGCAAAATTCGGCTTCAGGATACATGAAAAAACTCCCTCCGGGAAAAACCGGGAGGGAGATATTTTCAGAGAGTTCAGGCCAGCTTGTTCAGCTTCAGGGTCATGCTGCTCTTTTTCCGGGCAGCGTTGTTCTTGTGCAGAAGACCCTTGATGACAGCCTGATCCACCGCCTTCACGGCAGCCTTGTAGGCAGCCTCGGCAGCAGTCTTGTCACCGGACACCAGAGCGGCGTCGAACTTCTTCAGGTTGGTCTTCAGCGCAGACTTGTTGGCCTTGTTCTTCTCATAAGCAATCTTGGAAGAGAGAACATCCTTCTTAGAGGACTTAATGTTGGGCATAGATTCCACCTCCTTGCGGTTTATTGTCCATACGAATTAACATTATAGCGCTTCTATCCCGCAAAATCAACCCCTTTTTTCAGTTTTTTTCCGAAGGCCGGACGGACGGCCTTCCGCGGGCCGGGAGGTTATCCACAGCCGGTTGTCAAGAGGGGAATTTTTGCACAAACCAAAGGCCATGGTAAAAACAACTACGGTCGAAAAAGTGGGAAGTTGGTCATTTTCCGTCGGTTCTTTTTATGTGAACCGAAATTGCATATCCACAGCTTGGGGAGGCTGTGGATAACCCTTGTGGAAAACTCTGTGGAGAATGTGGAAAACTCAGAGTTTTCAACAGCTATTCCCGGGCTTTCCAATTTTCTGCCTCCCTGTGGAAAGGATGCATACGTCTTTGCATAAACCGCAAAAGGGTTGCAAAAGCCTTATGTTACGTCACCGCCGGGAAACGGAATCTTCCGAAAGAAACCGGGAGAAAAAGTTTACAATTTGTAAGAAATGCGGTGTCAAGTCCTGGCGGGAACGGCAAGCGGGCGGCGCATTTTTGTGAAAAAGCGCCAAAAAACTTTTTGGTATCATCTGCCAGAGCCGGGGAATACTGTTTGTGCGAAGCAAAGGCGGGGTGTTTCCCAAAGGGCTCTTTCCCCCGGCGGGGAGTCGGCCCCCACGGCCGTTCCCGGCCGGCGGAGCAAAGCGCGCCCGGAAGCCCCGGCTTTTCAGGCTTTCGGTGTGGTTCCGCACCCATAATATATTCAAACCAGGAGGAACACCATGCAGGGAAAAGTAGAGATCTGCGGCGTGAACACATCCAGGCTGTCCACATTGTCCCACGCGGAAATGGATCACCTGCTGCGCAGAGCCAGAGCAGGAGACGCTGCCGCCAGGGAAAGGCTCATTGAAGGGAATCTTCGTCTGGTGCTGTCGGTAATCCAGCGGTTTGACCGCCGGGGAGAAAATCCGGACGATCTGTTCCAGGTGGGCTGCATCGGCCTGATGAAGGCCATCGCCAATTTCGATCCGGACAAGCAGGTTCGGTTCTCCACCTACGGGGTGCCCATGATCGCGGGAGAGGTGCGCCGATACCTCCGGGACAACAGCGCCATCCGGGTCTCCCGCTCCATCCGGGACGTGGCCTACCGGGTGCTCCAATGCAAGGAATGGATGACCAGCCGGCTGGGCCGGGAGCCGACCCTGGAAGAAATCTCCACCGAGCTGGCCATCCCCCTGGAGGAGGTAAGCCGGGCCCTGGACGCGGTGTGCGCCCCGGTGAGCCTGTATGACCCGGTGTATGCCGACGGCGGCGATCCCCTGACGGTGATGGATCAGGTGCGGGATACCAAAAATACCGAGGCCAACTGGATGGAGCATATCACCCTGGGAAACGCCTTCCGGGCACTGAATCCCCGGGAAAAGCAGATTCTCAGTCTGCGGTTTTACGACGGAAAGACCCAGATGGAGGTAGCCGCCGCCCTGGGCATCTCCCAGGCGCAGGTATCCCGGCTGGAGAAAGGCGCCATCAGCGCCCTGCGGAAATCCGTCAGCGTGTCCTGACCCTCCGGTTCTATCCCCCCGCCTCCGGGCATAGTCTGTAACCGGAAGCGGCGGCGGAAGCGCCCGCGGCCTTCCAGTCCAATGCTCCGGAAGGCGGGATGGATATGTCCATGAAATTTACGGATCTGCAATGCAAGGAAGTGATCTGCGTCAGCAACGGCCAGCGGCTGGGGTTCGTCACCGACGTGCTGGTGGAAGTCCCCGAAGGGAATGTGTGCGCCATTGTGGTGCCCTGCCGCTGCCGGTTTCCCGGGGGTCTGATCCGCCGGGAGGATTTTCTCATTCCCTGGAGCTGCATCAAGCGCATCGGCCCGGACATCGTTCTGGTGGACGCCAAGCCGGAGCAGTGCCGCACCCCCAGAGCCAAGCCGGGACTTCCCCTGTAAAAACCGGGGAAGTCCCGGAATTTTTCTGAAATTTTTCGGAAATAATACTTGCAATTATGGTTTTCATCGGATATAATGTATCGGCATGGGCTTAAGCCCCGCAAACCACACACCCGGGGATCGCGCACCCTTGTGCCCAGTGGGCGGGCAGCGCGGGATGATCGGGGTGGAGGAAAAACAAATCGAAAAGGAGAATATCAAAATGGCTGTCGTATCTATGAAGCAACTGTTGGAGGCCGGCGTACACTTCGGTCATCAGACCCGCCGCTGGAACCCCAAAATGGCCCCCTACATCTACACCGAGCGCAATGGTATTTATATCATTGACCTGCAGAAGACCGTGAAGAAGCTGGAAGAGGCTTACAACTTTGTTCGTGAGATCTCCGGCAACGGCGGTTACGTGCTGTTTGTGGGCACCAAGAAGCAGGCTCAGGACGCCATCCGGGAAGAGGCTACCCGCTGCGGCGGTTACTATGTCAACGCCCGCTGGCTGGGCGGCATGCTGACCAACTTCCGCACCATGCGCACCCGGATTGACCGTCTGGCTCAGCTGCGCAAGATGGAAGAAGACGGCACCTTCGCCATGCTGCCCAAGAAGGAAGTCATCAAGCACCAGGGCGAGATTGAGAAGCTGGAGAAGTACCTGGGCGGCGTGAAGGAAATGAAGAAGCTGCCCGCCGCTCTGTTCATCGTTGACCCCCGGAAGGAGCGCAACGCCATCGCCGAGGCCCGGAAGCTGAACATCCCCATCGTGGCCATTGTGGACACCAACTGCGATCCCGATGAGATCGACTATGTGATCCCCGGCAACGATGACGCCATCCGCGCCATCCGTCTGATCGCTTCCGCCATGGCCGACGCCGCCATCGAAGGCCGCCAGGGCGAAGACGCCGAGGCTGCCGAAGCCTCCGCCGAAGCCGCTGAGGCTGCTGAATAATTGGATTTTTTAGGAGGATACGAAAATGGCTTTTACCGCACAGGACGTTAAGAAGCTCCGTGAAATGACCAATGTGGGCATGATGGACTGCAAGAAGGCTCTCCAGGCCACCGACGGCGACATGGACAAGGCCGTTGACTGGCTCCGGGAGAAGGGTCTGGCCAAGGCTGCCAAGAAGGCCGACCGGATCGCCGCCGAGGGCGTTGCCTACGCTGCCGTGATCAACGGCGTGGGCGTGGTCATCGAAGTCAACTCCGCAACCGACTTTGCCGCCAAGACCGACGCTTTCCTGGATCTGGTGAAGAAGCTGGCCGAGGCCGTTGCCACCCAGAATCCCGCGGATGTGGATGCCCTGAAGGCCTGCGCCTACCCCGGCTCCAGCCTGACCGTCACCGAGATCATGCAGGAGAAGGTCATGTCCATCGGCGAGAACATTCAGATCCGCCGGTTCGCCCGGTTTGCCGAGAACACCTCCGTGGCTTACGTCCACGCCGGCGGCACCCACGGCGTTCTGGTCAACCTGGCTGTGGAAGGCGGCATCGACGTCACCGAGCTGGGCAAGAATGTTGCCATGCAGATTGCCGCCATGAGCCCCAAGTACTGGGACAAGTCCCTGGTTCCCCAGGCCGATGTTGACCACGAGATGCAGGTGCAGGTTGCCCTGATGGACAACGA
This sequence comes from uncultured Oscillospiraceae bacterium, assembly GCA_944387125.1. Lineage (GTDB taxonomy): Bacteria > Bacillota > Clostridia > Oscillospirales > Oscillospiraceae > Faecousia. The sequence goes on along the minus strand of CALXDT010000038.1, from coordinate 306 downwards.
CCCCAAGATGGCTTCCAAGCCCGCTCAGGTCAAGGAAAAGATCGCCGCCGGCAAGCTCAACGCCTTCTTCAAGGAGAGCTGCCTGCTGCAGCAGGACTTTGTCCGCTCCGATCTGTTCCAGGGCAGCGTGGAAGGCTACATTGCCGACGCCGCCAAGAAGCGGGGCGGCACCGTGAAGTTCGTTGACGCCATTCACTACGTCAAGGGTGAGGGCATCGAAAAGAAGGTGGACGATTTCGCCGCTGAAGTCGCTGCCCAGGTTGCCAACGCCGGCAAGTAATTTCTCATACAAGCGCCCCGGCCAAA
>CALXDT010000037.1 GCA_944387125.1 uncultured Oscillospiraceae bacterium | reverse complement strand
ATGTGACTTTTATCAAAATTCACAAAGATCCCCCTTGCCGCCGGAAATCTTTGGCAGGTATTGCCCTTGCGGGGACCGGGACAGAATGGTATCATATGGTTTGCAATTTCAGAAGAAGGAAAGGGATCTATCTATGGAAACCTATCTGATTTCACTGGCGGTGGCGCTGGTGGGCGGCCTGTTGATGTCCCGGGTGACAAAGCGGATCAACATGCCCGCTGTCACTGGCTACCTGGTGGCGGGGCTGATTCTGGGGCCCTTCTGCATCGGCGCCCTGCAAATCCCCGGTCTGGGCTTTTCCTCCCTGGAGCAGGTGTCGTCCTTAAGCATCATCACCCAGACGGCTCTGGGCTTCATCGCCTTTACCATCGGCAACGAGTTCCGGCTGAGCCAGCTGAGAGCCACCGGCGCCAAGGCCATCACCATCGGAATCCTTCAGGCGGTGATCACCACGGTGGTGGTGGACATTGCCCTGATCGCCCTGCACCTGTGCTTCCCCCGGATCATCTCCATCCCCTGCGCCATTACCCTGGGCGCCATCGCCTCCGCCACGGCCCCGGCGGCTACCCTGATGGTGGTGCGCCAGTACAAGGCCGACGGCCCTCTGACCCGGCTGCTGATGCTGGTGGTGGCCATTGACGACGCGGTGGGTCTGGTGATCTTCTCCGTATCCTACGGCATTGCCTCCGCTCTGTCCAACGGCCAGGTGAGCATGACCGCCATTGTGGTGGAGCCCCTGGTGGAGATTCTGCTGTCCCTGGGCGCGGGCAGCCTGATGGGCTGGCTGCTGAACTATGTGGAGCAGTTTTTCCACTCCCGGAGCAAGCGTCTGAGCATTTCCGTGGCCTTTGTGCTGCTGACCGCCGGGCTGTCCATGGTGGAATTTGAAGCGGCGGGGATCCACTGCTCCTTCTCCCTGCTGCTGATGTGCATGATGACCGGCACCATCTTCTGCAACGTCTGCCCCACCTCCGAAGAACTGATGGATCGGGTGGACAACTGGGTGATGCCCCTGAACATCCTGTTTTTCGTGCTCTCCGGGGCGGAGCTGGATTTAAAGGTTCTTGCCCAGCCGGTGACGCTGATTGTGGGCGTGCTGTATATCCTCTCCCGCTCCGCCGGCAAGTATCTCGGCGCCTACGGCAGCTGCCGCCTGACCCGCCAGGATAAGAAAATCACCGACCATCTGGGGATCACCCTGCTGCCCCAGGCGGGGGTCGCCCTGGGCATGGCGCTGACGGCGGCCAGCCTGCCCGACGGGGCGCTGACCCGGAACGTGGTGCTGTTCTCGGTGCTGGTGTACGAGCTGATCGGCCCCAACCTGACCAAGCGCTCCCTGCTGGCCGCCGGGGAGATCAACCCCCAGGGACGGGTCAGCGCCCGAAAGGAAAACAGCCCCTCCTGAGCCGGAAGAAAATCCCTCCGAAATCGTTTCCGGAGGGATTTTTCAGTTGACAAATCCTTCCGGGTTTCTTACAATAGCAGTAGCGATCCTTCCGCATAACTGACGGAGCATGGGGTTTACCCCAGGGGAGTGCGGGAGCTGTGATGCCGACCGTCTGGGCAATTCAGCTTGGCTGAATTGCCCTTTTTTGCATCGGCAAATCAAGTTAGGAGGCACGTTATGAAAAAGATCAGATCCTTGGATGAAGGCAGTTTCCTGAAGCTGATATTCGGGCTGTTTGCCCTGGCCTTCCTGGCGGCGGCGGTGTGCATGCCCGACCGGGGCAGCATGTTCACCGGCCTGTGGCAGATCCTCAGCCAGCCCGGCAAGATCTCCACCAACTATTTCGCCCTGGGCGGCTATGCCGCCACCTTTTTGAACATGGGGCTGGTATGCGCCATTTCCCTGGGGCTGTTCCTGGTGTTCCGGGGCACTCCCAACAACGTCTCCACCCTGGCGGTGCTGCTGACCACGGGCTTCTGCTCCTGGGGCATCAACGTGCTGAACATCTGGCCCACCATCCTGGGGGTGCTGCTCTACGCCCTGGTGAAGAAGGAAAAGCCCGGCACCCTGGTCAACGCCATGCTCTTTTCCACAGGCATTGCCCCGCTGATCACCGATCTGATGATCCGCTATCCCCACAGTGAGGTGGTGGGCTTCCACCCGGTGGGGGTGGTGCTGGCGCTGGCGGTGGGGCTGGCCATCGGCTTCTTCCTTCCCGCCGGCCTGGCTTTTTCCCCCAAGGTACATAAGGGCTTTGACCTGTACAGCGCCGCCCTGCCCATCGGCATGACCGCCTTCTTCCTGAACGCGGTGCTGTACAAGACCATGGGCATCGACCTGCCGGCCGCCCCTGCCGCCGAGACTCTGCAGGTGGCCTCCCGGTTCACCGCCAACCTGTTCTGCTGCATTCTTTTCGGCCTGCTGATTCTGCTGGCCTTTGCCCTGGGCTGCCGCCCCAGGGACTACTGGCGGCTGCTGCGGGATCCCGCCCAGGTGAGCAATTTCTCCTCCACCTACGGAAACCCGGTGTTTTTGATGAATGCGGGAGTCTTCGGCCTGTTTATCCTGGGGTACTATAACCTCATCGGCGCCACCTTCAACGGCGTTACCTTCGGCATTCTGTTCTGCATGCTGGCCACCTGCAACTCCGGCTCCCATCCGGGGAACGTCTGGCCGATCATGGTGGGGTACTACCTGGCCTCGGTGGTCTGCGGCTGGCTGTCCTCCCTGGCCGGGGGGAACTTTGCCGGCGCCATCAACGCCCAGGCCATCTGCGTGGGGCTGTGCTACGCCAACGGCCTCAGCCCCATTTCGGACAAATACGGCTGGCCCTTTGGCATTCTGGCCGGGGTGATGCACTACCTGCTTGTGACCTCGGTGCCCAACCTCCACGGCGGCTTCTGCCTGTACAACGGCGGCTTCACCGCGGCGCTGATCTGCCTGATCCTGCTGCCCCAGCTGGAGCGGTTCGCCCACGAAAAGAAAACGGCGCAAAAAGCCTGATCCGCTGCCATAAAAAAGCCGAACCTTGAAGGTTCGGCTTTTTTGCGTCAGTGCGCCTGGCGCAGCTCGGTTTTGCGGATCTTTCCGCTGATGGTCTTGGGCATTTCCCGGACAAACTCCACCAGGCGGATCCACTTGTACTCCGCCAGGCGGCTGTTGCAGAAGTCCTTGATCTCCTTTTCCAGCTCCGGAGAGGGAGACACGCTCCCGGGGATCACCACAAAGGCCTTGATGGCCTGTCCCCGCAGGGCGTCCGGAACGCCCACCACGCTGCACTCCACCACGCTGGGGTGCTCCATGAGAATATTTTCCACCTCGTAAGGCCCCACCCGGTAGCCGCCGGTTTTGATAATGTCGTCAAACCGGCCGTGGAACCAGAAGTTCCCCTGTTCGTCCATGTAGGCGCTGTCCCCGGTGTGGTAGACCCCGCCCCGCCAGGCGTGGCGGTACTGCTTGGGGTTATCCAGGTATCCGGCAAAAATGCCTATAGGACGCTTTCCCGGCTCCCTGGGGACCACGACCACCTCTCCCAGCTGCCCCGGGGCTGCCGGAGCGCCGTGCTGGTCTACCAAAGCGATTTGGTACAGGGGGCTGATCCGCCCCATGGAGCCTTCCACCGGGGTCTGTCCCCGGAAATTGGCCATAAGCAGGGTGGTCTCCGTCTGGCCGTAGCCCTCGCACAGGGGAAGCCCCGTGCGCTGCTGGAACTTGCGGAACACCTCGGGGCTGAGGAGCTCTCCGGCGGTGGAGGCGTGGCGCAGGGTGGGCATATCGGGAATGCCCTTGCGCACCAGATACCGGTACACCGTAGGCGGGGCGCAGAAGGAGGTGACACCGTAGCGGTTGATCACCGCGCACAGCTGCTTCGGTTCAAAATTGTCAAAGTCGAAAACCATCACCGCGCTGCCGATGAGCCACTGACCGTAGATCTTGCCCCAGGAGGCCTTGGCCCAGCCGGTTTCCGCCACGGTAAAGTGCAGCCCCCCGTCTTCCGCCTGCTGCCAGTATTTGGCGGTGACAATGTGGGCCAGAGGATAGGAAAAGTCGTGGATGACGCCCTTGGGGTAGCCGGTGGTGCCGGAGGTGAAGTAGATGAGCATGGGATCGGTCACATGGGTCTCCACCCGCTCCAGGGTGTCCGGGGCGGCTTCCATTTCCCTGCTGAGATTCCGCAGGCCGGGAAAATCCCGACCCACGGTCCAGAGAATGGCGGGGCTGCCCGCTTTCTCCACCGCCTGGCGGAGCTTTTCCGGCAGATCTCCCTGAGGGGTGCAGACAATGGCGTCCGCCCGGGAGGTGTTCAGCCGGTAGACATAGTCGCTGACGGTAAGCATATGGGTGGCGGGGATCACCGTGGCGCCCAGCTTGTGCAGGGCAATCACCGCGAACCAGTATTCATAGTGGCGCTTCAGCACCAGCATCACCCGGCTGCCCCGGCGGATGCCGGCGGCGGCAAAGGCGTTCGCCATCTGGTTGCTGTAACGGCGCAGATCTCCGAAGGTGAAGATCCGCTCCTGGTTTTCGGTGTTGCACCACACCAGCGCCCGTTTCTCCGGGGTCTCGGCGGCAATGGCGTCCACCACATCGTAGCCAAAGTTAAAATTGTCCGGATAGTGAAGACGGATGTCCTCCAGCGCCCCCTGGGGGGTGAAGGTCTCCTGACAATATCGCTTGTAGATGCTCATAGTGCCTCCTTATCCCCGCAGCGTCTCGGTGCCCATACGGCGGTAGCGGCTGTAGCGCTTGGAAACCAGATCCGGGTCGGCGGCCAGAATCTGCAGCTCCTGCCGGAGCATCCCCCGGAGCCGCTGGTAAAAGGGCTGCCTGCCCAGATCCGCCTCGGACAGAACCCGATCCACCACCCCCAGCCCCAGAGCGTCCTGGGCAGTGAGCTTTAAGCTGGCGGCGGCTTCCTCGGCCTTGGCGGCGTCCTTCCAAAGAATGCTGGCGCAGCCCTCGGGCGAGATCACCGAGTACACGGCGTTTTCCAGCATCCATACCCGGTCGGCCACAGCCAGAGCCAAAGCCCCGCCGCTGCCTCCCTCGCCGATGAGCAGGGAGATCACCGGCACGCACAGGGTGCTCATTTCCATCAGATTTTCCGCGATGGCCTGCCCCTGCCCCCGCTCTTCCGCACCGATGCCGCAGCAGGCGCCGGAGGTATCGATGATGCAGATCACCGGACGGCCGAACTTCTCCGCCTGCTTCATCAGCCGCAGCGCCTTCCGGTAGCCCTCCGGGTTGGGGGCGCCGAAGTTCCGGGCAGAGCGCTCCTTGGCGGTGTGTCCCTTTTCGATGGCGATGACCGTCACGGGGCTGCCGCCCAGCCAGGCGACGCCGCCCACAACGGCCGGGTCGTCCCCGTACCGCCGGTCGCCGTGAAATTCCAGGAACCCCTGGAACAGATTTGTAATATAGTCCAGACCCGTGGGACGGCTGCTGCCCCGGGCCTGCTTGACAAGCAAATACGGTGTTTGACTCACGTTGTTCCTCCCTGGTGCAGTCTCAGAATTTCCGAGAGCGTCTGCTTTTGCCCCTCCCGGGGTATGAGACTGTCCACAAAGCCGTGGCTGAGCACGAATTCTGCCGACTGGAAGCCCTTGGGCAGGGCTTTTTTGGTGGTCTGCTCCACCACCCGGGCCCCGGCGAAGCCGATGGTCGCCCCCGGCTCCGCCAGAAGGATGTCCGCCTCCATGGCGAAGCTGGCGGTGACGCCGCCGGTGGTGGGGTCGGTAAGCACGGCAATGTACAGAAGCCCCGCGTCGCTGTGGCGCTTTACCGCGGCGCTGGTCTTGGCCATCTGCATCAGCGACAGCAGACCCTCCTGCATTCTGGCGCCGCCGGAGACGGTAAAGCCGATCACCGGCAGCCGGCGCTCAGCGGCGTACTCAAACAGCCGGGTGATTTTCTCGCCCACGGCGGTGCCCATGGAGCCCATCATAAAGTAGGGATCCATGACAAACAGGCAGCACTTCTGTCCGTCCAGGGCGGCGGTGCCGCAGATCACCGCCTCGGTCTCGCCGCTGACGGAGCGGACGGTTTCCAGCTTGGCGGTGTAGCCGGGGAACTGCAGCGGATCGCCGCCCCGCAGCTGGGGAAACAGCTCCTGAAAGCTGTCCTTGTCAGCGATAAAGGCCAGCCGCTGCCGGGCGTTCATCCGGAAGTGATACCCGCAGGGGCAGACCAGGTGGTTTGCCCACAGGCGGCTCAGGGGAATGGGCTTGTGACAGTTGGGGCAGGTCTTTTCCGGCTCCCCCGCGTCCTCATGGACAGGGGCGGCAGTGCGGCCTCCCTCTTCCAGTTGATTTTTCGGTTTTAAAAAGTTGATAAATGCCATTGTCTCACCTGTTACCCATAAATGTCAGATCATAGTTTCCGCTGACGAACCGCTCGTCGGCCACAAACCCCAGATGCTCCTCGATGTTGGTGGGGATCCCCCGGATCACCAGCTCGCACAGGGCGGCCCGCAGCTTGCGCAGGGTTTCCTCCCGGGTTTTGGCGTAGACGATCAGCTTGCCCAGCAGGGGGTCGTAGTAAGGGGAAATGGAATCCCCCTGGATCAGGCAGGTGTCAAACCGCACCGAGGGGCCGCCGGGCACATGAAGCATCTCCAGCTGCCCGCAGCTGGTGGCGTTGATCCGGCACTCGATGGCGCAGCCGTCCATGGGAATGTCCGCCTGGGTGAAGCTCAGGGGAATGCCCGCGGCAATGCGGATCTGCCACTTCACCAGATCCACGCCGGTAAGCATCTCCGTGACGCAGTGCTCCACCTGCAGCCGCACGTTCATCTCCATGAACCAGAAGTTCCCCTGCTGATCCAGCAGAAATTCCAGGGTGCCCGCCCCCACGTAGCCGATCTGCTTTACCGCCGCCACCGCCAGATCGATGATGGCTTTGCGCTTCTCCGGGCTGACCCCGGGGGAGGGAGTCTCCTCCAGCAGCTTTTGATTCCGCCGCTGCAAAGAGCAGTCCCGCTCTCCCAGGCAGACCACATTGCCGTACTCGTCCGCCAGAATCTGCAGTTCCACGTGCCGGGCGGGGAAGACGTACTTTTCCAGGTACAGCGACCCGTCCCCGAAGGCGCTGAGGGCCTCGGCGGTGGCCTGGTGCCAGGCGGCCTCCAATTCGGCCGGTTCCCGGATCAGCCGGATGCCCCGGCCGCCGCCGCCGGCGCAGGCCTTGAGCATCACGGGATATCCGATGGCGAGGGCTGCCTTCTGAGCCTCTTCCAGAGAAGCAAGGGCTTTGGTGCCCGGAATGGGGCTGAGGCCGGTGGTCTTGATCAGCTCCTTCAAAACGGCCTTATCGCTGAGCTGCTCCATCCGCTCCGGCTCCGGGCCGATGAAGGCCAGGCCGTTTTTCCGGCACAGCCGGGCAAACCGGGCGTTTTCCGACAGAAAGCCGTAGCCCGGGTGGATGGCCTGGGCCCCTGCCAGCACCGCGGCGCTGACAATCTGCTGTTCGTTCAAATAGCTCTGGGAGGCCTCCGGGCCGCCGATGCAGAAGCTCTGGTCGGCCAGAGCCACATGCAGGGCGTTCTGATCCGCCTGGGAATACACCGCCACCGTGGCAATGCCCATCTCCTTGCAGGCCCGGATGATCCGCACGGCAATCTCGCCCCGGTTGGCAATGAGAATTTTTGAAAACATCGCTATACTCCTGTAATGGCAAAGGAAAATTCCGCGCTGACGCACAGCCGGCCGTCCACGGACACCGTTCCTTCGGCAAAATAGAAGGGGTGCTTTGCCCGCTTAATATGGCAGCGGGTTTCCACCGTGTCCCCGGGACGCACCGGGGAGCGGAATTTGACGTTGTTCAGTCCCGTGTACATGGGCAGTGCGCCGCCGGTCATCTGATCCTTCATCAGAACGCAGGCGGACTGGGCCAGGATTTCGCACAGGATCACCCCGGGAACAATGGGGTTGCCCGGGAAGTGGCCTTGCAGGAAGAAGGCGTCGGCGGGGACGGCATAGTGTCCCACCGCCCAGCCGTCTTCTTCCAGGGTGACGTCGTCCAGCAGGAGCATGGGCTCCCGGTGGGGAAGAAGGGCGCGAATCTGCTCTTTGTCCATTTTTTTACCTCCGAATCCGGAACAGCTCCGTGCCGTATTCCACCATCTGGCCGTTGGCCGCGCAGATCTCCACGATCACGCCCTCTTCCTCGGCGCTGACCTCGTTCATCAGCTTCATGGCCTCCACGATGCACAGGGTCTGCCCCTTCTGAATCCGATCCCCTACAGACACGTATGGCTCGGCATTTTCCGCCGGGGCGGCGTAGAACAGCCCCACCATGGGGGAGCGGATGCTGATATAGCCCCCGTCCGCCGGGGCTTCCGGGGCGGCGGGAATGCCCGCCGGGGCAGCGGCCTGCACCACGGGCGCGGCCGGAGCCTGGGGCGCGGAGCGCTCCAGGCACAGGGTCTGCTCCTTGCCGTTGAATTCCAGCCGGGTCAGCCCCATTTCCTGCATCAGCTGGGCGTATTTGCGAATGTCCGTTGCTTCCATATTACACCCTCCTAAAGGCCAAAGAGGCATTGTGGCCGCCGAATCCCAGGGAATTGGAAATACACAGGCCGATATCCGCCTGTACGGCGGTGTTGGGAACGTAGTTCAAATCGCAGGCGGGATCCGGCTGCAGCAGGTTGATGGTGGGGGGAATCAGGCCGGTTTCCAGCACCTTCAGGCACACCAGGGCCTCCATGGCTCCCGCCGCCCCCAGCATATGGCCGGTCATGGACTTGGTGGAGCTGATCAGCGCGGCTCTGGCCTGTTCCTCCCCCAGGGCCTTCTTGATGGCCAGGGTCTCCCCCGCGTCGTTCAGCGGGGTGCCGGTGCCGTGGGCGTTGATGTAGATCTGCTCCGCTCCGTTGTAGCCCGCCTCGGTAAGGGCCTGCTCCATGGCCCGGGCGCCGCCCAGCGCCTCCGGATGGGGGGCGGTGATGTGGTAGGCGTCGCAGGTGGAGCCGTAGCCGCAGACCTCCCCGTAAATCCGGGCGCCCCGGGCTTTGGCGTGCTGGTATTCCTCCAGCACCAAAGCGGCGGCGCCTTCGCCGATGACGAAGCCGCACCGGCGGGCGTCAAAGGGCAGGGAGGCGGCGTCGGGATCCTGAGACAGGGACAGCGCCTTCATATTGATAAAGCCAGCGATGCCCACGGGCACAATGGAGGCCTCCGCGCCGCCGGTGATCATGGCGTCGGCATAGCCGTGGCGGATGACCCGCAGCGCCTCGCCGATGGCGTTGGAGCCGGAGGCGCAGGCGGTCACTGCCGGCAGGGCGGCTCCCTGGCAGTTGTAGCGGATGGCGATCATCCCCGCGGCCATGTTGGGAATCATCATGGGCACGCACAGGGGGGACACCCGGTGGGGGCCCCGGCTTTGGAGCTTGCCGATTTCTCCGGACACGGTGTTCAGGCCGCCGATGCCGGAGCCGAAGTACACCCCGATGCGCTCCGGCGCCACGGAACCGATGACGCCGCTTTCCTCCACCGCCTGGACGGCGGCGCCCATGGCGTACTGGGCGTACCGGTCGGAGCGCAGGGTCTCGCTGCGATCCATATAGACCAGGGGGTCAAAGTCCCGCACCTGAGCGCCCAGCTTGGCCTTGTAATCGGCGGTATCAAAATAGGTGATGGGGCCGATGGCGTTATAGCCGGAGACCAGATGCTCCCAGGCGGCCTTTACCTGGCTGCCCACAGGGCTGACGACCCCAAGACCTGTCACCACCACTCTTCTGTTTTCAGACATAATCCTTCTCCTTTTGCAGTTCCCCGCGGGGTGGGGATTGTTCGATGCTTTTTGAAATTCCCCGCCGGCGGCGGGGAATGGTTACATGGCGATGCCGCCGTCCACCCGGAGCACCTCTCCGGTGACATATTTGGCGCAGGCCAGATACGCGGCCGCCTCCGCCACATCCTCCGGCTCGCCCATGGTTCCCAGGGGAATCGTGGACATCAGCGGGTTGTTTTCCAGCTGTTCGGTCATATCCGTGCGGATAAAGCCCGGGGCGATGGCGTTGCACCGGATGCCCTTGGGAGCCAGCTCCCTGGCCACGGACTTGGTCAGCCCCACAAGCCCCGCCTTGGAGGCGGCGTAGTTGCACTGACCGGCGTTGCCCATCAGGCCGGACACGGAGCTGATGTTGATGACGCAGCCCCCCCGGCTGCGCAGAAACAGCGGGGTGCAGTGGCGGATCATATTGAAGGCGCCTTTCAAATTGGTATCCAGCACCGAATCAAAGGCTTCCTCCTTCATCATGGCCAGCAGGCCGTCCCGGGTGATCCCGGCGTTGTTCACCAGAATGTTCACGGTGCCGAAGTCGGCCTTTACCGCGGCCACCAGCTCCCTGGTCTGGGAAAAGCTGGAAACGTCGCACCGGTAGGCTCTGGCGCGAACCCCCCAGGCGGCAATGCATTCTTCGCAAACCTTCCGGGCGGCTTCTTCGTTTCCTGCGTAGACCACCGCCACGTCCGCTCCCAGAGCGGCGAACTTTTTCACAATGGCGGCGCCGATGCCCCGGGATCCGCCGGTGACAAGGGCCACTTTTCCGTTCAGCATGCTGCTACCTCCGAAAGCAGGATATCCAATTCTGCCACGCAATAGGTCTTTGCCTGGGGCAGAATCTTTTTGACCATATTGGTCAGGGTCTTTCCCGGGCCGATTTCCAGGAAGGTGTCCACCCCGGCCGCGGCCATGTTCCGGATCAGCTCCTCCCAGCGCACCGGGGAAGCGATCTGCCGGGACAGCAGGGACGCGGCGTCGCCGGCATAGACCTGGGCCGTGAGGTTGGAATACAGGGGGATGTTCCCCCGGGACAGGGAGACGGCTTCCAGCTCCCGGGCGAAGCCCTGAGCGGCCTCCTCCATAAAGGGGCTGTGGAAGCCCCCGGCCACCTTCAGAGGCAGGGCCCGGCCGCCGGCGGCTTTCACATCCGCGGCAAAGCCGGGCAGCTGCTCCTTCAGACCGGAGACCGTCACCTGCCCGGGGCAGTTAAAGTTCACCGGGTAGACGGCGGAATAGGCTCTGCACAGCGCCTCCACCTGGGAAGCGGGGAGCTTCACCACCGCCAGCATGGCGGTGTCCGCCGCCTCCGCCGCCTGCTGCATCAGCGCGCCCCGGCGGCAGACCAGAGAAAAGCCCGTCTCCAGGTCATAGATCCCCGCGGCCGCGGCGGCGGCAATCTCCCCCAGGGAGAAGCCCGCCGCCGTCTGGGGGCGGATGCCCTTCTCCAAAAGCACCGCCGCTGCCGCCATTTCCATGGCGTACAGGCAGGGCTGGGTGTTTTGGGTCTGGGTCAGCGCCTCCGCCGTGCCCCGGAAGCACTGCTCCAGGGTTCCGGGGCGGATGGCCTCGCAGGCGTCAAACACCGCCCTGGCGGCAGGCTGGGTTTCGTAAAGGGTCTTTCCCATGCCCGGGTACTGATCCCCCTGGCCGGAAAACAAAAAGGCTATTGTACCCATGCGGCAGCCCCCCTGAGAATGGGTTCGGCCTCTTCCATGACCTCCCGGATGATTTCCGCCGCAGGCTGCTCCTTGTTCACCATGGCGGCAATCTGTCCGGACAGGAAGCAGCCCCGCTGGTTGTCTCCCTCCTGCACCGCCAGCCGCAGCGCGCCGCTGCCCAGGGCTTCCAGCTCCTGGTCGGGCATGGCGCTGTATTCGGCCTTGAAGTAATTCCGGGCGAAGGGGGTGCGCAGGCTCCGCACCGGATGCCCCAGGCGCTTGCCTGTGACCATGGTGCAAAGATCCGAGGCTTTGAGGATTTTTTCCTTATAATTGGGATGAATGGTGCACTCATAGGCGCTGAGGAACCGGGTGCCCATCTGCACGGCGCAGGCGCCCAGCATAAAGGCCGCGGCGACCCCCCGGCCGTCGGCAATGCCGCCGGCGGCGATCACCGGCAGATCCGTGGCGTCGCAGATCTGGGGAACCAGAACCATGGTGGTCAGCTCCCCCACATGGCCGCCGCTTTCGCCCCCTTCGGCGATCAGGGCGGAAGCCCCCAGCCGGGTCATCAGCTTGGCCATGGCCACGGAGGCCACCACCGGAATCACCCGGATTCCCGCTTCCTTCCATGCCTTCATATATTTGGAGGGGTTTCCGGCGCCGGTGGTAACTACCTGCACCTGCTCCTCCACCACCACCTGAGCCACTTCGTCGGCAAAGGGGCTCATGAGCATGATGTTCACGCCGATGGGCTTTTCCGTCAGGGACTTGGCAATGCGGATCTGCTCCCGGACATAGGCGCCGGGAGCGTTGCCGGCGGCAATAATGCCAAGACCGCCGCCATTGGAAACGGCGGCGGCCAGCTTGCCGTCAGCGATCCATGCCATGCCGCCCTGAAACACCGGGTACTGAATGCCCAGCAGTTCACAAATCGCAGACCGGATCATATGCATTACCCCTGCTTGCTCTGGATGAACTTGTCCAGGTCGCCTACGGTGGCCACAGGCTGATCCAGCTCGATCTCGATGTTCAGTTCATCTTCCAGGTTCATCAGCAGCTCCACCGTGTCCAGAGAGTCGATGCCCAGCTCGGTAAAGGTGCTCTCAGGCTTCACGGCAGACACGTCGCAGCCGGTGCGGTCAGCGACAACCTTGGCAATGGCGTCAAAATACATAGCGAAATGCCTCCAAATTGTGAGATTGATCCCGGAGCCGAAGCTGCCGGTTTGGTGATCATTATACCCTTGGGCGGTTCCCGATCAATTCCCGGAGAGTTCCTCCAGCGTTCCAAAAGTATGAATTTTTTGTGAACGCCCCGGTTTTTCCGGCGGTTCCTCCCAAAAAAGGGCAGAAAAACTCCCCCGGGGCGCCCCGGGGGAGTTTGCTGATCGGTATTTGCCGCCGCGGCGGCGAATTCCGCGAAGGCGTTTCCGCGGCCGGTGAGAAGGCAGGCGCCCGGGGATCAATCCCGGGGTTTCCCCACGAACAATGTGCCTACCTTTTTGCCGTCCATCACGTCGTAGAGCACATGGGGATTCTTGCCGTTGGTGATGATGACGCTGATCCCCTGAGCCGTGGCCAGATCCGCCGCCTCCAGCTTGGTGCGCATGCCGCCGGTGCCCCGGCGGGAGCCGGCGCCGCCGGCCAGCTTGTAGGTGTTTTCGTCGATGGTCTCAATCCGGCTGATCAGCCGGGCGGTTTTGGACAGCCGGGGATCCTTGTCGTAAAACCCGTCGATGTCCGACAGGATCACCAGCAGATCCGCCTGGCACAGCACCGCCACCACCGCCGAAAGCATATCGTTGTCGCCGAAGAGCTTGCTTTCCGATTCGATCTCCGTATAGCTTACCGAGTCGTTTTCATTGACAATGGGGATGATCCCCTGTTCCAGCAGCGCCTGGAAGGTGTTGACCAGGTTTTCCTTTTTTTCCTCGTCCACCATGTCCTCGGCGTTCAGCAGGATCTGCGCCACGGTTTTGTTATAGTAGCCGAAAAACTTGTCGTACAGGAACATATTCTCGCACTGCCCCACCGCTGCGGCGGCCTGCTTCAGCCGCAGCTCCCTGGGCTTTTCCGGCAGGCGCATTTTCTGCACGCCGATGGCGATGGCGCCGGAGGACACCAGAATCACCTCGTTGCCCATGTTCTGAATGTCCGAAAGCACCATGGCCAGGTCTTCAAATGTCCGCAGCTTGCTGTTTCCCAGCTCGTTGGTCAGGGTGGAGGTGCCCACCTTCACCACAATGCGTTTGCTTTTGTGTTTCATGTATCTGTCCTCATTTCAAAGATTTCGGCTGCTCCCAGGGCTGACAAAGGGGAGAACTCCCCCCTTCCGGTTTTCGGTGATTTTTTCAGAGGGTTCCCGGCGGCTTTCTCAGGATTTTCTCCATGGGGCGCCCCCTGGCCAGCTCGTCAATGAGCTTATCCAGATACCGGATCTCCCGCATCAGCTCCGGCTGGACGGTCTCCACCTGCACCCCGCAGACCTTCCCGGTGATGCCCGCCCGGGCAGGATTCATCCGGGGCGCCTGCCGGAAGAAATCCCCGTAGGAAACCGCCCCGGCAGCCGCCTGGGCAATGGCCTCCGGGGAATAGCCGGTGAGCCAGGTGATCACCTGATCCACTTCCTCCCGGGTGCGGCCTTTTCTCACCGCCTTGTTTACCAGCAAAGGATAGACCTTTCCGAATTTCATGGCATATACCCGTTCCTCGTCCATGGAAATCCCCCCGTTCTGCTGCTTTCCCCAGTATACCACGAAAACGCCGGCGGGAAAAGCCTTTTTGTATGGATTCTCTTTTAAAATCTTTTATGCTTATCGACTTTACACAGAAAAGAAACGTTCTGTGCCCCATATTGGTACAGGCGTTTCCCATCCAAAAGGTTGGCCTTATCGCTATGGTCTGAAATCCAATCCAAACAATCTTCTGCCCAGCACAATCTGAACGAGAAGCGCGCCGGGAGGGGTCCGGGGAGGGCGGCTTTGGGAGCGGGAGCGAAGGAACCTCTGAATCAATCGTCTTCGGCGGAATGTCGGATCTTTTACCACATCCGTGCCCTTCAAAAAGTGGGAAATCCATACAGGATTCCTCCACTTTTTGAAGGTTCGGCTGAGGCAAAATCTCTCGGCATCCGCGCTTGCCGATTTCATCAGAGCTTCC
>CALXDT010000036.1 GCA_944387125.1 uncultured Oscillospiraceae bacterium | reverse complement strand
TGTTCCGGCCGGCGTGGCTGCGGTTCCGGGCGTCCAAAGCCCCGTGCCAGGCGGGCTTGGCGCAGATGGCCCGCAGCATCTGCTCCCGCATTCCCGCCGGATCCAGTCCTTTGATGCTGTACTCCGCTTCCCCGTGGAGACAGGGCTTCAGCTTGCCGTCGGCAGTGAGCCGGATCCGGTTGCAGGCGCCGCAGAAATGGGCGTTCATCGGGCTGATCAGCCCCACGTTCCCCCGGGCGCCGGGCAGCCGGTAGAGCTTGGCCACCCCGCCGTCCGCCGGCTGGGGCTCCAGCTGGGGCAGCGCCTCCAAAACCCGGGTGTTGGGCAGGAAGGAATCCTGGGAAAAGTCTCCGCTGTCGTACATGGGCATCATCTCAATGAACCGCACGGACACGGGATAGCGCAGGGTCAGCGCCGCCAATGCCTGGATTTCATCGTCGTTAAAGCCGCCGATGAGAACGCTGTTGATCTTCACGGCCCGGAAGCCCGCCTCCAGCGCCGCTTCCAGCCCTGCCAGAGCCTGCTCCAGCTGCCCCACCCGGGTGATGTAGGCGTATTTCTCCGGGTTCAGGGTGTCCAGGCTGATATTCACCCGCTGCACCCCCGCCTCCTTCAGAGGCTTTGCCAGCTGGGGCAGCAGCACGCCGTTGGTGGTGATGCACAGCTCCCGGATCCCCTCCACCTGAGCCGCCCGGCGGCAGATGGAAAGGATGTTCCGCTTTACCAGCGGCTCGCCGCCGGTGATCCGCAGCTTGGTGATTCCCAGGGAGGCGGCGGCCTCCACCGCCTGAATCATCTCATCCTCGGTAAGCATATCCTCGTGCCGCTTTTTGCAGATCCCTTCTTCGGGCATGCAGTACCGGCACCGGAGGTTGCACAGCTCCGTTACCGACAGGCGCATATAATGGATCCTTCGTCCGTATTGATCGTTCATGGGTCATCACACACCTTACTCCGGGCAGTTTGCATGGGCGCGGGGCGCCCCGGACACCGGGGAAGCACGGCAGATCCCGTACAGCGGCAGGTTCCCGGGGTCCTGGGTTTTCGGTAATTTCAACATATCTCAGGGGGTATTATAGCACACCTTTCGTCGATTGCACAACCCCTTTGCCGGATCTTGTGAAAATAATTTGAAAGACCTTCCGGGTGCCGGGGGGGAAAACCCTTCGGACGGGATATCTGCAATTATACCGTTCTTCTCAGCTGCTCCACGATGCTGTATTTTGCGCTTTGTCCGTACATGACCGAGGGGATCACATACCCCAGGAAAGCGAAGATCGGAAGGATTATCAGCACCGGCGCGATGGTAAAGCCGGCGTGGAAGAACCAGAACAGATTCTCCAGCAGGCTTCCGATCAACGGATTCGCCGCAACGGAGAGCCCCAGGGCGATGGCCGCGGAACCCAGGGTATACAGCAGCCCTTCCAGGATCAGCATCCGTTTCAGCTGCCTGTCCGTCATGCCAACGGCCTGCAGCACCGCAAATTCTCTCCTGCGGGACAGAATGCTGGTCATCATGGCATTGAAAAAATTCAGCACGCCCACCAGACCCACAAGGAAACTCAGCACCCCGCCCAGCAGCAGGAACATGGACCGGAAGCCCTCGAACTCCGATGCGTAGCTGGCGCGGCTCTCGTAGTCGTACTGGGGATTCTGATTCTGCGTGTAGTCCAGCAGGAAGGATTCCATGGCCTGGCTGTCCGCGCCCTCCTCCATGTCAAAGGTGTAGAGCATTATGCAATTGGTTCCCGTGTCCCGGAGAAAGGTCTGGTGGTTCAGGACGAACGCGTCGCTGCCGTAGTAGCGGTAGCTCAGGGCGCTGGGTACAACCACCAGAGCCGCCACCTCATAAGTCACATCCCGGCAGGCTGCCGCGCGGGAACGGTAAGGCTGTTCCTCCGGGATGCCGTTTTCGTAGATTTCTCCTGTGTCCGGGTTATAATACTGAAATTCCTCCACATACCGCAGCGTTATGGTGTCGCCCACCTGCGCCCAGTGGGAATCCCATTCCGGGTTGCCGTAGTCGTCATCGGAATAGACGGCGGCGATGAAATTCCCTTCCGGCTCCCGGAGCTTGGACAGGTCGCCGTCCAGAACGGTCAGCTTCTCCAGAACGAAGGGCTCCATACCATAGAGCTGCGCCGTATCCGCCAGCAGGCCGGCTTCAGTCTTCTCCGCCTGATCCACCATCCGCTCCAGATTTTCCCCATCCTGCTGCCCATGGTGGTCCCGGTACCAGCTTTCTGTGACAAATTCCTGAACCGGCGTGGTTTGGCCGTAGACCCGGCCGCCGGACTGGATGCCCTCCTGAGCCGTGACGGCGCGGATGGCCTCCTCCGGCAGGGCTTTGCCGGCATACCAGATGGAACTTATCTGGAAATACCCGGCGTCCGCCAGGATAAAATCCGACACCATCCTGCCGGAGAGATACTTTTCTATGCTGAAGCCGCTGGTGAAGGTGACTGTCAGATTCAGCAGCACCACCGCCAGGGAGAGAGACAGCACCGTTATCCCTGTTTTGCCGGGGCTGCGGCTCAGATTGGCTTTTGCCATGGCAAGAAGGGACACGCCGCCGGATTTCTTCCTCTTTTTCTTTGGGGTTCCGCCCTCGGTGTACCGCACGGCCTCCATGGGGCTGACCCTGGCTGCCAGACGTCCCGGCCGGGCGCAGGACAGCAGCACCGTCAGCAGGGAGAACAGGGCGGAGACGCAGAAGATGACCGGACTGACGGATACCATGCTGTAGTAGCCGCTGAGCTGGGAAATCACGACGGGCGTCAGCCGGGAGCCAAGGAACCACCCCAGCAGCAGCCCCAGGGGGATGCCCCCCAGGCTCAGAACCAGCGCCTGCTGGCGGATGATTTTCCCCAGCTGCCGCCCGGTGGTGCCGATGGTTTTCAGCAGGCCGTAGAAGCGAATGTCGTTGGTGACGGAGATCTGAAACACATTGTAGATGATGAGATAGCCGGTAAAGACGATGAGCAGCAGCATGGCGGCAATGGCCAGCAGGGTGCCAGCATCCATGCTGTCTGCCAGCTGGGAGCCGGTGTAGCCCCAGTTGACGCCGGTGGCAATGTAGTTGTCTCCGGCGGAGCGGCTCTCAGATTGATAGCCGTGGTTCGCCAGCACCTGATCCATGTCCTGCTGGATATGCAGGGAGCTTCGGAACATCACATCCAGACTCCAGGCGCCGGTCATGCCGTCGGCGCTGCTTTCCGGGTTCACGCCAACCGCGTCCAGAATGGCGTCTGCCCTGCTTTCCGGGATGAGGATCTGGTTGACTGCAATGGCCTCGTCATATTCCCACCAGCCGCAAAGGGTGAAGGTCTGGGTGGTTTCCCGGCCGTCCACATCAAAGGTGACGGTAAATCGGGCGCCGATCTCCGGCGCCACTCCCAGCAGTTCCAGCACATGCAGATCCGTGGCGGCCTCATCGGTGCCCTGGGCAGGCAGACGGCCTTCCACCGGGTCACAGTACATCCAGTGGGCCTGGTTGGCGTCGGAATAGCCGATCTCTACACGGGATTTTTGAAAGGGTTCCCCGGAGGGCATTCCCACAAAGCGGCGCAGACCCCATTCCTGAATCAGCGGATCCTGCCGCAGCGTCTCAAACTGCTCCCGGGTCAGATATTTAAAGGTGCCGTGGCTCCAGCCGCCGCACTGACGGAAGTTGTTCTGCTGGTAGCCCTCGTTTATGGACATGACAATGGTGAACAGGGTGGTGAACAGCACCGTGGTCAGGGCGATGGCCAGGATGGCGATGATGTTCCGGGCTTTGGCGCCTTTCATGGCCCTCCACCCCAGGCGTCGGACGCATCTGCCGTTGGAGACTCGAAGCATGGCACTCACCCCCTGCTGACGATGCGGCCGTCTTCGATACGGATGATACGGTCCGCCATTTGCGCAATCTCTTCGTTGTGGGTGATCATCACAATGGTCTGGGAGAATTGTTCGCTGGTGATCTTCAAAAGCCCCATCACATCCTGGCTGGTTTTGGAATCCAGATTGCCTGTGGGTTCATCCGCCAGAATGATCGCGGGCGCCGCGGCCAGGGCTCTGGCAATGGCTACCCGCTGCTGCTGGCCGCCGGAGAGCTGGCTGGGCAGCGCCGTGAGCCGTTCCTCCAGGCCGAGGGTCTGCACGATTTTCCTTACGAAGGCCCGGTTGACCTTTCTTCCGTCCAGTTCAATGGGGAGGACGATGTTTTCGTAGACATTGAGCACCGGCACAAGATTGTAAGATTGGAACACAAAGCCGATTTTCCGCCGCCGGAAGATGGTCAGCGCCTCGTCCTTCAGGGAGAAAATATCCTTGCCGTCTACCGTTACGCTGCCCCCGGTAGGCCGATCCAGACCGCCCAGCATATGCAGCAGCGTGGATTTTCCGGAACCGGATGTGCCCACAACGGCCACAAACTCTCCCTTTTCCACCCGCAGGTCAACACCGTCCAGAGCATGGACGGCATTTTCCCCTGAGCCGTATATTTTCTTCAGGTCTTTCGCCTGTAAAATCTCCATACTATGTACCTCCAAGAAGAAAATCTGTATGTACCCAAGGAAACCGTCCTTTGATACATACAGATTATCCCACAGGATTCTTTCCACATTCTTTCCGACAGAGGGGGAATTCTGACAGTTCTGAAAGAATCGCCGTTATTTTCGCAGAAATACGGAAAAGGTGCTTCCCTTGCCGGGGACGGAAGCGACTTTGATATATCCCCCCTGGCTGGACAGGATCTGCCGCGCCAGATATAAGCCGATTCCAACACCCTCCTGTTGGGCCGCGGGCTCCGACCGGTAGAAGCGGGAAAAAATTTTGGGCTGCTCGCTTTCCGGAATCCCCATGCCGGTATCTGTGATGTCAATCCGGGCGAACAGATCATAGCTGCGGGTTGTAATTGTGATGCTCCCGGTTTGCGTATACTTGACCGCGTTGTCCACAATGTTTGCCAAAGCCTCCGCTGTCCATTTGGGATCAAAGGACGCGGAAATATCGGAAGCGCTGCATTCCAGGCACAGCCCCTTCCGGTCCGCCTTTGCGGCGTACTGAGCCGCGACACCCGCCAGGGTCGGCCCCAGGGGGTGCTTCCCCGGGGAAAGCGTGATCATTCCGTTTTCCAGGCGGGACAGCTTCACAAGCGCGTCAATCAGGAAGCGCAGCTTTTCCGACTGCGCATGGATCGTTTCCACATTGGCCATGGCGGCCGGGGGTAGATCCGCTTCCATCAGCAGCTCGCTGTACAGAAGCAGGTTCGCAATGGGCGTTTTGGTCTGGTGGGAGATGTCCCCAATCAGGGATTTGATTTTGTCCTTTTCCTGAGCTACATTTCCCGCAGAGACTTCCGCCGCGGAAAGGTAGTGGGCAAAGCGGGTCTCCAGGGCGGACAGCTCGCTTTCATCAAACCCGCGTTCGGTAAACGTACCCGATATGGCGGCGTCCAGCATTTCTCCGATGCGGTTCATGGTCTTTCGGGTGTTTGCCCGGCTCCATAACCCAATGGCCGCGCCCGCCAGAACGCCCAGCAATCCAAAATAGATTCCGATCTCATGCATCTTTCGTCACCCAGCTGTATCCGAGGCCGTATACGGTTTTGATGTATTCCTGGGCGCCCAGCTTATCCCGGAGCCGCTTTACCGTAACGGAAAGGGCGTTTTCGTCCACATATTCGGCGCCGTCCGTCCAAATGCGGTCTATAAGCTCCCCCCGGCGCATTACGCTGCCCCGATTGGCCACAAGAAGATGCAGTAGCTTTTGCTCCGTTTTGCTCAGCTCCACCCGGGTGTCCCCGGCGAAAAACGCCATATTCTCAAAATCAAACCGGAAATGGCCGATCTGCACGGCTTCCCGCTGACCCGCCCCCAAACGCTTCCGCAGCTGTGTGTTGACCCTTGCCCGCAAAACAGCCAGGGAAAACGGTTTGGTTACATAATCGTCCGCGCCCTGCTCCAGCCCGCCCACAATGTCCATGTCCGTATCCCTGGCGGTCAGCAGAATCACGGGAATCTGGGGGAAATCCCCTTTGATCTCCCCCAGCAGGTCAAGTCCGCTGCCGTCGGGCAGATTGATGTCCAGCAGTACCAGCGATATGCCGCCGCGCTGCAGCTGGGATCTGGCGGTTTTCAGATCCCCGCAGGAAAGGAACTGTCGATCCGCCGCTTTCAGGGCCTTGCACAGCCCCTGGTTCAGGTCTCTGTCATCTTCCACAATCAAAATCTGTTCCATAGGATGTTCCTCCAGTGTATTCCATATGCCGCCTTTTCGTTTGGCGGATTTCCCCGGCGCTTGGCCGCCGCCCGGGTCTGGGCGGCAGCTAAGCGCCGGTTTCTCCCGGGGCGGGAGAGGGGCGGAAATCCGGGCTTGATAAATGGGCGCATCAATTGTATGATAAGAGAAATGCCCGGCTGCCCAAAACCCGGGAACAGGAAACGGAACGTCAGCCCGCGAACGGCGCTGCTTCCGGTTTCCGGGAGCCCCGGGCTTCTGAGGCAGCGGCTCCAAGACAACGAGGTGAAGCAATTGACATTATCGGAATTTTTCGCGGAGAACCCCAAGACCGCCCTGGCCTTTTCCGGCGGAACGGATTCGGCCTATCTGCTCTATGCCGCGAAAGCCTGCGGGGCGCAGGTGCGGGCTTACTACGGAAAGTCCGTTTTTCAGCCGGAGTTTGAACTGCGGGACGCCCGGCGGCTGGCGGAGCAGCTGGAGGTGGAGATCACGGTGGTTCCGGTGGATATTCTGCGCCAAGAGGCGGTGGCCGCCAATCCTCCGGATCGGTGCTACCACTGCAAGCGGCTGCTTTTTTCGGCCATTGCCGCCCAGGCGGCGGCGGACGGATACCCGGTGGTGCTGGACGGCACCAATGCCTCCGACGACCTTTCCCACCGCCCGGGGGTAAGGGCGCTGCGGGAGCTTTCCGTGCGCTCGCCGCTGCTGGAATGCGGCATAACCAAGGAGGCGGTGCGGCGGCTGTCCCGGGAGGCGGGGCTGTTCACCTGGAACAAACCTGCCTATGCCTGCCTGGCTACCCGAATTCCCACAGGCACGGCCATTACCCTGGAAAAGCTCCAAAAGACCCAGCGGGCGGAGGAGCTGCTCTGCTCCCTGGGATTTTCCGATCTGCGGGTGCGGATGGACGGAGACACTGCGAAGCTCCAGCTGCGGTCTGATCAGCTGGAAATGGTGCTCCGGCACAGAAAAACCATTTTGGAAGCGCTGCGCCGGGACTACCGGGCGGTGGTGCTGGATTTGGAGGCGCGGGATGCGTGATATGAAAGCCATGCTGGAAGCGGTGAAGGCCGGAACCCTGTCTGTGGACGCGGCGCTGCTTCAGCTGAAAAAGGAGCCCTTTGAAGACCTGGGCTTTGCCAAGGTGGATCTGCACCGAAAGCTGCGCCAGGGGGCAGCTGAGGTGATCTACGGAGCGGGGAAAACCCCGGAGCAGATCACCGCCATTGTGAAGACCCTCCGGGTCAACGGCCAGGGAACGGTTTTGATCACCCGGCTGGACGCCCAAGGGGCGGAGCAGGTTGCGAACGCCTGCCCCCTGGACTACCATCCCCAGGCGCGGGTGGGAATCGTGGGAGATATTCCCGTTCCCGACGGACTGGGCAAGGTGGTGATCGCCACCGGCGGCACCAGCGACCTGCCTGTGGCGGAGGAAGCGGCGCTGACCGCCCAGGTGTTGGGCAATGAGGTGGTGCGGCTGTACGACGTGGGTGTGGCGGGGCTGCACCGGCTTCTGGCGCATCTGGACGAGATCATGGGCGCCACGGTGATTGTTGCGGTGGCGGGTATGGAAGGGGCGCTGGCCAGCGTCATTGGGGGCGTGGCCGACTGCCCGGTGATTGCGGTGCCCACCAGCGTGGGCTACGGCGCGTCCTTTGGGGGCGTTACCGCCCTGCTGGCCATGCTCAATTCCTGCGCCAGCGGCGTTTCGGTGGTGAACATCGACAACGGCTTCGGGGCGGGATATATGGCCAGCATGATCAATCACATTGAGGTGAAGAAATGAGAACACTGTACTTAGACTGCGGCATGGGCGCCGCGGGGGATATGCTGGCGGGCGCCCTGGCAGAACTGCTGCCGGACAAGGCCGCCTTTGAAACGGAGCTGAACAGCCTGGGTCTGCCCGGGGTGGAAATGAAGCTGGAATCCCGGGTTAAGTGCGGCCTTGCGGGCACCCATTTGGCGGTCAGGATCCACGGCCATGAGGAACATTCCCTGGATGCCCACGGCCATGACCACGGCCGGCATCCCCATGTACACCGGGGGATGGGGGAGATCCGGGAGCTGATTGCCGCTCTGCCGGTGTCGCCCTGGGTGCGGGAGAACGTTCTGGGGGTCTACCGGCGGATTGCCCAGGCGGAGAGCAAGGTTCACGGGGTGCCGGTGGAGCAGATCCACTTCCACGAGGTGGGGAGCCTGGACGCCGTTGCGGATATCACCGCTGTGTGCCTGCTCATGGAAAAAATCGCCCCCCAGCAGGTGATTGTGTCCCCGGTGCATGTGGGCAGCGGACGCGTCCACTGTGCCCACGGGATTCTGCCGGTGCCTGCCCCGGCCACGGCGGAGATCCTCCGGGATGTGCCCGTCTACGGAGGCGCCATTCAGGGAGAGCTGTGCACCCCCACAGGGGCGGCGCTGCTGAAGCATTTTGCCGCGTCCTTCGGCGACCTTCCGGTGATGCGCGTCCAGGAGGTTGGCTACGGCATGGGCAATAAGGACTTCCCCATAGCCAACTGTGTCCGGGCGATGCTGGGAGAAACGGCGGATTCCCGGGAGGATCTGTATGAGCTGCAGTGCAACCTGGACGACATGACCGGGGAAGAACTGGGCTTTGCCATGGAACAGCTGTTCACCGCGGGCGCGGTGGAGGTGTTTACGACGCCTGTGGGGATGAAGAAAAGCCGCCCCGGGGTGCTGCTGACGGCGCTGTGCCGGGAAGACCGGCGGGAGGCGCTGGTAAAGGCCATCTTTCGCCATACCTCCACCCTGGGAATCCGGGAGAGCCGGTGCCGGCGCTATGTGCTGCACCGGGAGAACCAGACCCTGCACACCCCCTATGGGGAGGTCTCCTGCAAACGCGCCCGGGGCTGGGGCGTCAGCCGGAGAAAGTATGAATATGAGGACTTGGCCAGAATCGCCCGGGAGAAGGATCTGAGCATCTCCCAGGTGCGGGAAGCCATGGAAAAGCCGTAAAAAAGTTTCCGGGGGAAGGGCAGCACTGCTGTCCCTGCCCCCGGATTTTCCGCGCCCATCCGGGCGGCGAAGCATCCCTTCGGCCGTTCGCCTCCACGTCAGCAGGCGCTGGGCAGGATCATGCGGGTTTTCCGGAACACGGGGTTACAGCGCAGCGGCCATGACGGCTTTGGCGGAAACTTCATTGGACAGCCGGGGGAGCATGGGATGCAAGAAAGGAATGTGTACTGCATAACACAAAACAGCGTGAAAGTCAAGGATTTTCTCTTGTTTTGCGGGATTCGCGGGGGGAGGGGCAAAAAAGGGTCGCTTTTCTTCCGCCCGCCATGTATAATGAAAAAAAGATCCAAGCAAAGGGGTTGACAGATGTGGCCGTTTCCCGTAAACTCCTGACAGACAGACAGACAGACAGACAGACAGACAGACAGACAGGATAAGTCTGTCCTTTTTTGCTGGGCTGAACGATATACATGACCGACCCTGCTTCGCCGGTGCTTCCGGCGGGACGGGGGTTTCGTGTTTTTTTAAAAGGAAGGATGGGTATATGAAACGAGTAATAAGCCTGCTGCTGTGCCTGGTCATGGCGGCGTCCATGCTGCCCGTGGGGGTCTTTGCCTAGGAGGCAGATTCCGGGTGCACCTGTACAGCCAAGTGCGCGGAAGGCACAGCCAACGCCGATCCGAATACGGCGACCACAGACCGCATTGAGATCGCCGGCGGCGTGAACGCCAACATCACCCTCAGCGGCGTGAACATTGATGTTTTGGGAACGCATAATGCTTGTGCATTAAAATTGCCGACGACAGCACGGGCAATGTGACCATCACCCTTGGGGAGGGAACCACAAACACCCTGAAAAGCGGTATGTTTTGTGCCGGTCTGCAAAAGAACGGCAACGGGGATGGAATCGGCAAGCTCACCATAACAGGAACCGGTTCCCTTACCGCCGGCGGCTATAACGGCGCGGGCATCGGCGGCGGCTGGAAAGGCGGGGGTTCGGACATTGCCATCAGCGGCGGCTCGGTCAAGGCGGCAGGCAACCAAGCAAACGCCATTGGCGGCGGCCAGGGGCAAGTCTCGGCCTGTCCGGCGTGGTAAGCGGCGACGATGTGCGCGTCACCGGCACACTTGCCTACGACAGCGCCGATGTGGGAACGGGCAAGACCATCACCGCCAGCAGCATCACCCTGGGCGGCGAACACAAGGACTGGTACACTCTGTCCAAAGCCACGGCGACCAGTTCCGGTTCCATCACCCGGGCTTCCCAGAAGGCCCCGGAGGACGCCCCTCAGCTGTCCCGGCGGAACAACACCACCATTGTTCTGAAGAAGGCGGCGGCAAGTCCCGAAACCGGAGCGGATGCGGAGTACGGCATCTCCTACGACGGGGGCAAGACCTGGCACTGGCAGGACAGCACCCGGTTCGGGGGACTGAAGGCGAATACCACCTACCACTTCGCCCTGCGGTATGCGGAGACGGAAGATTATGAGGCCTCCGGGATCAGTAAGATCCTGGCCGTCAAGACCAACAAAACCGCCGATTCCAACCCCTGGACGGGGGACAGCATCCGGATGGTGGTCACGGTCATGCTCCTGTCCCTGGCCGCCCTGGCCGCCATAGGCGTCTGGCAGATCATCAAACGGAAGAAGAAATAACCAAAACAACCGCGCCGGCCAAAAGGCCGGCGCGGTTCCGCGTATCCAAAAGTGCGCCCGAACAAACGGATTGCACCCTGCCAAAGGGCTCCGAAGCCCAGGGGCGCAGCGCTTCCGCCTTGGCGGATGCTCGATTACAGAGTGGCGGCCATAACGGCTTTGATGGTGTGCATCCGGTTTTCCGCCTGGTCGAAGACGATGGAGCGGCTGCTTTCAAAGACCTGGTCGGTGACTTCCATGCAGTCGATGCCGAATTTCTCGTAGATGTCCCGGCCGATTTTGGTGTTCAGGTCGTGGAAGGCAGGCAGGCAGTGCATAAACCGGCACTGCTCTCCGGCCTGATCCATCAGTTTCCCAGTCACCCGGTAGGGGGACAGGGCGTCGATCCGCTCTTTCCAGACGGAATCCGGCTCGCCCATGGATACCCACACGTCGGTGTAGAGCACATGGGCGCCCTGCACCGCTTCCATGGGATCGGTGATGAAATCCAGCCTGGCGCCGGTCTGGGCGGCTACCGCCTGGCATTTTTCCATCAGCGCGCGCTCCGGGAAGTAGCTTTCCGGGGCACAGGCCACAAAGTGCATTCCCATTTTGGCGCAGCCCACCATCAGGGAATTGCCCATATTGTACCGGGCATCCCCCAGGTACACCAGCTTCTTACCCGCCAGGGAGCCGAAGTGCTCCCGGATGGTCAGCAGATCCGCCAGAATCTGGGTGGGATGGAACTGGTTGGTCAGGCCGTTCCAAACGGGAACCCCGGAAAACCGGGCCAGATCCTCCACAATGCTCTGGTCAAAGCCCCGGTACTCGATGCCGTCGTACATCCGTCCCAGCACCCGGGCGGTGTCGGCAATGGACTCCTTCTTGCCCATCTGGGAGCCGCTGGGGCCTAAGTAGGTGCTGTGCATGCCCAGATCCGCCGCGGCCACTTCAAAGGCGCACCGGGTGCGGGTGGAGTCCTTTTCAAACAGCAAGGCCACGTTCTTTCCTTCCTGCAGCCGGTGGGGCTGGCCGGAACGCTTTTTGACCTTCAGCTCCGCCGCCAGCGCCAGCAGATGCTCGATTTCTGCCGGGGTGTAGTCCAGCAGGGTCAGAAGACTTTTGCCCTGTAAATTCATACCGTTACCTCCTGCTCCTGAAGCGCCCGGCGGACATAGGCAATCTGGGATTCCACGGAGGCCAGGGAAGTGCCTCCCTCGGAGATCCGCTTTTCCACACAGGTGATCAGGTCAATGTGTTCATACAGATCCTGCCCGAACAGGGGACTGAAGGACTGATAGTCTTCCAGAGGAAGGGTTTCCAGCACCAGCCCTTCGGCAATGCATTTGGCCACGATCTGGCCGGAGAGCTTGTAGGCGCTGCGGAAGGGAAGCCCCTTCTTCACCAGATAGTCCGCCAGGTCGGTGGCGTTGATGAAGCCGCCCTGGGCGGCCTTTTTCATATTCTCCGCCTTGACCTTCATGGAGGCCACCATGGGCGCGAAGACCTGCAGGCACATCTTGACGGTGTCCACCGCGTCAAATACCGCCTCCTTATCCTCCTGCATATCCTTGTTATAGGCCAGGGGAAGCCCCTTCAGGGTGGTCAGCAGCGCCATAAGATCCCCGTAGACCCGGCCGGTTTTGCCCCGGATCAGCTCCGCCATGTCCGGGTTCTTTTTCTGGGGCATAATGGAGGAGCCGGTGGTGTAGGCGTCGGTCAGCTCAATGAACTGGAACTCCCAGCTGCTCCACAGAATCAGCTCCTCGGAGAACCGGCTCAGGTGCATCATCACCAGGGACAGATCGCTCATCAGCTCCAGGCAGAAGTCCCGGTCGGAGACGCCGTCCAGGGAGTTGCGCACCACACCGTCAAACCCCAGCTGCCGGGCTTCAAACTGCCGGTCGGTGGGGTAGGTGGTGCCCGCCAGGGCGCAGCAGCCGATGGGACTTTGGTTCAGCCGCTTCCGGCAGTCCGCCAGACGGCTCAGATCCCGCAGCAGCATCATGGCATAGGCCAGGATGTGATGGCTGTACAAAATGGGCTGCGCCCGCTGCAGGTGGGTGTAGCCGGGCATGATGACGGACTTGTGTTCCTCCGCCTGGGTCAGCAGGGCTTCTATGGCCTGGCAGATCAGCCCCCGGATCTGGTCAATCTGCTCCCGCAGGTACAGCCGCAGATCCAGCGCCACCTGGTCGTTGCGGCTGCGGGCGGTGTGGAGCTTCTTCCCCACATCCCCCAGCCGGTCGGTGAGCACCTGCTCCACAAACATATGAATGTCCTCGCAGCCGTAGTCCACGGCCAGCGCCCCGGAATCCAGATCCTGAAGGATCCCCCCCAAACCGGCGATCAGCTGATCCGCCTCCTGCTGGGAAAGAATGCCCGCGGCGCTCAGCATGGCCGCGTGAGCCATGGAGCCGGTGATGTCCTGCCGGTAGAGCCGGCAGTCGAACCGGATGGAAGAATTAAAGTCGTCAGCCAGGGGATCCACCGCGCCGGCGGTGCGGCCTGCCCACATTTTTGCCATAGTTGTTACCTCTTTCGTTGGAACAGAATGGGGAAAACGTGTGCCCGGGACGGAGGCGGCTCCCTCCTTGCCCCAAGGGCACACGTTATTTATAACATTTAAAATTACAGCTTGCCCAGCTCTCTCAGCGCATGCACCTGGGTGGGCAGACCCCAGATGTTGATGAAGCCCTCGGCCTGGGCCTGGTCATAGTTGCTTTCACCGAAGGTCACCAGATTCTCAGAGTACAGAGAATAGGGGGAGGTGGTGCCCGCGGGGATGATGTTGCCCTTGTACAGCTTCAGCTTTACCGTGCCGGTGACATACTCGTTGGCCTTGTTGGCAAAGGCGGTCAGCGCCTCCTGCAGGGGGGTGTACCACTTGCCGTTGTAGATCATTTCGGCGTAGTCCACAGCCAGCTTTTCCTTCAGGTGCATGGTCTCCTTGTCCATGGTCAGCATTTCCAGCTGATGGTGGGCAAAGTACAAAATGGTGCCGCCGGGAGTCTCGTAAACACCCCGATCCTTCATGCCGATAAGCCGGTTCTCCACAATGTCGATGAGGCCGATGCCGTTGGTGCCGCCCAGGACGTTGAGCTTCTCAATGATCTGGGAGGCCTTCATCTTCTCCCCGTCGATGGCCACGGGATTGCCCGCTTCAAAGTCCAGGGTGACGTAGGTGGGTTCATCGGGCGCCATCATGGGAGATACGCCCATTTCCAGGAAGCCGGGCTTGTCGTACTGGGGCTCGTTGGCGGGATCCTCCAGATCCAGACCCTCGTGGCTCAGATGCCACAGGTTCTTATCCTTGGAGTAGTTGGTTTCCCGGCTGATCTTCAGGGGGACGTTGTGAGCCTCGGCGTAGTCGAGTTCCTCGTCCCGGGACTTGATGTCCCACTCCCGCCAGGGGGCGATGATCTTCATGCCCGGCGCCCAGCGCTTAATGGCCAGCTCAAAGCGAACCTGGTCGTTGCCCTTGCCGGTGGCGCCGTGGGCAATGGCGTCGGCGCCCTCTTCCAGGGCAATCTTGGCCAGAGCCTTGCCGATGACCGGACGGGCAAAGGCGGTGCCCAGCAGATAGGTTTCATACTTGGCGCCCATCTTCATGGAAGGAATGATGATCCCGTCCACCATCTCGTCTACCAGGTCGGCCACGATCAGCTTACTGGCGCCGGTGGCAATGGCCTTGGCCTCCAGACCCTCCAGCTCGTCCGCCTGCCCGACGTTGCCGGCCACGGCGATGATTTCGGGATTGTTGTAGTTCTCCTTCAGCCAGGGGATGATGATGGAAGTATCCAGACCCCCGGAGTAGGCCAGAACGATCTTCTTGATGTTATCTTTCTTCATAACAGCTGCCTCCAGTGAATAATATTCGTATTTCATGAGTAATAATACAGGATTATACCGTTATAATCCGGAAATGTCAAGGGTATGGATGCATATTCTTTCGACTTTGAAAAAATTATCCACTTTGCACACAGCCCGCCCCTTCCCGCGCCGCCCTGGGGGTGATTTTCACAAATGCACTGGGGGGAAATTCGGGAAATAGGCCATTGCAAAGCGCGGGAGAATTCGCTATACTGGTAGTATCCTTTTCATTTGACCAGGAGGGCTTTTATGCAGACGCTGTTTTCTCCCGACTCCAAACTGATGCAGTCCTTAAGCCGCCTGTTTGACCTGGCTGTGCTCAACTGCGTATTCCTGCTGACCTGCATCCCGGTGATTACCATCGGCGCGGCCAGCGCCGCCATGTATACCGTCTGCTTCCGCATGGGCACCGAAGCGGAAGCGGGGGTGGTGAAGCCCTATTTTCGCGCCTTTCGGGACAATTTCCGCCAGGGCACTATCCTGTGGCTGATCAGCCTGGCGTTCTTTGCCGTGGGGCTTTTTGATTTCTTCCTGTTTTACCAGCGGGAGGGGATGACCCGCTATCTGTATCTGCCGGTGGCCATCCTGCTGGTGCTGGGCGTGCTGGCCTTCGGCTATCTGTTTCCTCTGGTCAGCCGGTTCGAGAACAGGGTGTGGGGCACGGTGAAAAACGCCCTGCTTATGAGCGTGGCCTATCTTCCCAGATCCATCGCCATAGCGGTGCTCAATCTGCTGCCGTTGGGGCTGCTGCTGTTTAACACCTATCTGTTTGTGCGGCTGGGTTTTTTGTGGCTGTTCTGTTACTATGGCTGCGCCGCCTATTTGAATACCCGGCTGCTGGAAAAGGTATTCGCGCCCTTTCTGAACCAGACGGAATAAAAACCCAAACAATACCAGGGCTTGCCCCGAAAAATCGGAGGCAAGCCCTGATTTTCTACTGCATCCACAGGAAGTCCATCATTTCCGGCACCAGCTTTTCCCAGTCCGCTTCCCGGTGGCCGCCGCCCACCTGGCAGCGCAGGCGAACCGCCGCACCGGCCCGGGCGAAGACGCTGCCCGCCTGCCGGTTGCAAAAATAGGTGCGGCTGCTCCGATCCTCCTGCTCCGGATCCTGGATTCCCCAGGCCTCCCGGGTGCCCCAGGACAGGTATACCCGGGTATCCGGGCTGATGGAGCTGCTCCGAAGGACGGACATCAGCGGCCCCATGCAGAAGCCGATGGCGCTGGAAACGCACCCGGCTTTGGAGAACCACCGGTTGTACCGGGCGGCGGCATGGAGCGCCATCAGGCCGCCCATGCTGGAACCGGCGATGCCGGTGCATTCCCGGAAGGGAATGGTGCGGTACTCCCGGTCAATGTAAGGCTTCACCTCTCCCAGGATCCACGCCATGGTCTGCTCCCCCTGGGGGGCGAATTGGGAAAACATACTGCCCGAATCCGCGGGATAGGGCAGGTACTCGCTGAGCCGCTCCTGCCCCGCGTGGCTGCATTCCATGCCCACCACGATCATATCCTTGGGCCAGCCCTCCAGAAATTCCAGCAGCCCCCAGGATTTGCCGTAGGTGGCGTCGCTGTCAAAAAACAGGTTGTGGCCGTCGAAAAAGTACATCACCGGATACCGCTCCCGGGATCCGCTGTAATTTGGGGGCAGGTAGATATGCAAAGGGCGGTTGGCGCCTGCGGAATAGGGAAAATTCTGTTTGACGATCATAGGCTTCCTCCGGGATCAAGGGTTGTCCGACTTGGCCAGGGCCACCCGCTTGTTCATGCCGATGAGAATGGGAACGGCCAGCGCCAGGCTCAGCACATCCGCCGCCGCCTGCACCGTTGCCACGCCGTAGGCACCGAAGAGCCAGGCCATGGGGTACAGCAGAGGGAGAAAGCAGGTGCCCTGCCGGGAGGTGGACAGAATCAGCGCGCCCCGGGCGTTGCCCAGGCCGGCGCAGTACATATTGACCACAGCCACCCAGGCGTGGATGGGCAGGGCGATGCACTGGGAAACCATGCAGATCCGGCCGATGTGGCGCATCTGGGGGTCGGTGCCCGCAAAGGCCACAATAATGGCGTCGGACAATAGCGCCACCGTCAGCGCCATCAGCGCTGAGCCGATCAGCGCCACCCAGGCGCTGAACCGGTAGCTTTCCTCCACCCGGTCATAGCGCTTGGCACCCCAGTTGAACCCGGCCACCGGCTGGAAGCCGCTGCCGAAGCCGAGAATGATGCTGAAGGGGAACATCATCACCTTGGTGCATACCCCGATGCCGGCCAGCACCGAATCGGAGATGGCGCCGGCCAGGGAGTTCAGCAGAATCGCGGCCACCACCGAAAGACCCGAGCGGAACATGGAGGAGGAGCCGACGCTGATGACCGACGAGATGATTCCCCAGCTGGGCCGGAAGTTCCGGAGGGACAGGTGCAGCAGGCTCCGGCGGGTCAGGTAGGGGAAAATGAGAATGGCAAAGCTGACCCATTTGGAAATGGCTGTGGCCAGGGAAGCCCCTGCGACACCCATATCAAAGACAAAAATAAAGATGGGATCCAGAACGCAGTTGAGCACCCCGCCGAAGCCCATGCCCACCATGGACAAAACGGCGCTGCCCTCGCTGCGCAGGCACTGATTCATGACGAAGTTGGCCGCCATAAAGGGGGCGGCGTAGAGCACATAGGTGGCATAGTCGATGGCGTATTCCTCGCAGGTGGGCGTGGCGCCCAGCAGACGCACCATGGGATGCATAAAGATAAGCCCCACCACCATCAGCGCGGCGCCCAAGCCCATGGCCAGGAAAAAGGAGGTGGAAAGTACCTGACTGGCCTTTTTCTCGTTCCCCTGCCCCAGAAGCCGGGCGATGTAGCTGTTGGCGCCCACGGCCAGCATGGAGCCTGCCATCATAATCAGCTGATCCAGGGAGGCGTTGACGCTGACCGCGGCAGTGGCGCTGGTGCCCAGGGAGCTGACAAAATAGGTATCCGCCAGGGAATAGACGGAATTGATCAGAAAGGCCACAATGGTGGGAATGGCCATTTTCGGAATGACCCGGGAAATGGGTTCCTCCAGCATGATGTTTTTCCGCTGCTGCTGACTTTGGATGGATCTGTGGGGCATGGGTATGCGCCGTCCTTTCATAATGATAATGCAGGGAACACCCGGAGAACCGGGCGCACCTGGGTGCGCCCGGCTGGGGCAGCGTTATGCGGGGATGTTTTTCTTCCACCGTCCCATGGTATAGACGATGATGGTAATCACCATGCCCATGATCCAGGAGATCATCAGAGAGCCGAACAGCGCGACGGGGCTGCCGTGGGGATAGGTTTCGCTTCTGGTAAGGTATGCCAGCAAATACGCCACAGGCACCCGGATTACGAAGGTGGTGGCGATGGAGACCCACATGGGGGTGACGGTATCGCCCGCGCCCCGCATCACGCCGCCCAGGGATTGGGTGACGGCCATGCAGATATAGCCCGCAGCCATAATGCGGATCATGCGCACAGCCAGATCAATCAGCTCCGGGGTGCGGGTGAAGAAGGCGAACAGATACTGGCTGAAGAACAGCAGAATCACGGTGATCACGGCGGAGAAGCCCATGGCAATCAGACTGCCCTGCTTGGCGCCGCTGTGCATCCGGTCGTACTTGCCCGCGCCTACATTCTGGCCGGTGTATACGGACATGGCCTGGCCGAAGGAGAAGTTGGGCATCATGGCGAAGCCGTCCACCCGCATAATGATCACGTTGCAGGCGATCACCGTCTCGCCCATGGCATTGGTCAGATTCAGCACCACCATGCCCGCCATGGCCATGATGGCCTGGGTGACGCCGGAGGGGATGCCGATGCTCAGGATCCGCTTGGCCATATGGGCTTCCAGGCGAATGGTTTTGAAGTGCAGATCAAACAGATCCCCCATGCGCAGCAGCTTGATGTAGCACAGCACCGCGGAGATCCCCTGGGAGAGCACCGTGGCCAGGGCAACGCCGGCCACGCCCATGCCGAAGCTGGCCACAAACCAGATGTCCAGCACCACGTTCAGCGCCGCGGCCACCAGCAGAAAGCCCAGGGCGGAGACGCTGTCGCCCAGACCCCGGAGAATGCCCGAGAGCATATTATAAAAGAAGAAGCCCACGATTCCCCAGAAGTAGATGTTCAGATAATCGGCGCACCAGCCGGTGATGGACTCCGGGGTGCCCAGAAGAGTCAGCAGGGGCATGGTCAGCAAAGGCCCGATGATCATAATAATCACCGAGGCAATGGCGGACAGCGCCAGGCAGTTGCCGATGCTCTTGGTCAGTCCCTCCCGATCCCGGGCGCCGAAGCTCTGGGACACCACGATTCCCGCGCCGGTGGACACGCCCACAAACAGCGCCAGCAGCAGGTTCAAAATGGGCATGGCGCTGCCCACCGCCGCCAGGGCGTTGTCGCCTACATAGTAGCCGACGATGATGGAATCGGCGGTGTTATACAGCTGCTGCGCCAGATTTCCCAGCAGCATGGGAATGGAAAACTCCAGAATCCGCTTCCAGGGAGGACCAATGGTCATATCCTTGGCAGAAAATAATGCTTTCAAACTCACGTACCTTCACTCCTCTGTTTATTTCCAGCTTATCTTACCGTATTTTTCCGAAAAAAGCAACCGTCTCGGAAAGAACAGGCGTTTTTTACAAAATCGGAAAACCAGGAATGGACAAGCTGACGGATTGACATTCCCATCACTGGAGTGGTATGATATTATTAGCCGGGGTGTTTCCATCCCGGCTGCCGAAAAAATGAATAAGGATAGGTGATTCACATGTACATGGACGATTACCGGCGCTGGCTGAGCCAGGAGCTGGAAGATCCGGCGCTGACCCGGGAACTGAAGGAGATTGAAGGCCAGGAAGAGCAGATCAAGGATCGCTTCGCCGTGGCGCTGAAGTTCGGCACCGCCGGACTCCGGGGCGTATTGGGCGCCGGCTCCAACCGGATGAATATTTATGTGGTGCGTCAGGCTACCCAGGGACTGGCCAACTGGGTCAAGACCCAGGGGGGGAACCAGCTGGTTGCCATTTCCTATGACAGCCGGATCAACTCCGATGTGTTTGCCAGGACGGCTGCCTGTGTCCTGGCTGCCAACGGGATCCGTGTGCGGATCTATGACGCCCTGATGCCTGTGCCTGCCCTGTCCTTTGCCACCCGGTATTATCAAGCCAACGCCGGCATTATGATCACTGCCTCCCACAACCCCGCCAAGTACAATGGCTACAAGGCCTACGGCCCCGACGGCTGCCAGATGACCGACGATGCCGCCGCCGTTGTCTACGCCGAGATTCAGAAGACCGACATCCTCACCGGCGCCCGGATCATGTCCTTTGCAGACGGCCTGGCCCAGGGACTGATTGAATATGTGGGCGACGACTGCAAGGAAGCGCTGTATGACGCCATCAAATCCTGCGCCGTCCGTCCCGGCCTGTGCAAGACTGCCGGATTGAAGCTGGTATACTCTCCCCTGAACGGCTCCGGCCTGGTGCCCGTGACCCGGGTGCTCCGGGACATCGGCATTGAGGACATCACCATTGTCCCTGAGCAGAAGGATCCCGACGGCAACTTCCCCACCTGTCCTTACCCCAACCCGGAGATCTTCGAGGCGCTGCGGCTGGGTCTGGAGCTGGCCAAGGAATCCCAGGCGGATCTGATGCTGGCCACCGACCCGGACGCTGACCGGGTGGGCATTGCCATCCGCTGCCCCGACGGCACCTATGAGCTGGTCAGCGGCAACGAGGTGGGCGTTCTGCTGCTGGACTACATCTGCCAGGGACGGATCGAAAGGGGCACCATGCCCCAGAAGGCCGTGGCGGTGAAGTCCATCGTCTCCACCCCCCTGGCCGACGCGGTGGCGGAGCACTACGGTGTGGAAATGCGCAGCGTCCTCACGGGCTTCAAGTGGATTGGCGACCAGATTGCCTCCCTGGAAGCGGCGGGAGAAGTGGAGCGGTTCATCTTCGGCTTTGAAGAGAGCTACGGCTATCTGGCCGGCCCCTATGTCCGGGATAAGGATGCCATTGTGGCCTCCATGCTCATTTGTGAGATGGCAGCCTACTACCGCAGCATCGGCTCCTCCATCAAGGCGCGGCTGGAGGAAATCTATGCCCAGTACGGCCGGTATCTGAACAAGGTGGATTCCTTCGAGTTCCCGGGACTTTCCGGCATGGACAAGATGGCCTCCATTATGACCGCCCTGCGGAACAATCCCCCTGCCGAAATCGGCGGCTGCAAGGTTGTCAAAGTCACCGACTATCAGAAGCCGGAGCAGACCGGCCTGCCCGCGGCCAATGTGCTGATCTATGCCCTGGAAGGGGGCGCCACGGTGGTGGTGCGTCCCTCCGGCACCGAGCCGAAGATCAAGACCTACTTTACCACCCTGGGGAAAGATCTGGCGGAAGCCCAGGCTCAGAAGGACGTCCTGGCCCAGGCTCTGAAACCCATTCTGGCATAAAACGCGATCCTCTGAGGCACGGCAAAAGCCGTGCCTCAAATCGTTAACAATCTTCTTCCCCTTGGTTCCCCCAGTAGGGGAACCAAGGCAGCTCAGGGAACCAACGCTGTCGGAACCAGCGGACCGTGAAGCGACGCCCGCCGGCCCCTTGGCGCTTCTTGGGAAGGGGTGAGCATATTGTTTTATTTGCCGCTGCGGCGGCAAACCCGGGGAGACTTTTTGACATTCACAAGCAACGGCTCCGCGCAAAACAGACGTTTTGCGCGGAGCCGTTGCTTGTGTGTGAAAGGAATGTCTTGCTTAAAGCCACTTTCTGCAGCCGTCAATGATATAATTCTGGCCGGAAATATAACCTGCCTGCCGGCTGGCCAGGAAGAGGATCAGGTCAGCGTTTTCTTCGTAAGTCCCAAATCTGCCGGCGTAGCATTTATCACAGGGGTGGCCTGCGTCGCTGACGGTTCCGGGAGATACACAGTTCACGGTGATGCCGTTTTTCATGACCTCCTTTGCCAGTGCCTTGGTAAAGCCGATGACGGCGCCTTTGGTCATGGAATAGTCTGCCATGGTGCCGATGCCGTAAACTCCGGAAACAGAGGCGACGTTGATGATTCGTCCGTAGTTTTGCGCGATCATGGAGGAAAGGACAGCCCGGGTAATATACATGGTCCCCAGCATGTTCACGTCGATTTTTTGCCGCCATTGCGCGCTGGAGGACTGGGAGAACTCGCAAAAGCCTCTCCAAAGGCCGGCATTGTTTACGGCAATGTCAACAGAACCGAAAGTTTCAATGGCGTCAGTACAGACTTCATTGACCCGGTCCTCCTTGCTGATGTCGCATTCATAGGCGGCAGCCCTGACGCCATAGGTGCGAAGCTGGTCTTCTACCTGCTGCAGTCCCCGGAGATCCACATCCAAAAGAACCACATCGGCGCCATGCCGGGCAAAGTTGAGGGCAGCGGCGCGTCCGATTCCCATACTCGCGCCGGTGATGAGGGCGGTTTTTCCGTGAAAGTCAAGATCCATACTGAAAACTCCTTTACTTTATTGTCGCTTTGGAAATTTCTCGGTTTCGGTAAGGAAACAAATTCAAAGAATCATGGAAGTCCGATTGCGGTATTCCGAGGGGGAACAGCCTACATAGTCTTTGAAGGTACGGCAGAAATGGCACTCACTGCCGAAGCCGCAGTCGGAGGCGATCGCTGAGATGGTGTAATGGCTGCTGCGAAGGAGTTCGCGGGCTTTGTTGATGCGGGCGCGCATAATATACTGCTTGGGAGAAACCGAATACAGCTGCTTAAACAGCCGCCGGAAATACGTTACGCTCACATGGGAGAGCTTGGCCAAAAGCTCCACGGAAATGGCGGGGTCCGTGTGGTGCGCTTCTATGTACTCGATGGCAGGCAGCAGCAGCTGAGAGGGGGTGTTGTCTTCCCTGCTGATGAGCAGTTGACTGAACATTTGATAGAGAAGACTGTAGGATGGGAAAGCTGAAGGGTGTCGTTCGAAGGCTGGTTACCTTTGTGGGGATCTTCCTGTTTGCGTATCTGTGTCTGCTTTCGGTGCAGCTGATGATGGACACCACCAAGGAAACCATCTTCTTCCGGCTGGATTACACCTACATTTATCTGGCGCCGGCGTTGGGCTTATCATCGTGTGCCTGTTCATTCTCCTTTTGATCACCGTTGTTCCCTGGTTCTCTACGGCGCTCCCCAATCTGATATACGGTACATGACAAAAGAGGATCAGCGCCTTTCCACGCCGGGGAAGACGCTGGTTCTCGGAATTTGAGGTGAATGATGATGTATGCAATTACTGTAGATAAGGACAAGCATCTGCACTGGTCCCAGGTGGAAGACCCGGTGGTGAAAGACGATGAGGTGCTTTTAAAGGTACACGCGGCGGCGCTGAACCGTGCGGACCTGCTTCAGAAGGCGGGGCAGTATCCGCCGCCTCCCGGCTGGCCGGATCGGTTCGGCCTGGAAGCAGCGGGGGAAATTGTGGCTTCCGACAGATTTTTGCAGGTGAGCTTCATGCACTCCTTGTACGCCTTTGGCGTACAACTGGCACACTGCGCAGCCTGAGAGGTATTTTCTGCCAGGTACAGAAGGTGAATTGCCCCGAAGGGGCAA
>CALXDT010000035.1 GCA_944387125.1 uncultured Oscillospiraceae bacterium | reverse complement strand
TTTTCGTTGGCTGTTTTTCGCTTACGCTTAAACAATTCCATTAATTGTCCAAGGTGTTCTTGTTCGTCTGCGTTATTCAATTTACAAGGTACAGCCGCCTCCCGCCTTTGCGGTTAGCTTGATTATTCTATCACGCCTTCTTTAACTTGTCAAGAACTTTTTCAAGTTTTTTCGAAGTTTTCGAAGATGTTTTGCCGCGCTCCCGAACCTTTGTTCGTTCATCACGCAACTTTTATATGTTACCACATCTCGTTCCGTTTGTCAAGAATCTTTTTCGCTCTTTTCAAACTTTTTCTTCACGGGATCCGGTTTCCTGCTCTGCCGCTTTCGCAGACAGCCTGCATATGTTACCACCTCCGTCACCATTTGTCAAGACCATTTTTCAAAAAATCATGGGAGCCTTTTCAGGCTCCCATGTACCACATTCAAAAGTCAATCCGCGTCGTCAATCAAGCCGTACCCGCCGTCGTTTCTCCGGTAGACCACCGCGAAGCTGCCTCCGTTATCTTCATCCCGGAAGGCGAAAAAATTATGGTTCAGCAGGTTCATCTGCATCACCGCTTCTTCTCTGGTCATGGGCTTGAAATAGAACTTCTTAATTCGGACGATCTGCAAATCATCTTCTCCGGCATCCTCCGCAAAGGAGGTTGGCTCCTGGATGCTTCTGTTAAATGCCCCCTGCTTCAGGCGGCGTGCCAGGCGTGTTTTGTTTTTGCGGATCTGTCCTTCAATGGTTCCCACAGCGGCGTCAATAGAGGCGAACATATCGGATGTGCTTTCGCTTGCCCGGAACCAGGTCCCCGCCCCATGGACGGTCAGCTCCACATTGTTCCGGTTCTTTTCCGTGGAAAAGACAATTAACGCTTCCGCATCCTCCTCAAAGTACCGTCCCAGCTTTGTTACCTTTTTTTCGGCGTAAGCGTGGACATTGCCCGGAAGTTTAACCTTTTTTTCACTGTACTGAAACTTCATATGCGGCAGCTCCTTTCGTGTCACCGGTGTTCCGGTGTAACTATACTATACCACCTTTTGGCAGTATTGACAAGTACCGCAGAGAAAAGAAACTGTGAACTTTGTTAAAATGCCTTAAAGCAGGATCTGTCCGTTGATGGCCAGCTTAAATGTCAGCCCAAGTGTCCGGGCGGCGTTTCTGCAAAGCTGCATCCGCTTCATAAAGATCTCAAAGTACTCCATCACAGAGCTGACCTGGGTATCTACCGTCAACTCCAGCTCCACAATTTTCTGCTCCACATCCACACGCAAGCGAGAATCCGTTACCGAATAGTTCACCCGGTCATGGATATCCAAAGCAATGTCCGCCTTTTGCCGTACCCGTGAGCGGCGCACATCCGATTTGTCCGCCAGAAACAGTGCCGCAGATACAGCGTTTACCGGAACGCCGGTTCCCTCGTCGTGATTTCCAATGGCGGTGACGATGGCCGCGATCTCCTCCGGCGGAAAATTCATCCGATCCAGGATCCGAAACGCCATCACCGCGCCGGACTGGCTGTGGTTCACCCGGTTGACCACGTTGCCAATGTCATGGAGATACCCTGCAATCTTCGCCAGCTCCACCGTTCTCTCCGGATACCCCAGCTGCTGCAAGATCTGTCCGGCCAGCTCCGCCACCCGGGTAACGTGAGAAAAACTGTGCTCTGTAAACCCAAGGGCCTTCATGGAGGCATCTGCCTGGGCAATATATACATTCACCGCCGCATCCCGACGGATCTCCTGATACGTCATATTTTCAACGCTCCTTAAATAT
Source organism: uncultured Oscillospiraceae bacterium (assembly GCA_944387125.1). Taxonomy (GTDB): domain Bacteria; phylum Bacillota; class Clostridia; order Oscillospirales; family Oscillospiraceae; genus Faecousia. Next base: position 36,591 of record CALXDT010000035.1, on the reverse strand, counting down.
ATATTGTAATCGATACAGATTGTATTGTAGCACAGGAATGTAAAAAAAGTACATACGTATTTGTAAATTCTCTTTTTCTGACAGCGGAATTCCTCAATGGTACAAAAAACCCGTCTTCTCAATGCTTTACATCCCCACCCTCCCTATGCTATAATGCTAGAGACATTGCCTCAATCTCATCATCAAGGAGCATCATCGTTATGCACGATCTCTACTCTACCAGAGAATTCGAAGAAAAGTATACTTACACCGGCAGCGACCTGGGCGCCACCTGGAGTCCTGAAAAGACATTTTTTCGTCTTTGGGCGCCCACCGCGCAGGAAGTGACCGTGAACATTTACCGAAACGGCACGCCCGGCCATGAGGATCTGCTGTATCAAATCCCCATGCAGCCGGATGTAAACGGGACTTGGACCGCCTTGGGTGAGGGCGACTTAAACGGGCTGTATTATACCTACTTTGTAATCGCAGATGGCAAGATGAGCGAAGCCTGCGACCCCTACGCCAAATCCACCGGCGTCAACGGAGAGCGGGCAATGATCCTGAATATGTCCGCGCTGAATCCCCAGGGCTGGGAGCTGGATACCGATCCCCACGCAGGCGCTTCTGTGACCGACGCCGTGATTTATGAGCTGCACGTCCGGGATCTATCCATGCACCGCAGCTCCCGGATCCGCAACAAAGGAAAATTTGCCGGCATTGCGGAAACCGGCACCAAAACCAAAGGCGGCAGTCCCACCGGTTTGGATCATATCAAAGCCCTTGGGATTACCCACCTGCACCTGCTGCCGGTTTTTGACTACGGCTATACCGATGAAAGCCGGAGCAGCCCCCAGTTCAACTGGGGATACGATCCGGTGAACTTCAATGTGCCGGAAGGCTCCTATTCTTCCAATCCCTTTGACGGAGCTGTGCGCGTGCGGGAAATGAAGCAGATGGTCAGGGATCTTCACGCAAACGGGATCAGTGTGATTATGGACGTGGTCTATAACCACGTCTACGATGCGGAGAGCTTTTGCTTCAATCAGATCGTACCGGGGTATTTCAGCCGGGAGCTGCCGGACGGTTCCCTTTCCAACGGATCCTGCTGCAGCAACGACACCGCCTCCGAGCGATCCATGGTGCGCAAATACATTGTCGATTCTGTAAGATACTGGGTGGAGGAATACCATATTGACGGATTCCGCTTTGACCTGGTCGGGCTGCTGGACGTGGATACCATCAACCGAATCGTCCAGATTGTGCACAAAACCCATCCCAACGTGATTTTCTACGGAGAGGGCTGGGTGATGAACACCCATCCAACCAAGCCCCATTTGGATCTGGCCGTTCAGAAAAACTCCGGGAAGGTGCCCGATTTCGCGTTTTTCAACGATACCATCCGGGATCTTCTCCGCGGCTCCGTATTTTACAATACCGACCCCGGCTATGTCACCGGCGCCCTTTGCTGCAAGGACACCCTGGAAGCCTGTTTTATGGGCGTCCCTCTTTGGGCGGCTCAGCCGAACCAGTGCATAAACTATGTCTCCTGCCACGACAACAACACCCTGTTTGACCGCATCACATTGGCCGCTCCGGAAGCTCCCGTGGAAGTCCGCACGCAAATGAACAACCTGGCCGCCGCTTTCTCCATACTGTCCCAGGGGATCCCCTTTTTCCAGGCGGGAGAAGAATTTCTCCGGACAAAGCCCGGCAAACGGGGCGGCTTTGACCATAACAGTTATCATTCCCCGGATAAGGTCAACTCCCTGAAGTGGGAGGATCTGGATAAGCCCCTCTTCCGGAAAACCGCCGAATATTACCGCGGGCTTATCGCATTCCGAAAAGCCCATCCGGTTCTGCGTCTGACCACCAAAGACGCCGTATTTAAGGCTGTCCATCCGGTTTCCTGTGAAAACCCCCATGTAACAGCCTTCCACATCAGCGATCCATCGGAGGAATTGTATGTAATCTTCAACGCGGATACCCAGACGGTGCACCAGCAGCTTCCGGAGGGAGCCTGGGATATTTTCATTCACCAGGATCAGGCAGGTACCGCACCCCTGGGCACCGCGGAGGATTCCGTACAGATCCCTCCCATCAGCGCCATGGTTCTGGGGAAGAAAAAACCGGTTGATGTGGTCGCCGCTTTGATCTGGGAAAAGGACAAATTCCTGATCTGCCAGCGTCCCAAGGGCAAGGCGCGGGGGCTGCTGTGGGAATTTGTCGGCGGCAAGGTAGAGCCCGGGGAAACCATGCAGCAGGCTTTGGCCCGGGAGTGCGCCGAAGAGCTGGCCGTTGCGGTGAATGTAGGCGAGCCGTTCATGCAAGTTACCCATCAGTACCCGGATATTTTGATCCGCCTGACGCTGTTTCACTGTGTGATCCCTTCCGGCCTTCCTCAGGCCTTGGAGCACGAGGATCTTCAGTGGATCCATCCCAGTCAGATCGACGATTTCTCTTTCTGTCCCGCGGACGCGGATATTCTGGATCAGCTCAAACGGGTGTACCAGCACCGCAAACCTCTGTAAGATGCCGCCGAAGCCTTTCATGAATGGTGGCACACTGCGAAAGCGCATGGGTATTTATTCAGAGGTTCATTAACATCCGTTTCTCAAGGAGTCAGAACCCAACAAATGAGGTATCGCTATGAATTACTCTAACGAAGAAGTTATGCTCTACGTTCAGGAAGATGACGTAAAGTTCATCCGCCTGGCCTTCTGTGATGTATTTGGCAGACAAAAGAACATCTCCATTATGCCGGAGGAGCTGCCCCGGGCTTTTGTGCAGGGAATCGCTTTCGACGCTTCTTCCATCCGGGGATTTGGGGACGAAACCCATTCGGATCTGTTCCTGAGACCGGAGAGCCGAACCCTGACCATTCTTCCCTGGCGCCCGGAGCATGGCAAGGTCGTTCGGATGTTCAGCAGCATCACCGATCTTTCCGGAAAGAACCACGAATGCGATACCCGGAACCTGCTGAAACAGGCTGTGGCTGCCGCGGCAGCGGCGGGGGTTTCCTTCTTTTTTGGCGCGGAGCAAGAATTCTATCTGTTTAAGCTGGATCAGGACGGAAATCCCACCAAGGAACCGTATGACCATGCCGGTTATATGGACATTGCTCCCGATGACAAGGGAGAAAACGTCCGGCGGGAGATCTGCCTGACGCTGGAGCAAATGGGCATCCGGCCGGAGTGTTCCCACCATGAGGAAGGCCCCGGTCAAAATGAGATTGACTTCCGCTACTCAGATCCCCTTACCGCAGCGGACAATGTAATGACCTTCCAGACGGTGGTGAAAACCATCGCCAGGCGGAACGGACTTCATGCGGATTTCTCTCCCAAGCCTTTGACCAACCGCCCCGGCAACGGTTTCCACATCAACCTCTCTGTAAATGCCGCCGACGGCAGCCAGTCTCTTTCCCATGTGATTGCCGGCATTTTGGACAAAACCCCGGAAATGACCGCGTTTTTGAACCCAGTGACCGCCTCCTACCAGCGGTTCGGCCATGACAGAGCGCCGAAATACGTATCCTGGTCCAGCGAAAACCGCAGCCAGCTGGTTCGCGTCCCGGCGGCTGTGGGGGAATACCGCCGCGCCGAGCTGCGCTCCCCTGACCCCACCGCCAATCCCTACCTGGCCTTTGCCTTGATAATCTACGCAGGTCTTTACGGCATCGCGAATCGGCTTCCCCTGCCCCAGCCGGCAGACTTTAACCTGTACCGGGCTGATCCGGAGGTTTTAAAGCAATACCGGAAAATGCCGGAAACCTTGAAAGAGGCTTGTATGCTGGCCGAGGAGAGCGACTTTATCCGCCGGCATGTCCCCAAGGCGATTTTGGAAGCCTATAGCAATCCTTAACGGAATCTGAAGCCACGGGGAGGGGTACATATGCGCTTAACTGAGCGTGTCTACAGCGTTCTGCTGGTATCCAATTCTGAAAAATTTAATACCGCGTTTCAGGAAATGCTCTCCCCTGCCCGGTACCAGCCCGTCCGTATCGCGGCCAGTGCCAGTGAAGCCAAGCGCTGCACCGCGGAGCGAGACTATGATTTCATTGTCATCAACCTTCCCCTTCCGGACGAAGCGGGCACCCGGTTTGCCATTGACTGCTGCCGCAGCCATTCTGCGGTGGTTCTGGTGTTTGTGAAATCGGAGATCTTTCCCGAGATCTATGACCGGGTAGCAGAGCATGGGATTTTCGCTTTGGCAAAGCCCACCTCCCGCTCCGCCCTCAGCCAGGGACTGAGCTGGATGATCAGCGCCAGGGAACGTCTGCGTCTGTTGGAGCGAAGAACCCTGTCCATCGAGGAACGGATGGAGGAGATTCGCATCATCAACCGCGCAAAATGTCTGCTGATCAGCCAAGAGCACATGGAAGAACCGGCCGCCCACCACTACATTGAACGTTTGGCCATGGATCACTGCATTTCCAAGCGGGACGCGGCGCAAAACATCATCAACACCTACGGGTAAGCCCCAAAGCCATCACGCCCCCTGTTTCGGACATTCTCCGAAACAGGGGGCGTGATATTGTCGGCTGAAAGCGCTTCCCTATGGCTCTTGCGGAGGGAGCAGCGCATCTATCCCCGGCCATTTCTGATCCTTCGGGCTGAGCTTCAGCGGCGTCCCGTCAGACAGCGCGTATCCGTCCCCGGAGGGGGAGCCTGTATCGCCGCCGGTCAGCTCCGGCCAGCGGATTCCAATGGCCGGATCGTTCCAGGCCAAGCCGGATTCATCCTCCGGGTGGTAAAAGTCATCGCATTTGTAGCAGAACTCCGCAATATCCGACAGCACCAGAAAGCCATGGGCGAAGCCCCGGGGGATCAGAAACTGCTTTTTGTTCTCCTCGGTAAGAACGATCCCGTACCACCGGCCGAAGGTGGCGCTTCCCGGGCGGAGATCCACCGCCACATCAAAGACCGCGCCTTTGATCACCCGCACCAGCTTGGTCTGGGGGTGCCGCTTCTGAAAATGCAGCCCCCGCAGAACGCCCTTGGTGCTCATGGACTGGTTGTCCTGCACAAAAACGGCGTCGATACCGGCTTCCAGCAGATCCCGCTGGCTGTAGGTCTCCATAAAATAGCCCCGATTGTCCCCGTGGACAGCCGGAGTAATCACGCACAGCCCCTGGATTCCGGCCATATTTCTTTCAATTTTGATCTGTCCCATATTTCCCGCTCACTTTATTTCTGTCAGACTTTTCCGGTGAGTCGTTTGATAAACTGCTTGATATAGTGCAGCTGAACATATTGCTCCCGGAAGATGGGCTTTTCCCCGTCCAGATATTCTCTGAAGTAGGGATAGTTGTCCTGATAGGCTTCATACAGCGAATCCGCGATCTCCGGATACCACGGCTCCATATGCCACCGATAGCGGTAGTGATCCCGATAGGATTCCATGTACTGCTTGAAGCACTTGATCCGGTACTTTTCCGAAGCGTAGTACGGCTCCGGAGGCAGCAGACCCTGATCCCGGGTATACCGCTCCAAAATGTGATTATAGCCCACAAACAAAGGCCCCACCAAATCCACCGTATACAGGTGATAGTTGGCGTCGATGCTTGTCACCTGCAATTGACGCATTTGGTTGATCCCCACCTGGTGGTCATCGTTGATCACAAAGCGCTCCACAATGTTCAGCTTCTGGCCGTTTCTGGCAAAGAGCATATTGTGATGGACTGAGCCGGAGATGGTCGCCACCTCTTTGGCTCCCCGGATGTACCAGATCATCTGCTCCAGCGTCAGCGTCTCCGGTGCCAGAACCAGGTAGCCGTTCCTTCCGAAATAGTTGTCCAGCCCATCCAGGCCAAAATCAAAGTGGTTCCCTTTGGCGAAATTGCTGCGGGTAAAAAAGATTTTCTCCGGCTGCTGCCACTGGGGCTGAACGGTGATACGATCGGCAATGGTATCGAAGATCTTCAAGAACTTGGGAGAGTAAAACTTCATGCACTGAAAGGCGATCTCCGGTACGATCACCTCCCGGTAGACGGTGGGCCGGTTGATGATCTCCAGCTTGTCCCAAATATTCAGAAGCTGGAAAAACATGCGGAAGTTCCCCCGGATCTCCCGTTTATCTCCCTCATCCAGAAAGAACACATACTTGTCCGCCTGAACCCCTTCTTCCAGCGCATACCAAAGTCTGGACACGGCCTCCACCAGGAAGTGCCCCCAATGGTTTACCAGATAACCGCAGTATACCACCGTTTCATCCCGATACGCCGGATTCTCAAAGGGATAGGCGCCCATGATCCGGGTCTCAATGCCGGACAGGGGAACATAGTCGCCGTTCTGATCCACCACGCCGCCCCGTCCAAAGAGAATATCCTCCCCGGGAATCTCCCGCAGGGGCAGAACGGCGGCGTTTTCTCCCCGCCAGACCGAAAGTTCCTCCCGGCAGAGGAAGGGGGTGTTGTACATTCTTCTCAGCCACTGGGCCTTCTTCGGCCGCAGATAGCGATCCTCAATCTGGTACACAGCTGTACCTCCAAACGTATAATTTATCGATTGCCGTACATCCGCCGGTAGTAATCCTGGTACTCACCCGAGAGGATGGTCTGCCACCACCGGCGATTTTCCAGGTACCAGGCAATGGTCTTGTCAATGCCGTCGGCAAACTTTGTTTCCGGCAGCCACCCCAGCTCCCGGTGAATCTTGGCCGGATCAATGGCATAGCGCATATCATGCCCCTTCCGATCCGTCACATAGGTGATGAGGCTCTCGGGTTTGCCCAGCTTCCGGCAGATCAGCCGAACAATATCGATGTTGCGCATCTCATTGTGGCCTCCGATGTTATAGACCTCTCCTTCCCGACCCTTTTCCAGAATCAGGTCAATGGCCTTGCAGTGGTCTTCCACATACAGCCAGTCCCGGACGTTCAGACCCTGGCCGTAAACCGGTAAGGGCTTATCGTTCAGGGCGTTGACAATCATCAGAGGAATCAGCTTTTCCGGAAAGTGATAGGGGCCATAATTATTGGAGCACCGGGAAATGGTTGCCGGCAGGCCATAGGTTCGGTGGTATGCCTGCACCAGCAGATCCGCCGCCGCCTTGGACGCGGAATAAGGGGAGCTGGTATGGATGGGCGTCTGCTCCGTAAAGAACAGATCCGGCCGATCCAGCGGCAGATCTCCGTAAACCTCATCGGTGGAAACCTGATGATACCGGCGGATACCGTATTCCCGGCAGGCGTCCATCAGCACCTGCGTGCCCAGAACATTGGTCTGCAGGAATACCTCCGGGCTTTCTATGGAGCGATCCACATGGCTTTCCGCCGCAAAGTTCACCACCACATCCGGCTGCTCTTCCCGGAACAGCTGGAAGACCGCGTCCCGGCGGCAGATATCCACCTTCACAAAGCGGAAGTTGGGATTCTTCATCACCGGCGCCAATGTGGTGAGATTGCCCGCATAGGTCAGCTTATCCAGACAGACAATCCGGCTGTCCGGGTACTTGTCCAGCATATAAAAAATAAAGTTGGAACCAATGAAGCCGGCGCCGCCGGTTACAAATACAGTCATGAAACTACCCTTCCCTTTCCGCCTGTTACCGCAAGCGTTTGAATCTGTCTGTGGCCACCTGGCGCAGATGATGGCCGTAGGGTGACTTTCCATAAAGATCCGCCGACTCCAGCAGCTCCCGGGTGCTGATCCAGCCCGCCCGGAAGGCGATCTCCTCCGGCGCGGAAATCTTTACGCCCTGCCGCCGCTCTACGATATGTACAAACTCCGCCGCCTCCAGGAGGCTGTCCATGGTGCCGGTATCCAGCCAGGCAAAGCCTCTGCCCAGCAGCTTCACATTCAGCAGTCCCGCATCCAGGTACAGCTGATTCAAAGTGGTAATCTCCAGCTCCCCTCTGGCGGATTTTTCCACCTTTTTGGCCATCCGCGCCACGCCCTTGGGATAGAAATACAGGCCGGTGACGGCATAGTTGCTCTTGGGAACGGCAGGCTTTTCCTCCACCGACAGCACCCGTTCCTTTTCATCGAACTCCACCACGCCAAACCGCTGGGGGTCGGGAACATAATATCCGAATACCGTGGCCTGACCGTCTTCGGCTTTTTTCACAGCCTGGGCAAGGATGTCCGACAGGCCGTTGCCGTAGAAAATATTGTCGCCCAGAATCATGGCGCAAGGCTCGTCTTCGATAAACTCCTCCCCGATCAGAAACGCCTGCGCCAAACCGTCGGGCGATTCCTGAACCGCGTAGGACAGCCGGATCCCGAAATGGCTGCCATCTCCCAGCAGATCCACAAACCTGGGCGTATCCGTGGGCGTGGAAATGATCAGAATATCCCGGATCCCCGCCAGCATCAGCGTAGACAGCGGGTAGTAGATCATCGGTTTGTCGTACACCGGCAGCAATTGCTTGGAAGTCACTCTGGTAAGGGGATACAGTCTGGAACCGGAACCGCCTGCTAGAATAATACCTTTCATAATGTCCTCCACATCAGGGACTGGCGGATGGCTGCGGGATCTTTCCCACCCCATGACCCTGTTATTGATTCCCGCTGCGATCCCGCCGCAGACCGGGATAATCCATCATCAATATACCATATTCCCCTGAATATTTCCACTGGTTTTTTCACGCGTACTGCAATCTATGCCGGCTGTCCGCGCCGGGGAAAGCCCCAGGCCGCTCGGGCGCGGGAAGCGGTGCGCTGAAAGCGGCCGGCTTTGGAAGAGACAGGTCAGGCTATGCTTTGGCGCCCAAGTCACCCATGATAAAATGCCCTGTCTGCCGTTTCCGGCAGACAGGGCATTGTCTTTCTCAGTCCAGCTCGTCCTCGTCGTTGAGCAGCTCCGCCATGGTCAGATTATACACCGCTTCGGCCTTTTTCTCCAGCAGCTTGCTCAGACGCACCGCCTGACGCTGGTTGGGCGCCAAAAGCTCCATGCTCATCAGATTCCCCATTTCATCATCCAGAGACATCCGCACCGAATACTCTCCGCTTCCTCTGGGCTGTACCTGCGTCTTCACGTAGCTGCCCCGGCGGGTCTGGCGGTTGAAGCGCTCCACCGCGTTTTCCGCCCGGGTTTTTACCGTATAGGCCAGCGTATCCTGGGTGGCGCCCCCGTCCTCCCGCCCCTTGTCGGTGATCTGGTAGCGCTCCTGCTCCACCTCCGTCAAATGCCCGGAGCGGATCATTTCCGGAATGGCCGTACAAATGTCAAAATAACTCAGGGAATCGTCCTGATAGCACAGTTCATAGATCTGCTGCCGATCCACCGGGCAGTTTACCCTGGCCAGAACAAACAGGATCAGAATCTTAACGTCCAGCATATCGTGAATAAAGCCCAGTCTTTGCATATTGTTCACCTCTTGGGTATATTATACAGAAAGCCATCAAAAAATCAAGGGAAGCGCAGAAGAAATCAGAAATCTCCCCGGCACCCGGCTGCATCCTCCGGCATATGCTGGCACAAAGGAGTGATGTCATTGAAGTCCATGCTGATCTATCCCGCAGGTTCCACCGCCGCCTGCCGCTTTGCCTGCGCCGAGCTGGAGGACGCGGGCTTTCCCACCATCGATCACCCCAGCCCTGAAGTGACCCATTTGCTGCTGGACGTTCCCTCCTTCGCCCCGGACGGAACGCTGCGGGACGGCAGTTCCCTCCCCGCTCTGTTGGAAATGCTGCCGCCGGGAATTACCGTCATCGGCGGAAACCTGTCCCACCCGGCTCTGGAAGGTTATCCGATGATGGATCTGCTGCAGGATCCCGGATATCTGGCAGAAAACGCCGCCATTACCGCACACTGCGCGCTGGAAGTAGCTGCCAAAGAGCTGCCGGTGGTGCTCGCCCGCAGCCCGGTGCTGGTAATCGGCTGGGGGCGCATTGGCAAATGCCTGGCGCGGCTTTTAAAAGCCCTGGACGCCCAGGTGACAGTGGCCGCCCGGAAGGAAACCGATCAGGCCATGATCCGTGCCCTGGGATACCGCGCGGCGGATACCGCCCGGCTGGAGAATCTCCTGCACCGGCAGCGGCTGGTATTCAATACCGTGCCCCATTTGCTTTTGCCCCAAACCATACCGGATCGCCGGTGCGTCAAAATTGATCTGGCATCCACGCCGGGGATCGGGGGATCCGATGTAATCCAGGCCAGAGGCCTTCCCGGGAAGCTGGCGCCGGAGTCCTCGGGACATTTGATCGCCAATACCGTTTATCAACTGACCATGGAGGAAATGCTATGAATATTGGATTTGCCATAACCGGTTCCTTTTGTACATACAGCAAAGTCTTCCCCGTGATGGAGGAATTGAGCCGGGATCACCGGATAATCCCCATATTTTCCGATGCCGCCTACACGGTGGACAGCCGATTCGGTGCCGCCCAGGAGCACATCGCCCGTGCCCAGCAGTTCTGCCAAAGGCACCCGCTGCACACCATTTCCGAAGTAGAGCCCATCGGCCCGAAAAAGCTGCTGGATATTCTCATCATTGCCCCCTGTACCGGCAATACCCTGGCAAAGCTGGCGCATTCCATTGCCGACACCCCTGTAACCATGGCCGCCAAAAGCCATCTGCGCAATGGCCGCCCGGTGCTGATAGCCGTATCCACCAATGACGCTCTGGCCGGAGCGGCGGAAAACATCGGCAAGCTCCTGTCCAGAAAGCACTATTTCTTTGTTCCCTTCGGCCAGGACGATCCCCTGGGAAAGCCCACCAGCATGGTTGCAGATTTTGCGGCCATCCCCGAAGCCATGGCGGCGGCGCTGGAAGGCCGCCAAATCCAGCCGCTTCTCCGATAAAAATGCCCCGGCGTACAGCATCAACCCTGTATGCCGGGGCATCATTGACGATCAAAGCGTCTCTGCCTCCTCCATCCACAGGCGGAAGGACGCGTCGCTGGGCATCCGCCAGTCTCCTCGGGGGCTGAAGCTGACGGAACCCACCTTCACCCCATCGGGCATGCAGCTGCGCTTGAACTGCTGGGTGAAGAACCGCCGGTAGAACACCTTCATCCACTTTCCAATGGTCTCCCGGCTGAATTCTCCGGAAAAAGCCCGGCAGGCCAGAGCAAAGATCTTTTTGGGGGCAAAGCCATATCGAAGGGCATAGTACAGGAAGAAATCATGCAGCGCATAGGGGCCCACCAGATCCTCGGTATGCTGGGCAATCTTTCCCTGGGCATCGGGGGGCAGCAGCTCCGGGCTGATGGGCGTGTCCAGAATATCCTGGAGCACAGCCGCGGAGGGCGCAAAGGCCGGTATTTCCGAAATCTCCTGGATCATCCAGCGGATCAGCGTCTTGGGAATGGAGGCATTGACTCCATACATGCTCATGTGGTCGCCGTTGTAGGTGCACCATCCCAGAGCCAGCTCCGAAAGGTCGCCGGTGCCCACCACGATGCCGCCCACCATGCCCGCATAGTCCATGAGAATCTGGGTGCGTTCCCGAGCCTGGGCATTTTCATAGGTGCCGTTGCGCACCTGGGGATCGTGGCCGATATCCCGGAAATGCAGGGAAACCGCTTCCCGGATATTGATCTCCCGGCTTGTGATCCCCAGGGTCTGCATCAGCTCCCAGGCATTGCGGTAGGTGCGGTCGGAGGTTCCGAAGCAAGGCATGGTAATGCCGTGCACATCGGCGGCCGGCCGCCCCAGCTGGCGCATGGCCTCCACCGCCACCAGCAGCGCCAGGGTGGAATCCAGCCCGCCGGAGATGCCCACCACCGCGGCGGCGCCTCCGATAACCGAAAGCCGCTGTTTCAGCCCGGCCACCTGCATATGGAAGATTTCCATACACCGCTGGTTTCTGTCCGCCTTTCCCGCGGGAACGAAGGGCAGCTTTTGCATGGGGTACAAACTGCCGTCACTGCGCAGCGGAGAAGCTCCGGTGTCCACCACCGCGGCTCCGGTTCCGTACCGCACCGCGGCGTCCTGATAGCTTTTATTTTTCCTGCGGTCAGCCCGGATTTTCCCCAGGTCGCAGTCCTGAACCAGCATATAGTCCGTGGCAATGGGTTCCAGGGTCTGCTGCAGCACCACGCCGTTTTCCGCCACAAAGCTCTGGCCGGAGAATACCAGATCCTGGGTTGACTCTGTCCAGCCGGCGGAGCAGTAGGCATAAACGCAGTTCAGGGCGGCGGACTGATGCTTTCCCAAATCCCGCCGGTAGGCCCGCTTTCCAATGGCCTCATTGGACGCGGACAGGTTCAGAATCACCTCCGCGCCGGCCAGCGCCAGCATCGTGGAAGGGGGCAGCGGTGTCCACAGATCCTCACAGATCTCAATGCCCACCAGGGTGCCGTCTCCGATTCGGAACAGGGGCTTTTGCCAAATGGGAACCTGTCCGATGGTTCCGCCCAGATCCGCGGCGTCCGCCTTCAGATCCGCGGCGGAGGAGAACCAACGTTTTTCGTAAAATTCATTGTAGTTGGGAATATAGGTCTTGGCAGCCAGTCCCCGCACCGCGCCGGAGGAGATTACCGCGGCGCAGTTGAACATCTGCCCGCCGATCCGAACAGGCAGCCCCACCACCGCCGTCACCGCCGGATGCTCCCGGGAGCAGGCCAGAATCCTCTCCAGCCCTTGCGTCACCCCCTGAAAAAGGGTGTCCTGATAGAACAGATCCTGGCAGGTATAACCGGTCAGCGCCATCTCCGGAAACAGGAGAATGTCCGCCTCCCGGGCGTCGGCCTTCTCCAGATAGGCGCAGATGTCCCGGGCATTTTTGGCAACGTCCGCCACCCGAACCTCGGGTACGGCGCAGGCAATGCGAATAAAATCCAGCATAAGGATCCCTCCAACAAATTTAATGCTGTTTCTTGATGAAAGGATTTCCCTTTCCTCAAGAAGGCATCGCCTTACGGCGCTGCCAAATCTGTGATTTTCGGAATGGAAAATCACAGATTTCCGTCTCATAGGATTCTCTAACAAAATCTTTCATCCGAATGGATGAAAGATTTTAAAAGAGAATCCGTATAAGTGGAATTGTTTCCCGTCACGGGGTTGGATGCGCTTGGAAAAAGCCCGGTTCCGAAACCCGAACCTTCCCGAACAGAACAAAGAAAGCAGAGTCTGCCGGGAAAGGTCTTCACGGCAGACTCTGGAAGCTATACCCTTGCCCCGACCTGCCGGAGCTTTTCCCGAATGGACAGCAGATCGTCAAAGGTTTCCGGCCGTTTATTCACATCCCGCAGCAGCGCGGAGGGGTGGTAGATGGCCGTGATCCACACGCCGTTCTTTTCTTCCCACTGGCCATGCTGCCGGGTGATGCGGTACTCCGGATGGATCAGCCGCATGGCGGCGATCCGTCCCAGGCACACAATCACCTTCGGCCGGATCAGCGCCGTCTGGTTGCGCAGGTAGCCGATGCAGGCGTCCTGCTCCGTTTCCAGCGGATCCCGGTTCCGGGGCGGGCGGCACTTGACAATGTTGGCAATATAGCAGTTTTCCCTTCTGTCCAGATCAATGATGGACAGCATATCATCCAGGAGCTTTCCCGCGGAACCCACAAACGGCTCTCCCGTCAGATCCTCCTGCTGGCCGGGGCCTTCCCCCACAAACAGGATGTCCGCATGCTCATTGCCGGTGCCAAACACCACGTTGGTACGGGTCTCGCACAAACCGCAGCGGGTGCAGCCGGCACATTTTTCCTTCAGTTCCTGCCAGTTCAGCATCAGTAGTTCCTCCTGCGGTCAGCCCGTCTCTTCCGGCGGCGGGCGCGCATTCTCGAACGCATATAGGAATTAAACGCCAGATAGGCGGCGACCAGTCCCAACACAATCACGCAGATGGTGCCGATGACGGAAAGAACGCCGGAGCCGTCGCCTCCGGTCTGCACCTCTGTGCCGTGAATGGTCACACCGTTGTCACCGGCGACGCTTACGCTGCCCATGGCATAGACCTCCGCTTCCGCCAGCACCGAGTTCAGATACTTGATCTGCATGGTGGCAATCAGATCATCCTTCTTCACCGGCGCCGTCAGGCCGCCGTCTGTGATATTGAAGGTCATATACAGGTTATTCATATTGGCGCTGATGGGCACAACGGAGTCGATATCCACCCGCGCCTGCCCCACGGCATTGCACTCACCGCCGGCGACGGCAAACTGGCTCAGGGTCATGCCGTCGTAGATGATCCGGTTAACTTTAAAATTGTTGAATCCCAGCTTCATCAGGTCGGTCATCTCATTGAAGTTGCCGTAGACGATGGCCTTCCACTCCAGGTTCGGGTCGAAGGTACGGGTACAGCCCAGCACCACGCCGATAAACTGCATTTCTCCCGGGGGATCTTCCTCCGGGTCGGTCTCCATGGACACCACCAGGGAAGCGCCGTAAGCCTGGACATAGCTGAACATACCGCCTGTCACCCGGCTGTCCTGGAAGTCCTCGATGTTGCCCTTATCGATCATGTAGTTGCCGGTACGGAAGCTGCGCTCCTCGTTTTTGTTGGTGGCGCCCACCGTATAGGACAAGGTGCCCAGAATCTCCACCATTGTCTCATTTTCGTTGGCCGCCATCATAATCCTGGCCATATCCCGGGCGCTGGTCATGCTGTTGTCATCCAGGCCGTGGACAGATTCAAACTGGGTATTGGTGCAGCCAATGCTTGTGACCCATTGGTTCATCAGGGTAATGAAAGAAGACTGGTTTCCGGCCACATGAACGGCCAGGGCGATGGCAGCGTCGTTGGCGGATTCCAGCAACAGGCAGTGAATCAGATCCTTCACGGAGATTTCCTCATCGGTTTTCAGCCCCGCGTGGATGGAGCCGGCAGGGCGCCGGTGGACATCGCCTGTGATGGTGACGATCTCATCCATTTCACAGTGCTGCAAAACCACCATGCCGGTGACGAGCTTGGTCAAACTGCCCGGGGATATCTTCACATCCGGATTATAGGAATACACCACGGTGCCGGTATCGACCTCGTACAAAAAGGCCGCCTGGGCACTTTCCAGCTTCCGGTCGCTGCCGGCCAGGGGAACCATGCCCTCGATGGTGCGGCATCCGTTTTGCACGCAGGCGGTTCCGAAAGGGAGATCCTCGGCGGCTTGTGTGCTCTGGGTCTGCGCGGATGCCTGCTCCGAAGGCAGCGTGGCAGCGCCGGCGGTTTCCACTGGGGCGCCGGTGGTTTCCGCGGCGGTGCCGGTGATCGCCAGCGCCTGCAGCAGCAGACTCATGCACAGAAGAAGGGATATGCATTTCATTTTTTTCATATTTTGCCCTCATTATTGGCTTGCCGGACTTGTCCGGCAGTGAAAAATCGTGTATAATGGTGTTCGTATTATAGCATCTTTTCCCACACTAGTCAATGCGGGAGGTATGATCCCATGAAAAATCACCACCTCTCCCTGTTCGCCGCCCTGGCTCTGGCCTTTGCCGGATTCACCCTGGGATTTTTCCTGGGCAGAAATCAGAATCCGCCGTCGGTGCAGCTGTCTGTGCCGTCGGCACTGCAGACCGCGCCTCCCACAGAAACCGCCGCCGAGACCGGCACCGGGGCAACGGATCCGGTGGTCTTTCCCATTGACCTGAACACCGCCACCATGCGGGAGCTGACGACCCTTCCCGGCATTGGGGAGACCCTCGCCCAGCGGATCCTTGACTATCGTGAGGACACGGGAGGCTTTACCTCCCCCGGGGAGATTCGCAATGTGAAAGGCATTGACGAAAGCTGCTGGTATGAAATACGGTATCTGATCACGATTGGAGAATAACTATGAAGATCTTAGTGGTAGACGACGAAGCGCTGCTGGTCAAAGGCATTCGCTTCAATTTGCAAAACGAAGGCTATGAGGTCATCACCGGCAGCGACGGTCTGGAAGCCGTCCGTATGGTGCAGGAGGAGAATCCGGATCTGGTGGTGCTGGACGTGATGATGCCCAATCTGGACGGGCTGAGCGCCTGCTCCAAAATCCGTGAGTTTTCCGACGTTCCCATCATCCTGCTTACCGCCAAAGCCGATGACATGGACAAGCTCATGGGCTTTGACTACGGAGCGGACGACTATCTCACCAAGCCGTTTAACATTCTGGAGCTGAAGGCCCGGATCCGGGCGCTGCTGCGCCGGGCGGGGAGCAGCAAAAAGCAGGAAACCGGGAAAACCCTTTCCATTGGCACCATCACCCTGGATCTGGACGCCAGGAACGCCTACCGCAGCGGCGTTCTGGCGGATCTGACCGCCAAGGAATTTGATGTGATCGAGTTCCTTATGCGCAATCCCAACCGGGTCTATTCCCGGGAGGCGCTGCTGGACACCATCTGGGCCTACGAATACCGCAGCGATATCCGCACCGTGGATGTGCACATCCGCCGTCTGCGGGAGAAATTGGAAGAAAATCCGGCTGAACCAAAATATATTTTAACGAAGTGGGGCGTTGGTTATTATTTCCGAAAATAAGAAAAACACCCATCGGGGTTATATCAAAACCCAGTTCCGCTATTCCATGACCTATGTGGTCATCACCTTTGTGGTGCTGCTGATTCTGAACATATATTGTTCCGACGTCAGTCAGCGGCTGTTCTATCAAAGCAAAAGCGCGTCCATGATCGAAAAGTGTCTCCTGGCCTCGGACGAGATCGCCACGCTGGACGTGATGACCTCTTCCGCGGTCACAAGCACTGTGGAGCAGATGGAAAGCCTGAAAATCACCCGGCTGATCGTCACAGATCAAAGCTGCCGGGTTCTCTACGACAGCAGCGGCACCGCCGCAGACACCTATGCCCTGCTGCCGGAGATTCTCACCGCCATGGAAGTGAACGAAGACACCCCCACCGGAAATGACGTCTTCATCTCCCGGTACTACGACGGCGTACTGGATTCCCGGGCGGCCACGCCCATTGTCTACTACGGCACTGTGGTGGGCTGTGTTTACATGACCGAGTACGACACCGCCCAGGGCGCGCTGATCGCTTCCCTGCAAGTTACCGTTCTGCGGATTACGTTTCTGCTGGAACTGGTGGTTATCCTGTTCTCTCTGGCCTTTTCCAACGCCTTCTCCCGGCGGCTGAACAAGATCATGACCTCCATGCGCATCATTCAGCAGGGAGACTATACCCATAAAGTCACCATGGGCGGCAACGACGAACTGACCATTCTGGGCAACGAATTCAACGACCTGACGGAACGCCTGCAAACCTCTGAGCAAAAACGCAGCCGCTTTGTCTCCGACGCCTCCCACGAGCTGAAGACGCCTCTGGCCTCCATTAAACTGCTGGCGGATTCCATTTTGCAGTATGATATGGATCTGGCTACCGTCCGGGAATTTGTGGAGGATATCAGCAGCGAGGCGGAGCGTCTGAACCGCATGACCGAGAAGCTGCTGTCCCTGACCAGAGCGGAGGGCATGTCCAGCGACGAAAGCGAGATCATCCCCATGGCGCCTACCGTGCAGCGGGTGGCGCGGATGCTCCGGCAAAACGCCATCAAGGCGCAGGTATCCATCCGCCTGGAGCTGGAGCAGGACTGCCCGGTTCTGATCCTGGAGGACGACCTGTATCAGATCGTCTTCAATCTCATGGAAAACGGCATAAAATATAATGTTCCCGGCGGCAGCCTGACCGTGCGGCTTTACCGGGATGAGGAAAACGCCTACCTGGAAGTCAGCGACACCGGCATGGGCATCCCGGAAGACGCTGTGGATCATATTTTTGAGCGGTTCTACCGGGTGGATAAGGCTCGCTCCCGGGCTACCGGCGGCAGCGGTCTGGGGCTTGCCATTGTGCGCACCATCGTGCAGCGCAACCGGGGAGAAATCCGCATTGCCAGCAAAGTAGGCAGCGGCACCACCTTTACCGTGGTCTTCCCTGCCTTTGATACGGAGGTGGATTCATGAGAAAGCGGCTGCTTTGTCTGTTCCTTTGTCTGGCGCTTTCCGGCTGCGGCATCAGCAGCCGTTATAACGAGCCGGTGATATTCTACTACCTGCGGGAGACCTATCAATACAGCGATTCCAGCGGCGTAATCTCCGCGGAAGTTCGGGAGGCGGTGGGGCACCGGGACAGCCTGTCCTACCTTTTGGCTCTGTATCTGATGGGCCCCAGCGAGGAAGACCTCCGCTCCCCCTTTCCCAAGGATGTTCGGATTCTGTCCGTGGAGCAGGGTTCCACCTCCATCCATCTGGAGCTGAACGAGGCCTCCGCCCATTTGTCTGACGCGGAGCTGTCCCTGGCCTGCGCCTGCCTGACTCTGACCTGCGCAGGACTGACCGGCGCCGAGGTTGTCACCGTCACCAGCGGCGCCCGCTCCATTACCATGACCCCGGACAGCCTGACCCTGTACGATGACGTGACCCCAGCCACAACGGAGGAAACCCAATGAACTTTATTTCCTGGAATGTAAACGGCCTGCGAGCCTGTGTGGGAAAGGGCTTTCTGGAAACCTTTTCCCAGCTTGACGCGGATTTTTTCTGCCTGCAGGAGACAAAACTGCAAGCCGGACAAATCCAGCTGGATCTGCCCGGCTATACCCAATATTGGAACTATGCCCAGAAAAAAGGCTATTCCGGCACCGCCGTATTCGCCAAAACCGCGCCTCTGGCCGTAACCTTCGGCGTGGGCGTGGAGGATCTGGATACCGAAGGGCGGCTGATTACCCTGGAATATCCCGGCTTTTATCTGGTCACATGCTATACGCCCAATGCCCAGCCGGAGCTGGCCCGGATTGACCATCGGCTGAAATGGGACGAAGCCTTCCGCAGTCACCTGAAAAAACTGGATCAGCATAAGCCGGTGATCGCCTGCGGCGATCTGAACGTTGCCCATCAGGAGATCGACCTGAAAAATCCCGCCTCCAACCGGGGCAGCGCCGGTTTTTCCGACCAGGAGCGGGAGAGCTTCGGCAGGCTTCTGGACGCCGGATTCATCGATACCTTCCGGCATCTGAATCCGGACGCGGCGGGCGCCTACAGCTGGTGGAGCTACCGGTTCAACGCCCGGAAAAACAACGCCGGGTGGCGAATCGACTATTTCCTGATCTCCCAGCGGCTCGGTGACAAGCTGCGCGAGGCTCGAATCTATCCCCAGATCCTGGGTTCGGATCACTGCCCGGTAGGGCTGACGCTGGATCTTTGACCATCACCCCGGGAGAATGATTCCCAGCTGCCCGTCCTTTCGGGTCAGATACGCGTCCTTCAGCTTTTCAATGTAGCCAAAGGGCTCGTCCGGGTAGATGGGCACAAACCTGCCTTCCCCCGCCGCCCATTTGGGGATCAGAACAAACTCCATCTCCCCCTCCCCCAGCCGCTTTACCGGAAGCCGGGTATCCAGTCCGAATCCGCCGTCCATGGGAATCACCACCCCCAGATTCTCCTGCCTTCCCTGGCAGATCACCCCCAGGCGGCAGATCACATCCCCGGTGATCCGGCACCGGCAGATAAACCGGTAGTAAAGCCCCTGGCGCAGAACCTGAACCTTGCCCATCAGCTGCTTGCCCAAATACACACCATATGTTCCTTCCATAACAAACGCCCCCTGCCGCATTCTATGCCGCAGGGGGCTGCGCTATGCCAAGGAATCGCCTGATAAGCCTTTGGTGTTTCAGACGCGCCGCCGGTTCCCGGCTTTCGGGGGAGAAACCAGCCCCCTATAAGAACCCTCCGGCGGCAATTTTCCCTCTTCCCCAGGAACCCTTTGAAGGCTCTGTCAGGTTGCCCGGCTGCCTCCGGGCAGACCAAAGCTCACCGCAATGGCGTCATCCACCATGGCCATCTGCTTCTCGTCCAGGTGTCCCATATGCTCCCGCAGACGGCGCTTGTCAATGGTACGGATCTGCTCCAGCAAAATAATGGAATCCTTGCTCAGACCCACGCTGCCCCCGCTGATATTGATATGGGTGGGAAGTCTGGCCTTTCCGGTCTGGCTGGTGATGGCCGCAGCGATCACCGTAGGCGAGTGCCGGTTTCCGGTATCGTTCTGAACGATCAAAACAGGCCGGGTGCCCCCCTGCTCGCTTCCCACCACCGGCGACAAATCGGCGTAAAAAATATCACCGCGTTTCACTGATGCTTCGTTCATTGTCTTCACGCTCCGTGCATAATTCCCTGCGCTACCGGATGAAATCCATATGTAACGCGGTTAGAGCTATTCTCCCACAAATGTATGGATTTTATACAGCAGCCCATCCACAACATCCTATGCACAGATCTTCCAGAATGCTACCCAATGACCCAATTTGTGACCGTCAGCGACAGGATCCTTCGTCCGTCGTAGAGGATCTGTCCCTGAACGGGTACATCCTCCTGGTTCAGCCAGATATCCAGATGCAGCGCGTCGTCGGCATAGCTGTCGTCTATGGACAGCCGCAGCAGTTCTCCCTCCTGTCCGGCCGACGTCAGATATCCTCCCCGGAGGGTCTTCAGAAAAATCCAGGGAGCCATCACAGGCGTAATCTGGCCGTCGGCCATTGGGTCAAACTGCAGCGCCGCATCGTCAAAGGTCAGCTGCCCGCCGGTATCGGAAATCCGGCCGGTGATCCCGGCAATGGTCTCCGGCTCCGCAACCGTAAACGAAACATCTCCCTGCGCATTTCCCTGACAGCACATGGAGAAACTGTACAGCTTGTCCCCATAATCCGCGGTTATGCACACATCGAACCGGCATTCCGGCGCTTTCAGCAGCCGGGATCGCAGCTGCATTCCCCGATCCAGCTGCTCCGATTCGCCGGAACAGCCGGTCAGCAGCAGGATCAGCAGCACCAAACAGGCTTTTTTCAAGGCAAGTCCCCCATTTCGCCCCGAAGGGCGCGAATTGCGGAAAGGACGCCTATGGCAGCAGCCCGGGCAGCCGCATCAGCATATCCGTAGGCAGCATGGCATACTGCCCCAGCTCCTGGGCGCAGAGATCTCCCGCCGCCCCATGGAGCCAGACGCCGCAGGCCGCCGCTTCCAGGGGCTTCAGCCCCTGCCCCAGCAGTCCCGTGATCATCCCGGCCAGCAGGTCGCCGCTGCCGCCCACTGCCATGCCCGGATTCCCTGTGGGATTGCGGTAGCCGGTGGTTCCGTCGGTGACGCAGGTGCCATGGCCTTTCAAAACCACAATGCTGTTCCACTGGCGGGCATAGATCCCCGCCGCGGTCATCCGGTCCGCGCCGATCCTGCCCCCAAACCGGGCAAATTCCCCCGGGTGCGGCGTGAGGATGGTGGGTGCGTTTCTTTCCAGCAGTATATCCTTATGCCCGCTCAGCACATTTATGCCGTCGGCATCCAGAACCACAGGACATTTTGCTTCTCTCAGAACCCGCTTCACCACCGCGAAAACCCCCGGCGACTGTCCCAGTCCGCAGCCCAGAAGCACCGCGTCCATCTGCTCCAGGCGGCCGGAGACTTCCTCCGCTGCCTCGGCGCTGAGCCGTCCGTGATCGTCCGGCAGGGGAAACACCACCGGTTCCGTGAGTTTCACCGCCGCAATGGCGTAAATGCTCTCAGGCACCCCCAGGTAGACCAGTCCGGCTCCGCACCGCAAAGCGCCCATCGCTGCCAGATACGCCGCGCCGGTGTATCCCCTGCTGCCGCACAGCAGCAGGAGCCTTCCGTAATTGCCCTTGTGCCCCTGGGGATCCCGCCGGGGCAGAAGCGCCCGAACCGCTTCCCGATCCAGCTGCTTTCTTACCATAGCCCGCCGCTCCTTTCTCTTCCCGCCCGGGCCCCGGGCAGGGTTCCGATTCCTTACCGTTTGTTTTTACCATACCATAGCGGGGTTTTTTCGTCAAGCATCCTGCAAACGAGGAAAAAATACTTGCATAATTCCCGGGAATGTGCTACGATAACCGAGATATGAAAAATGCAAGGATCGGGCTGCCTGGCATTGGGACTGCCCCCACAGCGAAAGCGGGATGGTGTGAGCCGCTTGGGTGCAATGCAGGGCTTTCTCCCGGGAGCTGCCGCCTGAAAGAAAAGTAGGGACGGACGGCTGACCTCGTTATCGGTCTTGGATGTGTCTGCATCCGAAAAGCGCGCTCATTTTCAGCGAATTGCGGGTGGTACCGCGGAAGGCTTCCTTTCGTCCCGCTGTTCCGGAAAATGGGCTTTTTTGATGGAAAAAGAAAGCCTTACAGGAGGAATCAATATGAAAGAACAATTGGAGCAGATCAAACGCAATGCTCTGGCTTCCCTGGAAGCCGCCGCGACCCCTGCCGCGTTGGAGGAACTGCGGGTAAAACTTTTGGGCAAGAAAGGCGAGCTGACCGCCGTGCTGAAGCAGATGGGCAAGCTCTCTCCCGAGGAACGCCCGGTGATGGGCCAGCTGGCCAACTCCGTCCGCGCTTCCATAGAGACAAAGCTGGAGGAGCGGAAGTCCGCCATCCATGCCGCCGCTTTGGAGGCCAAGCTGGCTGCGGAGGCCATTGACGTGACCATTCCCGGCAAAGCCGTCCCTCTGGGACATCAGCACCCCATGAACCAGGTGCTTCAGCAGATCAAGGACATTTTCGTCGGCCTCGGCTATCAGGTGGTGGACGGCCCCGAGGTGGAGCTGGCCAGCTACAACTTTACCAGGCTGAACATTGAGGAGGGGCACCCTTCCCGGGATCGTTCCGATACCTTCTATTTTGATGATGGGGACACCGTCCTGCTGCGCACCCAGACCAGCCCCATGCAGATCCGGTTTATGGAGAACCACAAGCCTCCCTTCTGCATGCTGGCTCCCGGCCGGGTGTTCCGGAAGGACGAGGCCGACGCCACCCACTCCCCCATGTTCCACCAGATCGAAGGTCTGGTGGTGGACGAGCACATCACCATGGGCGACCTGAAGGGCGCGCTGATCACCATGATGCAGGGGATCTACGGCACGGAGTCCGCCATGCGGTTCCGCCCCCACCACTTCCCCTTCACTGAGCCCAGCTGTGAAATGGATATGCAGTGTCATAAATGCCACGGCACCGGAGAGATCAACGGTCAGGTGTGCTCCACCTGCCACGGCGAAGGCTGGATCGAGCTGCTGGGCGCCGGAATGGTGCACCCGGAGGTGCTGAAAAACTGCGGCATCGATCCGGAAAAATACTCCGGCTTTGCCTTCGGCATGGGTCTGGAGCGGATGGCCATGGGGCGGCTGAAAATCAATGACCTGCGGCTGATCTTCGACAACGACGTGCGGTTCCTGAACCAGTTCTAAGGGAGGAAGATAAGATGAAGCTCAACAGAAAATGGCTCAACGAAGAATTTGTGGATCTGCGCCATGTGTCCGATAAAGCGTTTGCCGAAACCCTCACGGTGTTCGGCCAGAAGGTGGAAACCTGCCAGCGGCTGGATGCGGACATCCGAAACGTGGTGGTAGGTAAGGTGCTGTCCATCGTCCGCCATGAGGATTCCGACCATATGTGGATCTGCCAGGTGGACGTGGGGCAGGAAGCGCCTGTGCAGATCGTCACCGGCGCCCAGAATGTCCGCCAGGGGGATCTGGTTCCCACTGCTTTGCATAACTCCTGGCTGCCGGGAGGCGTCCACATCACCAAGGGCAAGCTCCGGGGCGTCCAGTCCAACGGCATGCTCTGCTCCTTTGCCGAACTTGGGCTGACCCAGCACGATCTGCCCGACGCCTGCGCCGACGGCATCTGGATCCTCAATGGCGAGGACTGCAAGCCCGGCGACGACATCAATCTGGTTATCGGCAACGACGACACCGTGGTGGATTTCGAGATCACCAACAACCGCCCCGACTGCTACTCCATCATCGGCCTGGCCAGAGAAGCCGCCGCCGCCTTCGGGATGAAGATGAAGCATCACGAGCCTGTGGTAAAGGGCAGCGATGCCGGGGATGTTTACAACTATCTGGACGTGGAGGTTCCCGCCACGGAGCTGTGCAACCGGTATTCCTCCCGGATGGTGGCCAATGTAAAGGTAGGTCCCTCCCCCAAGTGGCTCCGCCAGCGGCTGCGGGTCAACGGTGTGCGCCCCATCAACAACATTGTGGACATCACCAACTATGTGATGCTGGAGTACGGCCAGCCCATGCACGCTTTCGACTACCGCTATGTCTCCTCCGGAAAGATCGTGGTGCGGGAAGCGGAAGCCGGTGAAACCCTGGTCACGCTGGACGGCACCGTCCGGGAGCTGAAACCCGGGATGCTGGTCATTGCCGACGACAACAAGCCCATCGGCCTGGCCGGTATCATGGGCGGCGAAAACTCCGAGATCGTGGCGGACACCACCATGGTGGTATTTGAATCCGCCAACTTCAACGGCACCTCCATCCGTCAGACCGCTCTGGCGCTGGGCATGCGCACCGAGGCCTCCGGCAAGTTTGAAAAGAACCTGGATCCCATGATGACCATTCCCGCCGTGCAGCGAGCCTGCGAACTGGTGGAGCTGCTGGGCTGCGGCGATGTGCTGGAGGGCACCATCGATGTCATCAACCATGTGCCCGAGGAGCATACCCTGCCGCTGGAGTGTGACAAAATCAACCGGCTTTTGGGCACGAATATCTCCAAAGAGGATATGATCCGGTATCTGAACCTGCTGGAGATCCCTGTGGAAGGCGATACCATTCTGGTTCCCTCCTTCCGTCCCGACCTGAACCTGATGGCGGACATCGCGGAAGAAATCGGCCGTTCCTACGGCTACAACGAGATCCCTACCACCTCCTTCAAAAACTCCACCCAGGGCGGCTATTCCCCGGAGATGCTCCTGGAAGCCAAAGCCGGCACCCTGTGCCGGGGCATGGGCTACAGCGAGATCATCACCTACTCCTTCGTCTCCCCGGGCATTTTCGACCAGATCCGTCTCAGCGCCGATTCTCCTCTGCGCAATGCCCTGCAGATCCAGAACCCGCTGGGAGAGGATACCTCCATTATGCGCACAATTGCCCTTCCCTCCATGCTGGAGATCCTGTCCCGGAACAATGCTTACCACAATAAGGAGGTCAAGCTCTACGAGCTGGCCAAGATCTACCTGCCCGCTGCCGGCCAGACGCTGCCGGAAGAACCCAAGATGCTGGTTCTGGGCACCTACGGCGCCGGTGAGACCTTCTTTACCCTGAAGGGCGAGCTGGAAGCCTTTTTCTCCGGTCTGCGGCTGAGAAAGCCTGCCTACACCGCTGTGTCCGACAATCCCAGCTTCCATCCCGGCCGCTGCGCCAAGCTGACCATTGACGGCACGGAGGTGGGCGTGATGGGTCAGATCCATCCGCTGGTGGCCGGAAATTACGGAATTGACACAGACGTGTACTGTGCGGAAATCAACTTCACCAAGCTGCTGGACTTCCGTCTTCCCGACGCCTCCTATACGCCCTTGCCCAAGTATCCCACCGTTTGGCGGGATCTGTCGGTGATCTGCGCCGAGGCCGTGACAGTTGCTCAGGCGGAGGATACCATCACTGCCGCCGCGGGCAAGCTGCTCAGAAGCGTCAAGCTGTTCGACATCTATCGGGGCGCCGGCGTTCCCCAGGGCAAGAAGAGCATGGCTTTCTCCCTGGAGCTGCGTGCTGACGACCGCACCCTGACCGATGCGGATTCCGAGTCCGTGATCACCAAGGTGCTGGACGCTTTAAAGGAAAAGCTGGACGCTTCTCTGAGATGATCCGAAGTTATGGAAACCAAATTATTTGTTTTTTCCTGTCTTTTTCTGGAATTGTGCAAGAATTAACAAAAAATTCCGGTTTCAGCCCTTTACAGTCAGGCGCATTTCGGGTATAATGACAGCATTCTAAATCTACCTGTAAGGAGGCTGAATACCATGATGGATCAAAGTACCCAGAAATTTACCGTAGCCAACGAGGATAAAGAGAGTATGCGCCGCATTCTCCGGACTGTGTATGAAGCCTTGACGGAAAAAGGATACAATCCCATCAATCAGATCGTCGGCTACCTGCTGACGGAAGATCCCACCTACATCACCAACTACAACGGCGCCCGGAGCATGATCTGCAAAATCGACCGGGATGAGCTGCTGCAAGTGCTGATCCGGGATTACCTGTTCGTACAGGACTGACCCAAAGCCAAGAGGCTTTTGCAACAGCAAAGGCCTCTTGTTTTTTGAACCGCCCCGGGCCGTTGCATGGCCTTTCCGGCGGCCAATGCGCACCTTGACAATCTCATACTTTCCCTCCGTCTTTTTTTCTTTAATCTCTTTTTCAGGAAATGTTTCCAAATTCCTGGGATTTTCCCTGATATCTTAAGAAAATCCTTGACATTCTTGTAACAACATGTTACAATCTGATTACATTTTGTACAGGAGGTATCTTTCATGGCTGAAGAACAATCCGTTCTCATGTACAAGGGGCATCCGCTGATGCGCAAAGACAACCTTGTTTATTACGGTTCCATGGCAGACAGCCACATCGTCATGCTCCAGATTCTGGAAAGCAAGAAGGTGGGCGATCTGGATCTGGCTACCCGGGTCTCCGTTCAGCTGCAGCTGACCGACCCCGCGGCAAGGAGCCGGGATCGTATTGTAAAGAAAAGCGAAAAAGACGGCTTCTACACCGCCCTGGATCTGGGCTGCGTGTGGTTGGAGCGTGCTCTGGCAGGCAAGTAAGCCTGCCATTTCCAGGCAGACGCAAATCAACCGCAGCAGCTGCCTGACCTGATGTGTGCGCCGGAGCCGGATCCCTGCCCTCCGGCAGGATCCATGCCCCGGACAGCGAGCGTCGGCGCAAAGCCGCCGCTTTTGCGGATCTCCCGCTGGCGCGCACACTTTGTAAAGACGGAGGAAACGTATGAAGATCGCAAGAAGACTGTTCACCCTGACCCTGGTGATGGTTCTGACCGTCACCGCACTGATTGTTCCCGCGTCCGCTGCCGGCGAGACCATGTACGGCATCGGCTTTGTCAACGCCACTTCCCTGCGGCTGCGCAGCGCCCCCAATACCACATCCGACATTCTGGCCACTGCCCAGTCCAACGAGTGCGTGGTTGCTGTAAGCAAGGAAGGCCAGTGGTATAAAGTGATTTACAATCTCCAGGAAGGCTATATGCACGCGGATTATCTGGACGTGCTCACCCGTGAAAACGCGGAGCTGGGCTATGGACAGGTGGTCGGCAGCGGCGTCAACCTCCGCTCCGGCCCCTCCACGTCCCACACCGTGGTGGCCACCGCTTCCCAGGGAGCCAAGTGCTACATCATCGGCATCAACAACGGCTGGTATAAGGTCATCTACAACGGCCAGATCTGCTACATCCGCAGCGACTTCCTGGAGCTGACAGAAATTCCCTATGAAAACAACGCCTCTCCCAATTCCCCGAAATTCTACCGCCGGGGCAAATCCACCGGTGTCGCCCCCAGCGGAGCAGCTCTGAACGGAACCAGTTCCTCCGCTTCCGCCGGTAACACCGGCAGCGCCTCCGGCGCTCAGATTCTGGCAGAGGCGCAAAAATATCTGGGTGCCCCCTATGTCTACGGCGGAGCCTCTCCCAGCGGATTTGACTGCTCCGGCTTTGTCTACTATGTTCTGAAGCAGCTGGGATTCTCTCCCTACCGTACCCCTTCCAGCCAGTACCAGCAGGGTACAGCCGTGGCAAAGGCCGATCTTCAGCCGGGAGACATCGTATTTTTCGCCAATACATATGCCAGCGGCATCTCCCACGTGGGCATCTATGCCGGCGGCGGACAGTTTATCCACGCCCCCAACTCCCGCTCCACAGTATCCTATTCCGATCTGGCCAGCGGCTACTGGGCCAATCACTACTACGGCGCCCGCCGGATGAGCTGATCCCGGCTTTTCCCCCTGAAACAATACGCCCGAATGCGGACAGGCCGTCCGCATTCGGGCGTTTTTTCAATTCCTATGCCGACGATCGGTGAAACGATCCATGAATGGGCAGACCGCATGGGAATTCTGTATGCATCCGCCCCGGCTGCCCCGCAAGGGGCGGGGGCGGGCATTTGTTTTGAAGGTTTCCTGTGAATGCGCAGCTTTCACAGGAAAATTCCGGTTCCGCCGTTGGTCTCGGCGGAACCGGAAGGTTTTTCATGCACGCTTACAGATGGAGCACCCGATCCCGGATCTCCTGGGTTCTGCCCTGGTTCCAGTACTGGGTACCGATGTAACCGCAGGTGCGCCGGGCAACGTTCATCTTGTTCTGATCCCGGTTGCCGCACTGGGGGCACTCCCAAACCAGCTTCCCGTCGTCCTCACGGATCTGGATCTCACCGTCAAAGCCGCAGACCTGGCAATAGTCGGACTTGGTGTTCAGCTCAGCATACATAATGTTATCGTAGATGAACCGCATCAGCTCCAGCACCGCGTCAATGTTCTGCTGCATATTGGGCACCTCCACATAGCTGATGGCGCCGCCGGGAGAAAGCTGCTGGAACTCCGCCTCAAAGGACAGCTTGGTAAAGGCATCAATAGGCTCAGCCACATGAACATGGTAGGAATTGGTAATGTAGGACTTGTCCGTGATCCCGGGGATCATGCCAAAGCGCTTCTGCAGGCACTTGGCGAACTTATAGGTGGTGGACTCCAGCGGGGTGCCGTACAGGGAGAAATCAATGTTGTGCGCCGCCTTCCAGCCCTTGCAGGCATCGTTCATATGCTGCATCACCTGCAGCGCAAAGGGCTTGGCCGCTTCGTCGGTGTGGGACTTTCCGGTCATGTACTTGACGCACTCGTAAAGCCCCGCGTACCCCAGGGAGATGGTGGAATAGCCGCCGTAAAGCAGCTTGTCGATGGGCTCCCCCTTCTTCAGCCGCGCCAGCGCGCCGTACTGCCACAGAATGGGGGCGGCGTCGGACAGCGTGCCCTTCAGCCGCTCATGGCGGCACAGCAGCGCCTTATGGCAAAGCTCCAGCCGTTCATCAAAGATGGTCCAGAACTTGTCCATATCCCGGCCGGAGGACAGCGCCACGTCCACCAGATTGATGGTGACTACCCCCTGGTTGAACCGGCCGTAGTACTTGGGCTGATTGGTTTCCGGGTCCACATAGGGGGTCAGGAAGGAGCGGCAGCCCATGCAGGTATAGCAGTGCCCCTGGCCGTTCATGTCCACCTTCAGCTCCAGCATCTTTTTCTCGCTGATATAGTCCGGAACCATCCGCTTGGCGGTGCACTCGGCAGCCATCCGGGTCAGGTAGAAGTAGGGAGTCCCTTCCCCAATGTTGTCCTCCTCCAACACATAGATCAGCTTGGGGAAGGCAGGGGTAATCCAGACGCCCTTTTCATTTTTCACGCCCTCGTAACGCTGGCGCAGAGTCTCCTCGATGATCATGGCCAGATCCTTCTTCTCCTGGTCGTTTCTGGCCTCATTCAGGTACATGAACACCGTGATAAAGGGCGCCTGACCGTTGGTGGTCATCAGTGTCACAACTTGATACTGAATGGTCTGAACGCCTCGGCGGATTTCCTCCCGCAGACGGGTTTCCACCACCTGGGAGATGGTTTCTTCATCCGGGCGGATGCCGAAGATCTGCATTTCCGTTTCCACGCTTCTGCGGATCTTATCCCGGCTGATCTGGACAAAGGGCGCCAGATGGGTCAGAGAGATGGACTGGCCGCCATACTGGTTGGAGGCCACCTGCGCGATGATCTGGGTGGCGATGTTGCAGGCAGTGGAAAAAGAGTGGGGCTTTTCAATGAGGGTGCCGGAGATGACCGTTCCGTTCTGCAGCATATCCTCCAGATTCACCAGATCGCAGTTGTGCATATGCTGGGCATAGTAGTCCGAGTCATGGAAGTGGATGATCCCCGCCTCATGGGCCGCCACAACATCCCGGGGCAGCAGAATCCGGCGGGTTATGTCCTTGCTTACCTCGCCGGCCATGTAGTCCCGCTGGACAGCGTTGATAGAGGGATTCTTGTTGGCGTTCTCCTGCTTGACCTCTTCGTTGTTGCACTCAATCAGGCTCAGGATCCGGTCGTCGGTGGTATTGGACTGCCGCAGCAGATTGCGGGTATACCGGTAGGTAATGTACTCTTTGGCCACTTCAAAGGCGCCGTGGGCCATGATGGCCTTTTCCACCAGATCCTGGATCTCCTCCACGGCGGGGCTTCGGCCGGTCTCCTCACAGGCCAGGGCGACACTCTCCGAGATCCGCCGGATCTGCAGCGGGGTCATGCGCACCTTCTCGTCCACCGCCAGATTGGCCTTGGTCACAGCCATGGCGATTTTCTCAATATCAAAGGCAGCCTCCGCGCCGTTTCGCTTGATGATCTTCATATTTCTTCCTCCTGGGCATGATGCTGGGCACAATTTTTTACGCCCGAGATATTATACAATATCTTGTGGGTTTGTCAAGTGCCGAATACCAAATGTAGTATACGTCTTTTAAGCGGCAAAAAGTTCTCATTTTCCGCCAGGGGGAAATTTCTTCCAGTCAGGCCGGAAAGTTTCCATTCTTTCCGAATCCGCAAAGAAAGGTTTGAAATCTTTCCGGCAATATAGTATAATCAAAGGGCAGGCTCTTTACATAACGTTCTCTTTTTCCAGACAAAAAATGAAAGGACGAAATTTCATGAAAGAATATTTTGGCACATTGCCCTCCGGGGAAACCGCCGGGCTGTACACCATCGCTTGCGGCAGTCTTTCCGCCGCTGTGTCCGACTACGGCGCCACGCTGGTAAAGCTCTTTGTCCCTGACCGGGAGGGCAGGCTGGCGGATGTGGTGCTGGGGCACGACAGCTGCATCGGCTATGCCAACGGCGGCGGCTGCCTGGGCGCCACTGTAGGCCGCAACGCCAACCGGATCAAGGGCGCCTCCTTTGTGCTGAACGGAAAAACCTATGCCATGTCCCCCAACGAAAACGGGAATAATCTGCACTCCGGTCCGGATTTCTATTTCAAGCGGATGTGGAAGGTGGTGGAGCATACCGAAAGCGCCATTGTTCTGGAGCTGGAAAGCCCCCACGGAGATCAGGGCTTCCCGGGCAACGCAGTCATTCGGGTCACATATGCTCTGGAGCACGGCGGCCGCCTGCGCATCTGCTACGACGCCCGCTGCGACCAGGATACCGTCTTTAACCTGACCAACCACAGCTATTTCAATCTGGCCGGCCATGATAAGACGGATGCCGCCATGGATCAGCTGCTGACCATCCCCGGCCGGTTCTTCAATCCCGACGATGCCCAGAACATCCCCACCGGCGAGCTGCAGCCGGTGGAGGGCACCCCCATGGATTTCCGCAAGCCCAAGCCCCTGGGGCAGGACATTGACCAGGATTATGAGCCGCTGCACCTGCAAGGGGGCTATGACCACAACTTTGAGGTGTTCTGCAACCCCTGCGCCACCCTTTGCGACCCGGTGTCCGGAAGATCCATGGCCGTGATTACCGACTGTCCGGGCATTCAGCTGTACTCCGGCAACTTCCTGGATGAAACCGGCAAGGGCGGCGTCCACTACGGCAAAAACGCCGGGGTCGCTCTGGAAACCCAGTATTACCCCGACTGCCTGCACCACAGCAGCTGGCCTCAGCCCATCACCCCCGCCAAGGAGCGTTATCACAGCGAAACCGTCTACCAATTCTCCTGGAATTAAAGCCGCCTCCGGCGGCGCTGTCCCCAGCATGGGGATTTCATCAAGAAATCGTAAAAAAAAGCGGAAAGCGCCTTTCCTTACACGCTCTCCTGTTAAAAAAGCGGCTGTTGCGAAAACAGCCGCTTTTTTGTACGTTTGTCTGATTCAGGTCACAGTTCCGGACTGCCCGGCTCGCCCTCCTGGGGCAGCGCCCCGGGATCCGGCCGGCCGGTTCCGGAGACCTCCCGGTAGAATGCCGCTGCGGCCGCCTGCTTGTAGGGGCGCAGCCACAGACTTCCCACGCCCAAAGTCAGGATGCTGAGGATCTCCCAGCCGATGAAGCTCCAGTGAAGGCAGAACAGCCGCCACCGGTGGCCGTACATCATTTCCTTGGATTGGGTGATCGCCTCGCCGGCAGAAAGCTCCGGGTTCTCCGCCAAAATGTATCCGGTCATGGCATAGCTGTAGGAAGCGACGATACCCGGGATCACCAGCAGCAGCGACCACAGGACAATATATATGCTTTCCAGCAGTCTGGCAGCAAATGCGGTTTTCCAATGGGGGAAATACTGAAACAGCATTTCAAAGGAAGGGTTCTTCCGGTCAATCAGTTCCAGATTAAACCGGTGGTATCCAATTCGGATGATGCTTCCCAGCACAAAGAATGCCGCCGCCATCAGCAGCGCCGCCAGGATGATGTAAGCAGCGCCTCCTGCCAGCAGCATCCCCGCCTCCTGGAATCCCTCGTCCCCCACGGACAGAATCCTCTGACCGGCCACCTCGAACCCGGCGCTGGCCCCGGAATCCTCGATGTCCAGATTGATCTTCACACCGCCGCTGTCGGCACTGTCCAGCAGCGCGGCCACCAGTCCCGCCGCCACCGCAAGGAGCCAGCGTCCCCGCAGCGCGTCCAGCGCCATGCGTTTAAAATCCGACGAATAATTCATTCTGTCCTCCTTTCTCCGTTACAGCCCATTCCAATCAACCGTTTCCCGAGGGGATGTATGCTCTGATGGCCGCAGCCACATTGCAGATGGGCATGGTCTGGAGCCACACCCGGCCGGGGCCGGTGAGAACGGTGTTGAACAGCCCCTCCCCTCCCAGGAACATATTTTTCAGTCCCTGGATCTGCTGGATATCCATCCGCACGCTGGGCTCAAATCCCGCCACATTGCCGGTATCCACCACCATCTGCTGCCCCGGCTTCAGCTCATACTCCACCAGCTCCCCGTCAATCTCCACGAAGGCCGTTCCTCTGCCGGACAGCCGCTGCATAATGAAGCCCTCGCCGCCAAAGAAGCCGGAGCCCAGGTTTTTACGGAAGTGGATGGACAGCTCCACCCCGGTTTCCGCAGCCAGAAACGCGCTTTTTTGCAGGATCATCTCCCGGCCCGGTTCAATGATGATGGGCTTAATCTGCCCGGGGAAGCTGGAGCCGAAGGTGATCATTCCCTCTCCCCTGGCTGTGTAAATGTTCTGGAACATACTCTCCCCGGAAAGCGCCTTGGAGAACATCTTTCCCAAGCCGCCGCCCCGGGTATCCATCTGCATATTGGCGCTCATCCAAACCATGGATCCTTTTTCCGTGATCATCTGTTCTCCGTTTTCCAGGTAGCAGACCACCACCGGGAAGCTCCCGCCTTTTATTTCGTAACGCATGTTTTCTCCTCCATTCCAAATTTTCTGTGGTTTACACGCAGATTTTCAGGATCCCCACGGCAATCCCCGCCAGCGCCAGGGGAAGCAGCAGCAGAATCCCTCCGGCAAACACCAGGCACAGCACCAGCAGCGGCAGCGCAATCGCCATCAGGATCCCGGCAAAAATCTTCGCGGCGCCCCAGGTGAGCTTCAGCGCCAGACCGATTCCCTTGAACAGCAGCCAAAAGAATACCGCCAACGTCAACACTTCCAACATACCAACCTCCTTACGCTGTATCGGATCCCCGGATTCCCAGGATCCTTGCCCAGTCCGGATACCGCCGGATCTTTTCCAGGATCCGAATGGACAAAATTCGTTCTTTGACTCCCAAACGCGCGCCTCCCTTCCTCCAGGTGCACCGTGCTTCCTGTATGGTTATATTGTACTGCCTTTGGGCGCAGGAGTAAACCACAGGATTCGCAAAATAGCGGCGTTATCTCTCCGATTTCAGCAGATTAGCCCCGGGATCCCGCTTCCTGATAGGCCCGATATTGTTCCGGGTCGATCTTCCCGGTGGCCAGCATCCGTTCAGACCACAGCTGCAGCGTCTCCACCGCAATGGAAATCCGCTCCAATTCCTGCTGGATGTAAATAAAGTCCGCCAATTCATCCCCGGATATCTCTCCGTCCACAGTGATCTCCATGAGCCGTTCCTTCTTATTCTGCATGGAGTTCAGGGAGACCAGCATCTCCAGAACGATCTGCGCCAGATCCTTCACCTTCACCTCCGGCACATACTGCTGCCCGATGGGGCACTGGTTGGCACAGTAATAATTACACAGACTGGGCTGCTTATATTTCTCCGCCATGGTCAAAACTTCATCCGGGTGGGGGAGCGTCCGTTCGTTCTCAATTTTCTCAATGCGCTCCGGAGAAATGATCTCCAGCAGATCCCCCGCTTCCTCCCGGGTCAGCTTCAGGTGCTCCCTGGTCAAATGGTAGATATTCTTATTTGCTTTGGTAGATGCTCTGGCCATACGCCGCCCTCCTTATGCTCCCCGGCGTTTTTCACCCATTGGCCGCCGGATTTGTTCCTTTTCTTCATTTTATCTCCATACCCGGACAAATGCAAGGCAGAAACCCCCGTCATTTCTTAAGATTCGTGTAAATAGTGCCTGCTTAGGAACCCTGCCGGGGCTCCCCCGGCCCGGAATACAATGGGTAATCCGCTTGCACTTCCGCGGTATCTGCGCATAAACTGTCCTATAAGCGCCTTTGCTTATTCTCAACACGGGAGGTTAACCTTATGTCAGAGCAAACCTCGGACGCCCTGCGCTGTGATCCCTCGGGTCAAAGCCAGGCTCTGTCCATCCACACCCAAAAGATCACCGACTCCTGTCGGGATAAGGACTGCATCGAGGATCTTCGGGTCTATCTCACCTGCGGCTCCCAGCAGCTTCTGGACTCCGCCGCCAATGTCCGGGTACGCAGCGCGGAGCTTCTGTACACCTACATCGATGTGGAGCCGGTAGCGTTCGATCGGAATCACTACTGTATCGACATCACCTTCTACTACCGCATCCTGGCGGACGCGGTGGTGGGCTCCTGCCGTCCCACCGCCCTGTACGGTCTGGCCGTCTTTAACAAGCGCGCCGTGCTTTGCGGAGAGGACAGCCGTGCCCACATTTTCCGCAGCGATACCCGCATCAGCGAGCCGGACGGGTTGACCAAGGTCTATGCCAACCGTCCCACCGCCGTGGTGGAAGCCCTTGACCCCATAGTGCTCTCGTCCAAAGTGCTGGACGTGTGCGACTGCGCCAACGACACCGTCACCGCCCAGATCCCCGGCGGGATCCGTTCTTTGTATGACGAAGAGCTGATGCTCTCCGGCGGCCAGCGGCGCCTGTTTGTCACCCTGGGGCAGTTCTCCATTGTCCGGCTGGAGCGGGATGCCCAGATTGTCGTTCCGGTGCTGGAGTACAGCATCCCCTCCAAGGAGTGCTGCGACTCCGCAAACTGCTGCACCGAGGATCCCTGCGAAATGTTCAGCAGAATCCCCTTCCCTGCCCAGCAGTTCTCCCCCACCGGCTGCGACCGGCAGACGGACGGTTCCTGCAGCTGCACATAAAACCGCCGCGTCCATCGGCCTTGCCGCCAAAGGAAGGGGTGCTGCCTTTGGCAGCACCCCCAAAATGCCGAGCACCGGACTTCCTTCCGAAGTCCGGTGCTTTTCCCCGGGTAAGCCGTGCTATTTCCTGCGGCGGCTGCCCGCGCAGACAGCCAGCCCCAGTGCCGATGCTACCATGACCAGCGCCCCGAGGATCGGCGCCGGGTGCTGGCCGGTTTTGGGGGATTCCACAAAAATCGGCTGGGGATCCGGGTAGGAACGGACATACCACTGCCCCTCAAAGGGGATCGACAGCAGGAACGGCCGTACCGAGCTTGCGCCCGCCTCCGCCTGGCTCTGTACCAGCAGGTACAAGCCCCGGGTCAGGTAATTGAACTCGGCGCTGTTTTCCTTGTCCATGGTTTGGCTGTATCCTCCCTCTGCGGCTTCTCCCGCCAGCAGCTTGGCCAGGTGGGGGGAATAGGCATCCTTCTTCTGAACCATTCCGCCGCCGAAGGCATCCAGAATCCGATATCCCCCCTCAGCCTCCTCACCCACCCGGTACAGGGTTAACACGCTTGCCCCTTCCCCGGGCATAGTCACCCGGATTCCTCCGGTCTCCTCCTCCGCCAGCGCCTGCAGGGGCACTATCCAGATCAGCACCCAACTCACAACCGCCAGAAAAAAACGCTTTCCCATGCTCGCTCCCCCTTTGTAAACTGTTTGACCCAAGGCCGTATTCACCAGGCTTTCAGTATACACCTGCGCGCGGGAAAGATGGTGTCGAAGGGCGCGTTCCGGAAAAAAAGCCTTTCCATACTTCCGGCCGGGTCAGTGCGTCCCGGCTTTCCAACAAAGGGGCTGCGCTCTGCCGCGCACTCCCTGCACGCCAGAGGCGTACAACTGGCACACTGCGCAGCCTGAGAGGTATTTTCTGCCAGGTACAGAAGGTGAATTGCCCCGAAGGGGCAAGAGAGACCACCCTGGGGTGCGCCCCTGCAGAAAATGTTGACCCATTTTCCGTCTACTGGCAGATGTGAGCCATTTCCATATGCTTAACCAGATTTCCAAAGGTGTTGACGTGCCGCAGCAAATGAAGGGAATACCGTTTTCTTTCCTTATTTGCTGGCTAAATCCAAAGGATTCGGCTGTCATGAAATTGATCCGCAGGGGC
Organism: uncultured Oscillospiraceae bacterium; assembly: GCA_944387125.1. Taxonomy (GTDB): domain Bacteria; phylum Bacillota; class Clostridia; order Oscillospirales; family Oscillospiraceae; genus Faecousia. The sequence goes on along the minus strand of CALXDT010000035.1, from coordinate 369 downwards.
ATTTTGATACCGCCGATCCGTTCCACGGGTCACTGGGAATTGGGCTGGAATGGAGGCACTGGCTTTTATGGGGCTGACGCTCTCTACATTTCTTCGACCTGTTCTGCAAAAGCCTTCGGCATGGTGGAGCTTTCCTCTTATGCTGGTTAATGTCTGATACATCACAGTTTCTTAAAAAGAAATATGCTTATCGACTTTATGCAGCAAAGGAAATTTCTGTGCCCTATATTGGTACAGACGTTCCCCATCCAAAAAGTTGTCCTTATTGCCATCGTCCGAAATCCAATACAAACAATCTTCTGTCCAGCACAATCTGAACGAGAAGCGCGCCGGGAGGGGTCCGGGGAGGGCGGCTTTGGGAGCGGGAGC
>CALXDT010000034.1 GCA_944387125.1 uncultured Oscillospiraceae bacterium | reverse complement strand
TACTTTCTTGCCCAAACAAGAAAGTACCGCCCCCCGCAGGGGTGACAAGGTTCGTCTTTCCGAAAGGCTGAACCCAAACCGAACCAACCCCAAAAACGCATCTGTCAAAAACCAAGCAGTCCCCCGTTCTGTTCCTGAACGGGGGACTGTTTGGTTATTTGCTCAGGCGTTTTTCCAAAGTCGCCGCATTGAAAGGCGTCAGATAAACCCGATGAAATCCATATTCCCGGGTCAGCAGAAAGGCCTTGGGCAGATCGTCGCAGGGAATGACCTCCCCCTGCTTTTCCGCCTGGGCAAGGAATTCCCGGGTGCGCCGGGAGGTGGTGGTGTTGTCCAGGTCGAAGATGCCGATGATATTGGCCTCCCGGACAGCCATGTCGCTGCCGATGGACAGATACATGCTACCCCTCCCCCTTGATTTTCTTCCACTGCTCCACCGCCAGCTGATCGCAGCGGTTGTTTTTGGGATTGTCCGCGTGCCCCTTCACCCAGTGATACCGAAGCTGATGCCTCTGGGTCAGGGTCAAAAGCCGATCCCACAGATCCGGGTTCAGGGCGGGCTTTTTGTCGGACTTGATCCAGCCCCGGCTTTTCCAGCCAAGAGCCCAGCCCTTTTCCAAAGCGTCGATCACATACTTGCTGTCGGAATACAGCTCCACAATGCATGGCTCCTTCAGAGCCTCCAGCCCCCGGATCACCGCGGTCAGCTCCATCCGGTTGTTGGTGGTGTTGGCTTCTCCCCCGGACAGCTCCTTTTCCAGGCCGTTGAAGGAGAGAATGACCCCCCAGCCCCCGGGGCCGGGGTTGCCGGAGCAGGCGCCGTCGGTGTAGAGTTTGACGGTTTTCATTCCTGGGTCTGCACCTCTTCCTGCTCCACCCGCTCCAGGGATACCACCTGATTGCCTTCCTCAATGCGCATGACAATCACTCCCTGGACGTCCCGCTTGTAGACGTTGATGGAGGAGGCGGGCACCCGGATGATGACGCCGCCGTTTTCAATGAGCATCACGTCGTCGTTTTCACCAACCACCCGGCAGCCGGCTACCAGCCCGGTTTTGGCGGTGATGTTGTAGTTCTTCAGACCCTTGCCGCCCCGGCTCTGGGGAGTCTTCTCCCCATTGGCGCCGGTGCGCAGGTATTCGCTCAGCTCCGTGCGCTTGCCGTAGCCTCCGGTGGTGACGGTAAGCAGGGTTTTCCCCTCCTCCGCCTTCTCCGCGCCAACCACATAGTCCCCGGAATTCAGGGAGATGCCCCGGACGCCGGCGGCGTCCCGACCCATGGGACGGACGTCGGTCTCGCTGACGCAGATGGCCACGCCCTGGGCGGTGGCCAGAAGGATGTTGTCGCTGCCGCCGGTGCGGATGACGTTGATCAGGTGATCCCCTTCCTCCAGAGTAATGGCGCGGATTCCGCCCTTCCGGTTGGTCTTCAGGGCGATGAAGGGGATCCGCTTGACGGTGCCCTTCCGTGTAACCATCATCAGATACTCGTTGTCGTCAAACTCCCGGGTGATCACCATGGCGGTGACGTTCTCACCCTGCTCCAGAGGCAGCACGTTGACAATGGCGGTGCCCCGGGCAGTGCGCCCGGCCTCGGGAATCTGATAGCCCTTCCGGTGGTGCACCCGTCCCAGATCGGTGAAGAACAGCATATGGTCATGGGTGGAGGCGATGGTCAGGGATTTGACATAGTCCTCCTCCTTCAGATTCTGGGCATTGACCCCCCGGCCGCCCCGGCCCTGGGTGCGGTAGGTGTCCACAGGCGTCCGCTCGATATAGCCCTGACGGGACAGGGTGAAGGCGCAGGATTCCTCCTCAATCAGATCCTCAATATCGATCTCGTCTTCAATATCCTGAATCTGGGTGCGGCGTTCGTCGCCGAACTTGTCCCGGATCTCAATCAGCTCCTCCCGGAGGACGCCTTTCAGCTTTTCCGGGCTTTCCAGCAGCTCCAGATAGTAGCGGATTTTCTCCTGAAGGGCGTCATATTCCTCCTGCAGCTTTTCCCGATCCAGTCCCTGAAGGGCTTTCAGCCGCATATCCAGAATGGCCTGAGCCTGCACATCGTCCAGACCGAACCGATCCATCAGCCGCTGCTTGGCGTCGTCATAGGCGGAGCGGATGATCCGGATCACTTCGTCAATGTTATCCTGGGCGATCAGCAGACCTTCCAGCAGGTGGGCACGCTCCCGGGCTTTGCGCAGATCGTACCGGGTGCGCCGGGTAAGCACTTCCTCCTGGTGGATCAGATACTCGTCAATGATCTGCCGAAGGGAGAGAATTTTCGGCTGCTTCTGGTTATCCACCAGGGCCAGCATGATGATGCCGAAGCTGCTTTGCAGCGCCGTCTGCTTAAACAGATTGTTCAGCACCACCTGGGGGTTGGCGTCCTTTTTCAGCTCGATGACCATGCGCATGCCGTTGCGGTCCGTCTCGTCCCGGAGGTCGGAGATCCCCTCCAGCCGCTTGTCCTTCACCTGGTCGGCGATGTTCTTGATCAGCTGGCGCTTGTTCACCTGGTAGGGCAGCTCCGAGACGATGATCCGCACCCGATCCTTGCCGAATTCCTCAAACTCCGTCTTGGCCCGAACCACCACCTTGCCCCGGCCGGTGGCGTAGGCCGCCCGGATGCCGCTGCGGCCCATAATGATACCGCCGGTGGGGAAGTCCGGGCCGGAGATGTGCTCCATCAGATCCGAAAGGCCGGCATGTTCATCGTCCAGAACGCAGACGCAGGCGTTGATCACCTCTGTCAGGTTGTGGGGCGGGATATTGGTGGCCATGCCCACGGCAATGCCGGAGGAGCCGTTGACCAGCAGGTTGGGGAACCGGGAGGGCAGCACCCGCGGCTCCTTCCGGGTCTCGTCAAAGTTGGGATCCCAGTCCACCGTCTCCTTGTCGATGTCCCGAAGCATTTCGTTGGAGATTTTGCTCATTCTGGCTTCGGTGTACCGGTAAGCCGCCGGTGGATCCCCGTCCACGGAGCCAAAGTTGCCGTGGCCGTCCACCAGAAGGTAGCGCATGGAGAAGTTCTGAGCCAGACGCACCATGGCGTCGTACACCGAGCCGTCGCCGTGGGGGTGATATTTGCCCAGCACGTCGCCCACGCAGGTGGCAGACTTCTTAAAGGGCTTGTCGGACGTCAGGCCGCTTTCATACATGGTGTACAGGATCCGCCGGTGAACGGGCTTCAGGCCGTCCCGCACATCCGGCAGCGCCCGTCCCACAATCACGGACATGGCGTATTCAATATAGGACTTTTCCATTTCATCCACCAGATTGCTCTGGGTGATGATCTGATCCGGGAAACGGATGTCCTCTGGTTTATAAGTTCGATTATGTGCCATGAATGAGATACCTCCATGGGGTGGAAAAATAGTGTTTTTGAAATACAAAGGGCAGTGTTGGAGATGGTGCGGTTTGGGTTTGGCTTTTTGGAAAACGAACTGCGGCACCCTGCCGGGGGCTTTTCCGTTTTGCGTTCAGCTTCAGCAAGGGTTTCGCTGGTCAGCCCTGCGGGGCGATACTTTCTTGTTTGGGCAAGAAAGTATCCAAAGAAGCCCACTTGGGAAGGCGCTGAGTTCGTTGCTCCCGCAACG
>CALXDT010000033.1 GCA_944387125.1 uncultured Oscillospiraceae bacterium | reverse complement strand
CGGATCTTTTACCACATCCGTGCAGTTCAAAAAGTGGGAAATACATACAGTATTTCTCCACTTTTTGAACTTTCGGCTGAGGCAAAATCTCTCGGCATCCGCTCTTGCCGATTTAATCAGAGCTTCCATAATTCAATTGTAATTTTTTGTTTAAACATATCAAGCATTGGTATACCTCCGCAGCTTCCGATTTGTTGTCATCTGCATTATACTTCATTGTCTATTGAAAGGATAGCATTTCTATGGAATTTGTCGGCTGGAGTTCCGGGGCGCAGTAGATCCGCCGCCGCCCTTCGGCTCCGGGCGGTTCCGGCTCCCGGATGCAGAACAGACCGTACAGATCCTCCCACCGGTTTTCCAGCAGCCAGTACGGATCCCGGGAAGGCTGACCGGCATTGCGAAAGAATGCGCTCTCCCGCTCCCGGCGAAGAAGGAGCCTGCCCCGCCCGCTGAAAGCCAGCACCCGGATATAGGGAATGCTTTGCCGGAGCATCGGTTCGGTGATCCCCAGAAAGGCGCACATGACCATCCGATCCAGACGGGAGCGGGTGTACCGCTTGGATTTGACCGCTGTGAGGATCTGCTCCAGGGCAGCCTCCCGGCGGCTGGCGTGCATCAGCTTGCGCCAAAGGCCTTCGCTGCCGTAGGGCAGCGCCTGAAAATCCGCCTCTTCCATGGCGCGAAGCCGGGAGAGGATCGCCCGCTCGCCGGCCTGGATGGCGTGCAGCGGCGCGCTGGTGAAGGCCTCCCGGGCGGGGGCGGGAACATAGGCCTCCCATGGCGCCGCTGCCAGCATACGCTCCCGCAGGGCGGTGGCGGAGGGATTGGCCGCCTGGGGAACGGGGTCGTGATAGCTCCCCTCCCGGAGAATGGGCAGGGGGGTCATGGGAGCGTTCTGGGACAGGATGGCTTTGCAGTATTCCACGGCCAGAATGTTGTTGGGCTGGGACAGAATCTCCCAGGGGGCGCCCAGCTGCTCCAGCGCCCGCTGCCGGGCGGCGGGAAAGGAAATGCCTTGCTTCAGCTGCCGGCGCAGCAGCTCCGGGAACCGGCTGTCCAGCAGCGCCTGGGCAGCGGCGTTCAGCGCGCCGGGATCCGGGGTTTCCGCGCCGAAGCACAGCACGGAGCACATCCTGGCCAGGATCGCCACCCCGCCGGCGGCAAACCCTTCCGCGGAGGACAGGGAGGTGGTCACAGGCAGTTCCAGCACCAGATCCGCGCCGCACTGAACCGCCGCTTTGGCGCGCAGGCTTTTGTCCAGGATGGCGGGAGCGCCCCGCTGGACAAAGTTTCCGCTCATGGCGCAGACAATGGCGCAATCCTCCCCGTACAGCTGCCGCACCCGGTGAAGCTGCTTTTCATGCCCCAGGTGCAGCGGGTTATATTCACAGATGATGCCTACGACTTTCAAAAAATACCATCCTTTTTTAAAGAAATTTCTTTTCAGGGGTTGAGAAATTGGTAAAAATGAAATATAATACTTAGAGAACCTCTGAATCAATCGCCGGCGGCGGAATGCGGATCTTTTGTCCCATCCGTGCAGTTGAAAAAGCGGGAAATCCATACAGGATTCCTCCAGGTTTGAAACGTTCCCCCGGGTCAAAATCGCCCGCCATCAGCCCTTGCCGATTTCATCAGAGCTTCCTTGAAGACGCGAATCCCCCTCCGAGCGCTTCGGAGACGCCTTCATCAGGGCAATCATATCACATCTGTTCCCAAAAGAAAATCAAATTATTTTAGGAGGCAACCTGAACATGAACATCCTGATCATCAATGCCGGATCTTCCAGCCTGAAGTACCAGCTGATGGATCCCGACACCGGTGTCGTTTCCGCCAAGGGTCTGTGCGAGCGTATTTACATCGACGGCCGTCTGACCCACAGCGCCAACGGCAAGAAGACCGTTAAGGACATTCCCATGCCCACCCACAGTGAGGCCATCCAGGCCGTGCTGGAGATTCTGGTGGATCCGGCGGAAGGCGTGATCAAGAGCACCGACGAGATCGATGCCGTGGGTCACAGAGTGCTCCATGGCGGTATGGAGTTCTTCGATTCCTGCATCATCGACGATCAGGTTATCGCCGCCATTGAAAAGTGCATCCCTCTGGGCCCCCTGCACAACCCTGCCAACCTCATGGGCATCCGGGCTTGCCAGGCGGTTATGCCCAGCACGCCCCAGGTGGCTGTGTTCGATACCGCTTTCCACATGACCATGCCTCCTGTGGCCTATCGGTATGCCATCCCCACCGAATACTACAAGAACGACTCCATCCGCCGCTACGGCTTCCACGGCACTTCCCACAAGTATGTGACCAAGCGCGCCATTGAGCTGATGGGGCGCAAGGACATTAAGCTGGTGAACTGCCATCTGGGCAACGGTTCCTCTCTGTCCGCCGTGAAGGACGGCAAGTGCCAGGACACCTCCATGGGTCTGACCCCTCTGGCAGGCGTGCCCATGGGCACCCGCTCCGGCGACGTGGATGCCGCTGTGGCGCAGTTTGTCATGAACAAGTACGGCATGAGCGCTGACGAGTGCCTGAACATGCTGAATAAGAAGTCCGGTGTTATGGCTCTGTCCGGCGTTTCCTCCGACTTCCGGGATATTGAAGAAGGCGCCGCCGCCGGCAACGAGGACTGCGCCCTGGCTCTGGACAAGTTTGCCTACGAAGTGCGCAAGTATATCGGCTCCTACGCCGCGGCTCTGGGCGGGCTGGACTGCCTGGTGTTCACCGCCGGTGTGGGCGAGAACTCCGGTTCCATGCGTGAGCGGATCTGCCAGAACCTGGAGTACCTGGGTGTGAAGATCGATCCGGAAAAGAACAGCGTCCGGGGCAAGGAAGCCATCATCTCCACCGATGATTCCAAGGTCACTGTTTGGGTCATCCCCACCAACGAAGAGCTGATGATCGCTCAGGATACCGCTGAGCTGGTCAAGGCTGCCAAGTAAGCAATCCGTATTCGAGCCGCCGCGGTAAGCGGCGGCTCTTTTTTCACAGGAGGAGAGTACAATGTCAGCAGTTACCGAGCGCTTCCTGCGCTATGTCCGCTATGATACCCAGTCCCAGGAGACTTCCCCCACCTGTCCCTCCACGGACAAGCAGAAGATTCTGGGGGCGGCTTTGGCGGAGGAAATGCGCACCATGGGCATTGTGGATGCGCATATGGACGAATACGGCTACGTGTACGGCACCATTCCCGGGGATCCCGGGCTGCCGTCCATTGGCCTCATTGCCCACATGGATACCTCTCCCGACGCCTCCGGGGAACATGTCCGGGCGCGGGTGGTTCCCTATCAGGGGGAAGATATCTGCCTGAATGAACAAAAGGGCATTTACCTGCGGCAGCAGGACTATCCCAATCTGAAAAACCACCTGGGAAAGCACCTGATCGTTACCGACGGCACCACGTTGCTGGGGGCGGACGACAAGGCGGGAGTGGCGGAGATCATGACCGCGGCGGAGCGGATCCTCCGGGAGGGCGGCCGCCATGCCACTGTGAAGATCGGCTTTACCCCCGATGAAGAGATTGGCCGGGGAGCGGACAAATTTGATGTGCGTGCCTTTGGCGCGGATTACGCCTACACCGCCGACGGCGGCCCGGTGGGGGAGATTGAATATGAGAATTTCAACGCCGCGGACGCCCGGGTGAAGGTTCACGGCCTGAGCATCCATCCCGGCTCCGCCAAGGATAAGATGGTCAATGCCCAGCTGATCGCCATGGAGTTCCAGAGCCTGCTGCCGGTGCAGCAGCGGCCGGAATATACCCAGGGGTATGAAGGGTTTATTCACTTGACCGGCATGGCCGGAACGGTGGAAGCGGCGGAGCTGCGGTATATCGTCCGGGATCATGATATGGAGAAATTCCGGGCCAAGAAAGCGGTGATGCAGGCGGCGGCGGACTTTCTCAACCGTAAGTACGGTGCCGGAACGGTGGAACTGGAAATAGAAGACAGCTATTTCAATATGAAAAGCTGCATCGAGCCCTGTATGTATGTGGTGGAACGTGCCAAGGAAGCGATGCGGGCTGTGGGCATGGAACCGGTGGAGGTGCCCATCCGGGGCGGCACCGACGGCGCCCGGCTGAGCTATATGGGGCTGCCCTGTCCCAACCTGTGCACCGGCGGAGAGAATTACCACGGCCGGTTTGAGTTTATCCCGGTGGAGGACATGGAGCTGTGCGTGGAAATGCTGGTGCGGATGCTAAGATGCTGCTGACCCGGCTCCCGGGAAGCATCGCCCCAGGCAGGCGCATTCCAATGGAAAACACCCCCGCGCGGAAGGAAGTTCCGGCGCGGGGGTGTCTTTGTGTGCGGACAAGAAGGGGATTCGGTCTGGGAATCACCTGTTCATACGATTCCTTTATGCAAATCTTTCATCCCAATGGATTCAAGATGTTAAAGGAGAATCAGGCATTCCCGTTACCGTCTCCTGTGGGATCCGTGGTTTCTTCAGACGGAGCCGTGGTTCCTTCGGTGGGATCCGTGGTTTCTTCAGACGGAGCCGTGGTCCCTTCGGTGGGATCCGTGGTTTCCTCGGTAGGAGGCGTGGTCTCCACAGTAGGAGGCGTGGTCTCCTCTGTGGGAGGCGTGGTAGGCTCCGTGGGCTTTTCCTCCACCCGGGCGACGAGCTTATCGACGGTTTTGTACTGGGAGGTGGCTTCATAGTCCCGGGAGATCAGCTTATTGGTCTCCTTGTCGTATTTGACCTTATAGGTTTTGATCAGATAGCCGTTGACGCCGCTGCGGATCACATCGCCGTCCCGGTAGCCCTCTTCGTTATCGTATTCATAGTCCACATATTCTGTATCAGCCACTACGGTATTGACAATGGAATACTCCATTTTCACATAGTAGTTCCGGGTATCGGTGCCCAGAATCCGAACCTTCACATATCCGTCGGACACCTCAGCCTCAATCTTAATGGGGAAGTTGCTGCTGTTTTTGAACTTAAAGTCGGTGGATTTCCAGCTGACGGTGGCATCCATGCCGTAGTCGATATAGGTAGTCGGGAATCCGTGGTTTGTCCGGGATACGGTAGCCAGATCCGACAGCAGGGTGCAGTAGTACAGGGTGGAGGACACCTGGCAGATGCCGCCGCCCACCGTGTCCACCAGCGTATCCCCGGAGTAGGAGGGAGCGTATTTGTAGCCCTTGGCGGTGGTGCGCTCGCCCAACGTGTCGTTAAAGGAGAAGGTCTGACCGGGTTCCAGAACCAGGCCGTTGATCGCCTCGCAGGCCAGCCGCAGATTGGTGTTGCGGTTTTCGCTGTTGGTGTGGGGGGTCTTGGCCTCGCCCAGCACATCCCGGTAAAACACTTCCTCTTCCAGGATTTCCGGCTCGATATACTCCATGGGAATGTGGATCTGCTGGCCATAGTCCGCCGCATCCACCAGCTTTTGGGCTTCTTCCATGTCAAAGCCGTAGCCGTAGGAGCCGGGGACTACCTGGTAAGTGCTCATATTCACCGTGGCGTCCACCGGTTCAATGGCCACCTGCTCATAAATCGCTTCCAGATCCACCGGATCCGGGTCTGTCACCGGGGTGACATCCTCCACTGTTACCAGGAAGGTGTGCAGGCTGTAGGCGTCCAGCACCTGGTTGTACACCTTGTCCACGTCGAAGGTGACGCCGGGGATCCCGGTGGTGATGACCAGGGTCTGACAGGGAGCGTCCGGGTCAAATTTATCGGTAGCCAGCTCCGGCATCGGCCCATCCAGCTGAAAGCTGGCCTGGGTGAGGGTGCTGGTGGCGTCCTGGACATAGGTGTTCAGCACGTCCAGAATATAGTCCTCGTTCAGCTCCAGGTAGGGAAGCAGGCCGATGATGTGACTGGTGGAGAGGGAGTCCTGATAAGCCTGCTCCTGTTCTGCCTGAGTGCCGGTGCGCCCGTAGTCGTAGGCCGCTTCCACCGCGGCTTTGGCGTCCAGAGAGACAGCCACATCCCCGGGGGCAAGCCGCAGGGTGGTGCCGTCCAAATCAATGACCATATATTCCTGGGCGTAATCCTCCTCGGTGGCAGCACGAAGGGCGCTGACAGCTTCGTTTTTGGTCATGCCGCCTACATTTACATCGGCAAGGAACACATTGTTCAGGATCTTGCCGCCGTAGGGGTCGGAGGTGCCGGTAAACAGCAGCACCAGGATCAGGATGATCAGAACCAGGGTGACGCCGCAGGCGGCTGCCAGCAGCATGGTTTTGTTTTTCCGGCAGTAGTCCGCGGCTTTGCGCCCGAAGGCCAGAAGGGAGTCCCAAAAATCCGGTTCCGCCTCTTCCTCCGCTTCGGGGTCAGGGTCATCGGGAAACTCCGGAACCTTCGGAACCGAAATCTGCGGATCCTGGGGCTGCCGGGGGGTGGTGTCGTCCAGATCTTCCAGCAGCGTGAACAGGTCGTCGGCGGAAGACTCCGGCTCCGGGGGAGCTGGTTCCTGCCCAGTTACCTGACGGAAGGCCTGCTCGATCTGTCTGTCCTCTTCCGAAGAAGGACGGGGCTTGGAAAATTTTCCTTGCGCCATATAAAACCTCCATTTCCGCCGCAAAAAAACGGCACAAATTCAAAAGAAAAAACCGGTATGCAGCCATTTCGCCCAAACCATGGGTTGATTCATTGTATCACATTTTCGGGGAAAGGCAAGGGGCGTAAACACTTCTTAAGAATTGCAATAGCTTCGGTACCGCTCCAGGAAGACCTTGCACTGCTTCAGACTGTCCACGCCGGAGGACAGCTTCAGCCGCAGAGTCGGCTCCTTGGCATTGGCCAGGAATGTCACCCGCGGCTTATAGTCCGGGTCGGCGCACAGGGCGCCCACGGCTTCAAAGTTCAAATTGACCAGGGTAAACAGCACGTCGGAAGCCTTCTGACGGATGTCCTTGATGCCCATAGCCCGGGCATTTGCCCGGAGCAAAGCGATGTCAATGAGATTCAAAACGCCCTTGGGCGGCTCGCCGTAGCGATCCACAATCTCATCGAGCAGGTCGTCCGCATCCGTCTGGCTGCGGATGGCGGCCATGCGCCGGTAAAGATCCATCCGTTCTTCTCCCCGGCTGACATAGTTTTTGTCCACATTGGCGGTTACATTCAGATCGGCGGTGCAATCGGGAGCCTTGTGCCCTTCGCCCCGTTCCTCCAGCACGGCCTCGTCCAGCAGCTTCAGATACATATCGTAGCCTACGCTGGACATATGTCCGGACTGCTCCGCGCCCAGCAGGTTGCCTGCGCCCCGGATCTCCAGATCCCGCATGGCGATTTTAAAGCCGGAGCCGAATTCCGCAAAGTCACGGATCGCGGACAGACGCTTCTGGGCGATTTCCGACAGGTTTTTATCCGGGCGGTAGGTAAAGTACGCGTAGGCGTGGCGGGTGGAGCGTCCCACCCGCCCCCGAAGCTGGTGCAGCTGGGAAAGGCCGAACCGGTCGGCGTTTTCAATGATCAGGGTGTTGGCGTTGGGAATGTCCAGGCCGGTTTCGATAATGGTGGTGCATACCAGAACCTGCACGTCTCCTTCGGCCATGGCCTGCATCACATCGCCCAGGGCGTCCTCGCCCATTTGCCCGTGGGCAACCGCTACGGACAGTCCCGGAATCCTGCGCTTGATTGCGGAAGCGCACTGGTCGATGGTTTCGGTGCGGTTGTGCAGGTAGTACACCTGCCCGCCCCGCTCCACCTCCCGGCGGATGGCGTCGTCGATCACCGCATCGTTGTGCTCCATCACGAAGGTCTGCACCGGATAACGGTCAGCGGGCGGCTCTTCAATGGTGGACATATCCCGCAGGCCCGACAGCGCCATGTTCAGGGTTCTGGGGATGGGGGTGGCGGAGAGGGTAAGCACGTCAACGCCCTGGGACATCTCCTTCAGCCGCTCCTTGTGGCTGACGCCGAAGCGCTGTTCCTCGTCGATGATCAAAAGCCCCAGATCCTTGAACTGGACGGATTTTTGCAGCAGCTTATGGGTGCCGATGATCAGATCCACATTGCCGGAGCGGAGGTTTTGCAGGGTGCGCTGCTGCAGCTTGGGGGTGCGGAAACGGCTGAGCACATCGATGTTCACCGGGAACCCCCGGAACCGTGCCACAGCGGTTTGATAATGCTGCTGGGCAAGAACTGTGGTGGGCACCAGAATGGCGGCCTGCTTGCCGTCCATGACAGCCTTCATCACCGCCCGAAGGGCGACCTCTGTTTTTCCGAAGCCCACGTCGCCGCAGAGCAGCCGATCCATAGGCGTGGGGGATTCCATATCGTGCTTGATATCGGCAATGCACCGCAGCTGGTCGTCGGTTTCCGGGTAGGGGAAGTTATCCTCAAATTCCTTTTGCCAGGGGGCGTCGGCGGCGAAGGCATAGCCGGCCTGGCGTTTTCGGGCGGCGTAAAGCCGGATCAGCTCCGCGGCCATATCCTTGGCGGCTTTCCGCGCCTTGGCCTTGGTTTTGTGCCAGGCGTCGGAGCCGATCTTGTTCAGCTTGACGTTGGCCTCTTCTCCGCCGCCGCCGATATATTTGCTCACCAGATCCAGCTGGGTGGCGGGGACAAACAAGGTGTCGCTGCCCTGGTAGGCGATTTTGATATAATCCTTGACGGCTCCGTCCACCTTGATCTGCTCCATGGCCACGAACCGGCCGATGCCGTAGTTTTCATGCACCACCAGATCGCCGGGGGAGAGGTCGGTAAAGGCGTTCAGCTTCTGCCGGTTGGTGGAAGTGGTTTTGGCGGCTCTGCGCTTGGGCTGGGCTCGGGCGATCAGCTGCCCCTCTGTTAAGATGGCGAGCTTGGACAGGGGATATTCCATGCCGAAGGGCAGGGAGCCGTCCCCCAGCAGAATCTGCCCCGGCTTGGGCAGCGTGGTCAGGGGAATGCACTGGAAGGCGCTGATGCCTTTGTCCCGGAGCATCTGCTGGAACAGCTCCGCCCGGTGCCGGGAGCCACAGAGCACCAGCACGCCGAATTCCATTTTTTGGTAGTAGGCAAGATCCGAGACGGCGGTCTCCAGATTGCCGCCGTAGCCGGGCAGCTGCTTGGCGGTAATGGGATACAGGTGCTTTGGCGGGCAGTCCTCGGGATAGGAAGCGCCGCCGAAGGCGTCAAAGTAAAGAAGGGTACGTCCCCGCAGCCCCCGGCACAGATCCTCCCACTGGCAGCAGTAGTCGCACAGCTCGCCGGCCAGAAGCCCCGCCTGCAGGGCGTTGTCCAACTGCATCCCCAGTTCCTCGGTGCGGCTTCGGGCGGCGCGCTGAAGGTTGCTGTGATCGCACAGGACGATCAGGGCATTCCGGGGAATGTAGTCCGCCGCGGTGGCCATCTGGGGATAGATCAGTGCCATATACCGGTCAGAGGCGGAATTTTGCAGGCCGTTTTGGTATTTTTCCAGATCCTTTTCCAGGGTGGCGATGAGGGCTTCATTGGGATTTTTCCGCCGCTTCTGCCGCGCGATCAGGGCGGAGAGATCCTTGCACAGGCCGGTCAGTCCCTGGGGATGAAGGCCGGGCTGGGTTTCGCTTACCGGCAGGATGGTTATGCTCCGGATGTTTTCGCTGCGCCGCTGGGTGGCGGGGTCAAAATAACCCATGGTATCCAATTCGTCTCCGAAGAATTCCGAGCGTACCGGCCGGTCGGCAGCGGGCGAGAAAATGTCCAGAATGCCGCCCCGGAGGGCAAATTGGCCGCTGCCCTCAACCATTCCGCATCGGCTGTAGCCCATGGCGGTGAGCCGGAGGAGCAGTTCGTCCAGGGGATATTCCTTTCCGGTTTCCAGGGTGAAGGCGGCATGGCTCAGAACCGCCGGGGGCATGGTTCTCTGACTGAGAGATTCCCAGGTCATGATCTGCACCGGGGTGTTTCCGGCGGCCAGATCATACAGCTGCCGCAGCCGCTTCTGCTCCCAGGTCCGGGAGACCGCCGCGGCCTCATAGAAGGTCAGCTCCCGGCTGGGCAGAATGGGGAATTGCTCCTGCCGCAGAAAGGCCTTCAATTCCTCCTGAAGCCGCCGGGCGGCCATATCGTCCTGGCACAGCAGCACCATCGGGCGGCGGGTATCCCGGATCAGGCCAGAAAGAATGTGGCTGCGGTTGATTTGACCGATGCCGGTGATGGCGGCGCTTTCCCCGGCGTTCAGGTCGTCCAGAACGGCCCGGTATTCAGAAATGGTGCTTAGCAGGGACAGAAGTTGATCCATAGTTCGCTCCTTTGGGAAAATTCCCAGCAACGTGACAATGCGGAAAGGGGGAAGATACCCCCTTTCCGTGATTTTATGACAAGATATGCGTTTTATCCGCGGATTCCGTTGAACCGGTTGGCGGCTTCCGGAACGCCGTGGTCAATGATGGCCAGCGCCGCGTCCGCCGCGTTTTTCAGGGAAACCGACAGCGCCTTTTCCTCTGAGGCGGAAAAGGAGGACAGCACCCACTGGGCCAGATCAAATTCGGGATTCGGCTTGCAGCCCACGCCGATTTTGACCCGGGGGAATTCCTGGCTGCCCAGCGCCTGGATGATGGACTTGATGCCGTTATGGCCGCCGGCAGAGCCGTCGGCGCGGATGCGCAGCCGCCCCGGCTCCAGGGAAATGTCGTCGAAAAGGACGATGATCCGCTGGGGCGGGATCCGGTAGTAGGCGGAAAGCTGCAAAACCGACTGGCCGGAGAGATTCATGTAAGTCTGTGGCTTCAGCAGAAACAGCTTTTTGCCGCCGTAGGAGGTACGGGCATACAGTCCCTGGAATTTCAGCTTATCCACCTTGCAGCCCAGCTGCTGAGACAGCATATCCAGCGCCCGAAAGCCGCAGTTGTGCCGGGTTTTTTCATATTCCCGGCCGGGATTTCCCAGCCCGACAATCAGCCAGGCTTCTTCGTTGGATCGATTCAGCACGGCTCAGAACAGGTCGGCAATGGAAGTGGCGCCGTGGATGTGCTCAATGGCGCGGGCAAACACAGGCGCCACATCCAGGAACTTGCACTTGCCGCTGGGGGTGTTGCCCACTTCGGGAATGGTATTCAGGAAGACCATTTCGCGAATGGGGCTTTCTTCCAGCCGCTCATAGGCGGTGCTGGACAGAACTCCGTGGGTGGCGCAGGCATAGACCTCCTTGGCGCCGCCGATTTCCACCAGCGCCTTGGCAGCGTTGCACAGGGAACCGGCGGTATCCACCAGATCGTCATACAGAATGCAGGTCTTGCCCTCCACATCGCCGATGATGTTCATGACCTCGGAGACGTTGGCTTTGGGGCGGCGCTTATCCACAATGGCCAGACCCATGTGCACCTTGGTGGCAAAGTTTCTGGCGCGGCCTACGGAGCCTACGTCCGGGGAGACCACTACAAAATCATCGTGGTTGTACACAGACTCCGGGAATTTCTTCTTGTAATAATCCACAAAGGTTACGTTGCCCAGGAGATGATCCAGGGGGATATCGAAGAAGCCCTGAATCTGGGCGGCGTGAAGATCCATGGTCAGAATCCGGTCGGCGCCGGCGGCGGTGAGCATATTGGCAACCAGCTTGGCGGAGATGGGATCCCGGGACTTGGCCTTCCGATCCTGACGGGCGTAGCCAAAGTAGGGAATCACGGCGGTGATCCGACCGGCGGAGGCCCGGCGGCAGGCGTCGATCATGATCAGCAGCTCCATGAGGTGATCGTTGACAGGCTTGCAGGTGGATTGAATCAGAAATACGTCTGCACCGCGAACCGTTTCTTCCAGGGTGACAGATGCTTCCCCGTCGGCGAAGTGTTTGACAATGGCCTTGCCCATGGGGACATTCAGGATTTTGCAGATGGTTTCGGCCAGCTGAGGGTTGGAGTTCCCACTGAAGATCTGAATATTATCACCGTACGCGATCATTGAATCAATACCTCTCTTTAAGTGTAACAGTAATGTCAGTATGTGTTTTACGGCGCTCAGAGTGATCTGAGAGCATTGATCAGTGCTATTATACCATCGTATCCGGGAGAAATGCAACAGTCCGAACGTTGAAAAAACCGCCAAAAAAATGGGACAAAAATCACCAATTTCCAGCAAAGGGCTGGACGATCCATTGCCGGATGACAGATGTTTTCCCCGGAAAACAGGCTTGTGCCTTTTATGAATTTGTGGTATACTAGGCTGTGAGATTTTTTACTTTTCGGCGGGATTCCCGCCCTGTTTAGGAGCGATCATGAACGACACCATTCGCGTAAAAGGCGCAAGAGAGAACAATCTGAAAAATGTGGATCTGACCATCCCCAGAGATAAGCTGGTGGTATTTACCGGACTCAGCGGCTCCGGAAAGTCCAGCCTGGCCTTTGACACCATTTATGCCGAAGGCCAGCGGCGGTATGTGGAGAGCCTCAGCTCCTATGCCCGGCAGTTTTTGGGGCAGATGGACAAGCCGGATGTGGATTCCATCGACGGCCTTTCCCCGGCCATTTCCATCGACCAGAAGACCACCTCCCGGAACCCCCGCTCCACCGTGGGCACGGTCACGGAGATCTACGACTACCTGCGGCTTCTGTGGGCGCGGGTGGGAATCCCCCACTGCCCCAAGTGCGGCAGGGAGATCCGCCGTCAGACCATCGACCAGATCGTGGATCAGGTGGAGGCGCTGGATGCGGGCACCAGATTTCTGGTGCTCTCGCCTGTGGTTCGGGGGAAGAAGGGCGAGCACAAAAAGGTCTTTGAAGACGCCCGGAAGGCCGGCTTTGCCCGGGTTCGGCTGGACGGAATTCTCTATGATCTGACAGAGGAGATCCCCTGTCAGAAGAACCAGAAGCACAGCATCGATCTGGTGGTGGATCGGCTGGTGCGCCGGGAGGGGCAGCGCCGCCGGCTTACCGACTCCATTGAAACCGCCTGCAGCCATTCCGGCGGACTGGTTACCATCGAGCTGCTGGAGAAAAAGCAGGAGCTGAGCTTTTCTCAGAACTATGCCTGTGAGGACTGCGGCATCAGCCTCACCGAGCTGGAGCCGAGAATGTTCTCCTTTAACAACCCCACCGCGGCGTGCCCCGGCTGCACCGGCCTGGGCTTCCGGCTGATTGCCGACGAGGATCTGGTCATTCCCGACAAGACCAAGTCAATTTTTGACGGAGCCATTCAGGCCTCCGGCTGGCAGAGCGCCCGGACGGATTCCATTTTCCGGATGTACTTTGAGGCGCTGGCTCAGAAGTACCGCTTTTCCCTGACCGTCCCGGTGCAGGAGCTGCCCCGGGAGGTGATGGACGTCATTCTCTACGGCACCAAGGGGGAGAAGCTGCGGATGACCTACAACCGGGGCAACGGGATGGGCGTGCTGGAACAGCCCTTCGAGGGGATTCTGAACAACATCAGCCGCCGCTACCGGGAGACCCAGTCGGATGCCGCCCGGAAGGAGCTGGAAGCCTGCATGTCCACCGCGCCCTGTCCCCAGTGCGGCGGCGACCGGCTGTCGGAGATCGCCCGGGCAGTGACCGTAGGGGGCATCGGCATTATGGACTTCTGCCGGATGAGCGTCCGGGATGAGCTGAAGTTCATGCGGGAGCTGAAGCTGGAAGGGAATATGGCTTTGGTTGCCGAGCAGATTGTCAAAGAAATCCGCTCCCGGCTGGAGTTCCTGATGGATGTGGGGTTAAGCTATCTGACCCTGTCCCGGGCGGCCGGAACCCTTTCCGGCGGCGAGAGTCAGCGGATCCGGCTGGCTACCCAGATCGGCTCTTCCCTGATGGGGGTGCTGTATATTCTGGATGAGCCGTCCATCGGCCTGCACCAGCGGGACAATGATAAGCTGCTGGATACCCTGAAGCATCTGCGGGATATCGGCAACACCCTGATTGTGGTGGAACATGACGAAGACACCATGCGGGCGGCGGATTTTATTGTGGATGTGGGTCCCGGCGCCGGCAGCCATGGCGGAGAGATTGTGGCGGCGGGTACGCTGGAGGATATTCTGGCCTGTCCCCGCTCCATCACCGGCCAGTACCTGTCCGGGGTGAAGAAGATTCCCGTGCCCAGGATCAGAAGACCCGGCAGCGGCCAGGTTCTGCGGGTTCGGGGGGCGGAAGAAAACAACCTGAAGAACGTGGACGCGGAGATTCCTCTGGGAACCCTCACCTGTGTCACCGGTGTGTCCGGCTCGGGAAAATCCAGCCTGGTCAATGAGGTTTTGAACAAGACGCTTCTGGGGCGGCTGAATCACGCCTGCACTCATCCGGGCAGGTGCCGGTGTGTGGAAGGAATGGAATACCTGGACAAGGTCATCGACATTGACCAAAGTCCCATCGGCCGCACGCCCCGATCCAATCCGGCCACCTATACCGGGCTGTTCAACGATATCCGGGAGCTGTTTGCCTCCACCAATGACGCCAAGATCCGGGGCTACGGTCCGGGGCGGTTCTCCTTTAATGTCAAGGGAGGCCGGTGTGAAGCCTGCTCAGGCGACGGCCTGGTAAAGATTGAGATGCACTTCCTGGCGGATGTGTATGTTCCCTGCGAGGTCTGCCGGGGCGCCCGTTATAACCGGGAGACCCTGGAGGTGCAGTATAAGGGCAAGAACATTGCCCAGGTGCTGGACATGACCGCGGAGGAAGCGGTGGAATTTTTTGAAAACCTGCCCAAAATCCGCAGAAAAGCCCAGGCGCTGGTGGAAGTGGGTCTGGGATATGTGAAGCTGGGTCAGTCCAGCACCACCTTGTCCGGAGGCGAAGCCCAGCGGGTAAAGCTGGCTACGGAGCTGGCGCGGGTGGCCACCGGCAGAACCATATATATTCTGGACGAGCCTACCACCGGCCTGCACGCGGCGGACGTTCACAAGCTGGTGGAGGTTTTGCAGCGGCTGGTGGACGCCGGGAACACGGTGCTGGTGATCGAGCACAATCTGGATGTGATCAAGACTGCGGATTATATCCTTGACCTGGGTCCCGAGGGAGGAGACGAAGGCGGTTATATTGTGGCCGCCGGAACCCCGGAAGAAGTGGCGCGGATCCCCCAGAGTTATACCGGGCAGTACCTGAAGCGCTGCCTGGATTAAAAGAAAAGCCCCGGCCTGGAGCAGGCCGGGGAGGACAGCGCCCTATCGCTCTTTTTGATAAACACTTGCGGGAAGACAGGGGGAAAGCTCAATGAGCCTCAGATCCCGGCCGCCGGTGATATCTGTTCGGAGACTGTGCAGCCGGGAATCCTGGCTTTGCCGGATTTCCATGGTCAGTGTGACCCGGGTGCCGGTTTCTCCCGGCTGATCAATCAGCACGGCGCCGCCGTGGGCGGTGGCGGCGGAGCGCACCAAAACCATGCCCAGCCCGATTCCCAAACGGGGATCTTCCAGGGACAGCGGGCGGGTATAGCGGCTGAATATGCTGCTGAGAATGTTCTCGGGAATGCCCGAGCCGCTGTCCTGAATGCTTAGCTGCAGGAACCGGTTCTGGCGGGTGAGCTTTGCTTCAATGACGCCGCCGCGGGGCATGAATTTGGCGGAGTTGGAAAGGATGTTCAGCACGGCTCGTTCCATTTGCCGGGCGTCCAGCAGACACAGAATATCCTCCGGAAGACCTTCGTAGCGCACCTGAATATCCACGGTCTGCAAAAGCACAGCGGCTTTTTCAAAAATCTCCTGGAATACACGGGGCGCGTTCCGGGTTTCCTGGCAGGAAAAGGCGGCGCTGTGGCCGGCATCGGACATATTGCCCAGAATCCGCTGCATCTGGTAGAGGCTTTTGCTCATGCGGGCAAACAGTTCCTCCACCTTGGGGGAAATTTCGCCCATGGCGCTGGGAAGCAGGTTATCGGAAATGGCGATCAGGCTGCTCAAGGGGTCCCGCAGTTCCCGGGCGGCCAGGGCAATGGCGTTCAGCTCCCTGGCTTCGGATTCCGGTTCCATCAAAAAAATGTCCAGATCTTCTACCCGGGTAACGGAAGCGCCCCGGCTTCCTCCGGCAAGAAAAAGCTGCAGATACAGGCAGCCGCCCTGAAAAGCGGCGTATTCCGGCACGCCGGTTTGAAGCAGCCGGCAAACCTCTGTTCCCGGGGACAAAAACAGGCCGTCGGCAGCCTGGTTGACTTTTACGATTTTGCCGTCTCTGACGCAGAACCCCGGGCGAGCCATCAGATCCAGCAGTTCGAATATTTCTTTTTGTTCGTACATCATGGGCCTCCTCACGATGGTTAGCTTGCGCAGAACCAGAGAAAACTTACCCGGCGTGTTTCGACGGTTATTTCTATTCTACTTGCAAACGGAAAAAATAGCAAGGATAAATATTCCCCGGGCAAATGCGGAAAGGTTTGCCCGCCGGGGTGAAAGGAGCCAGAGCCATGGGAAGCGATACCACCCACAAAGGACATCGGGAGCGGCTGAAGCAGCGGTTTTTGACAGAGGGACTGGATCATTTTACAGACATTCAGGCGCTGGAGCTGCTGCTGTTTTACGCCATTCCGCAAAAAGACACCAATCCCATTGCCCATGCGCTGCTGGATCGCTTCGGCAGTATTTCCCAGGTAATGAACGCCAAGGCGGAAGAGCTGGTGAAGGTGCCCGGGATCAGCACCCATTCGGCACTGCTGCTGACCCTGATCCCCCAGCTGGTGCGCTTTTATCAGGTGGACGATGTACGGAAAACCGGGCAGCTGCTTTCGCTGGAAGCCTGCTGCAATTATCTGGCTCCCTTTTTCTTCGGACGGATTACCGAGGTGGTGTATGTATTGTGCTTGGACGCCAAGTGCAAGGTGATTTGCTGCAAGGAGGTAGGGCAGGGAAACGTCAACTCCGCAAGCATCTCCATTCGGAAGATTGTGGAGATTGCCCTCCATGCCAACGCGACCACGGTGATTCTGGCGCATAACCATCCGGGAGGCATTGCTATGCCCTCGGAGGAGGATGTGCGGACCACCTGCCGTCTGGCTGCGGCGCTGAATGCCATGGAGATCCATTTGGCGGATCATATTGTGGTGGCGGATGGGGAATATGTTTCCATGCTCCAGTCCGGCTATCAGTTCCAGAATCCAGCTTACCTGTGAGGAAATGTTTATGGATCGATTTCAGCTTATATCGGAATACAAACCCTCCGGCGACCAGCCGGAGGCCATTGCCGGCCTGGTCAACGGGGTCAACCTGGGCTTGCAGGAGCAGACGCTGTTGGGCGTCACCGGTTCCGGCAAGACCTTTACCATGGCCTCGGTGATTGAAAAGGTCAACCGGCCCACCCTGGTGCTGGCCCACAACAAAACCCTGGCCGCCCAGCTGTGCAGTGAGTTCCGGGAGTTTTTTCCCAATAACGCGGTGGAGTATTTCATTTCCTACTACGACTATTATCAGCCGGAGGCCTACATCGCCCATACGGATACCTATATTGAAAAGGACGCCGCGGTCAACGAGGAGATCGACCGGCTGCGCCACAGTGCGACCTCGGCGCTGTTTGAGCGGCGGGATGTGATTGTGGTGTCCTCTGTCAGCTGCCTGTACGGCCTGGGCGACCCCATTGACTACAAGAGCATGGTCATCTCTCTGCGCACCGGCCAGGAGTACCCCATTGACGATATTCTGCAAAAGCTGGCGCAGATCCGCTATGAGCGCAACGACCTGGACTTTTCCCG
>CALXDT010000032.1 GCA_944387125.1 uncultured Oscillospiraceae bacterium | reverse complement strand
CCCTGCGGGTGATGGTCAGCTTTGCCCAGCGGGGCGGGGAGGAGTACATTCCCCTGAAGGAAATTGCCGAAGCGGAAGGCATTTCCCAGAAATATCTGGAATCCATTATGACCACCTTGTCCAAGGCCGGATTCGTGGACGCCGTCCATGGCAAGGGCGGCGGCTACCGGCTCAACCGCAAGCCGGAGGAGTACACTGTGGGCAGCATCCTCAAGCTGACCGAAGGCGGGCTCACTGCCGTCTCCTGCACCAGTCAGGGGGCCGCCGCCTGCTCCCGGGCGGAGTGCTGCAACGCCCTTCCCATGTGGGAGAAACTGGACAAGATGATTAATGATTTCTTTGACGGCATCACCATTGCCGATCTGCTGAAGGAAACCAAATAGCAGCGCAGCGCCGCCGTTTCCATTTCCGGAAACGGCGGCGAATGTATTCTGTTACATCTGGAAGATATTCCCCAGCACGGCGCCCCCGCTGGGCTCCTTGGGCCGCATCTCCTCGTAGGCCAGCGCATAGGTCACCTCCACCCGGTTGCGCAGAAGCCAGTAAATGCCCATCATCATCAGCAGGTAGGCAAAGTAGAACAAATAATAGCTCACATCTGCAGACCAGGGCAGCTCCACATGAAGCAGGGGCAGAATCCGGTCCCCGTAGCACACCACATTGGCAGCCCCGATGGCAAGGTAATACCACCACTGGCCAAAATCCAGCCGCAGCAGGCGAATCCAGTTGCCCCGGAGCATCTTCCGGCTCTCCCGCATGGCAGCAATCGCCCCCAAAGCGGGCTTATCCACCACCACATACTCCGCCATCCGGTACTGGAACAGCACCGGCACCGCCGCCACCAGGAAAATTCCGCCGCAGATCAGGAATGCAGGCGCCATGGCAGACAGCAGCTGGGTGTAGGTGGCGTCGTCAATCACCAGGCCGCCGCTGAGAATGGAGGCATCCTGCACCAGCGGCATCAGCAGCTCCATCACCGGTTCGGCCAAAGGCGTCATCAGATAGATGCTGATTCCGATGTACATACAGGCAAAGCCGATCACCGTAAAAATCACGCCCCGCACCAGCATCAGCCGCAGCAGCACCCAGAACCGGTCAAAGCCCAGCCGGAGGGTGTTGGGAGACGCGTACTGCCGCCGGGCAATCCGCAGCATGGCTGCCAGATATCCCACATCCAGGCACATGGTAATCAGGGGCAGCACCACCGGGAGCATGGTCTGCAGCGCCTGGAATATTGTACGGGTGCCCATGCCGCTCAATCCCACGGCAGCATCCACCTGCCGGGACAGGAGCCAGTCAATCACTGCCACCAGGGCGTGCAGGCCCATACTGATTCCGGCATACAGCAGCGCAATTCGCTCCGCCTGGGGCGCGTTCTCCAGCCGCTGGGCGGATACGGCCCGCATCCGGCGGACATTCTGAATATCCATAAAAGCACAACTCCGTTCCTCATTGCAATCCGAATACTATTGTTATAAACCATCGCCGGAGAAATAGCAAATGAAATTTTTGTGACAGTGGAAAATGGCGCAGTTCTATGCTATCATAAGGGAAATATGATTTACCCCGGAAGGAGGATGCCCTATGGATCTGGGCGAAAAGCTTCGCCAAGCCCGGCTGGATGCGGGCCTAAGCCAGCGCCAGCTCTGCGGCGAGGAAATTACCCGGAATATGCTCTCCCAGATTGAGCACGGCGCCGCCCGCCCCTCCATGAAAACCCTGCAATACCTGGCCGCCCGGTTGGGGAAACCGGTGAGCTATTTCCTGGAGGAATCTGCGGTTCTTTCCCCCAATCAGGCTGCCATGGGGGAAGCCCGCCGCTGCTTTGACACCGGGGACTGGTCCGGAGCCCTGGAAGCTCTGGAATCCTACCGGGAGCCGGACCCGGTGTACGACCGGGAGCGGCAGCTGCTGTGGGTTTGCTGCCACCTGGCGCTGGCTCAAATGGCTCTGGCCGAAGGGCGGGAGCTCTATGCCCTTTCCCTGCTGGAGCGTATCCAGACGCTCCCCTGCTACTGCGCCCAGGCTCTGGAGCGGCAGCGGCTGCTGCTTATGGGCCAGGCCTCCGGGAAATCCGTCAGCCAGCGGCTGCCCAGCCTGGACGCGGAGCTTTTGCTCCGGGCCCGGGATGCCCGGCTGCTGGGGGACAATATCCGGGCAGCCCGGCTGCTGGATGCGGCGGAGGACCAGACCGACCCCCAATGGTGCCTGCTCCGGGGGGAGCTGTACCTGCTGGCGGGACAGTTTGTCCAGGGCGCCCGGTGCCTTCACGGAGCGGAGGAAGCGTTTCCCCGCCAGGCTGCCGAAAAGCTGGAAATCTGCTACCGGGAACTGGGAGATTACAAAAGGGCCTACGAATACGCCTGCAAACAGAAAAGATAGCGCAGACCGGCGGGGCATATCTGCGTCTTTTACTCCGAATTCCCCCCATCTCATCTCAGACAGCACTGCAAAAACCCCGGAAGCCGAAGCTTCCGGGGTTTTGTGATTGTGGCTTTACAGTCCGAAGTACCGCTTGGCGTTGTTGGAGGAAATATCCTGCACCATGGCGCCCAGGGCCTCCATGTCGGCGGGATACTCCCCGTTCTCCACCCAGGTTCCGATGAGGTTGCACAGAATCCGGCGGAAGTACTCATGCCGGGTGTAGCTCAGGAAGGAGCGGGAGTCGGTGAGCATACCGATGAAGTTGCCCAGCAGGCCCAGATTGGCCAGACTGGTCATCTGCTCGATCATGCCGGTCTTGGTGTCGTTGAACCACCAGCCGGAGCCGTGCTGGATTTTGCCCGGAACCTCCGTGCCCTGGAAAGCGCCCAGGAAGGTGCCCAGCTGGGCATTGTCCCCGGGGTTCAGGGAGTAGAGAATGGTCTTGGGCAGCGCGTTCTCCTCGTAGAGCTTGCTGAGCACCTTGGTAAGCGCCTCGCCGCTGTCGGTGATGGCGATGCAGTCGAAGCCGGTGTCCGGCCCCAGCTTGCGGAACATAGCCGCGTTGGTGTTGCGCAGGCAGGAGAAGTGGATCTGCATGGCCCAGCCCCGCTTGGCGTACTCTCTGGCGCAGTGGAGCAGCAGAGCCGTCTTGTAAGCGTCCACTTCTGCGGTGGTCAGCGCTTCCCCGGCCATGCCCTTCTTAAAGATGGCGGTCAGCTCCTCGTCGGTAGCTTCCACATAGGGCACATAGCCCAGGCCGTGGTCGGAAGCCCGGCAGCCCATGGTATCGAAGAATTCGATCCGCTGGGTCAGGGCTTTTTTCACACAGGCGATGCAGCCGAATCCAAAGCCCACCACCTCTTCCAGCTGGTGCATGTAGGCGGCGAAGGTGGGCTTTTCAATGTCCAGCGCCTTATCCGGCCGGAAGGAGGGGCAGACCTTGGTCTCCATGGTGGGATCCGCGGCCAGCTTCGCGTGCCACTGAAGGGAATCAATGGGATCGTCGGTGGTGCCGACCATCATCACGTTGGACTGACGGATCAGCCCCCGGACGGTCATGGCAGGGTCATTGCGCAGCTTGTCGTTGGCCAGGTTCCACACCTCTTCCGCAGTCTGGCCGTTCAAAACACCGGTATAGCCGAAGTACCGCTGCAGCTCCAGGTGGCACCAGTGGTACATGGGATTGCCGATGGCCTTGGGCAGCGCTTCCGCGAACTTCTGGAACTTCTCCCGATCCGGCGCGTCTCCGGTGATGTAATACTCGTCCACGCCGTTGCTGCGCATCACCCGCCACTTGTAATGATCGCCCCCCAGCCAAACCTGGGTGATGTTGTCAAACCGGCGATCCTCGTAGATCTCCTGGGGATTGATGTGGCAGTGGTAGTCCACAATGGGCATCTTCGCGGCGTAATCGTGGTAAAGCACCTTCGCTGTATCGCTGCTCAGAAGGAAGTCTTTGTCCATAAACTGCTTCATGGGAATTACCCTCTTTCCTTAAATTTGAGACCCGGGAAACCGGGAATCAGCTTACCTATATTATACAAAAACCAGAGAAAAAAGCAATGTTTTTTTATGGTTTTCCCCCAGGTAACAGGGAAGCCTGCCGCCCGAAGCAGGCGGCAGGCATTGGATTCGGATCAGAACCAGCTTTCGTAGCCAAGGCTGATCAGGTGATCCCGGCTGTCCCGCAGGCAGTCAAAGGGATCCCGGCCGTAGGAATCATCCTGCTCAATGAGGAAGTATTCCGCACCGCTTTCCAGACCTGCCTCGATGCATTCCTTCAGCGGCAGGTTGCCCTGACCCAGCTCGGCAAACTGCACCGGATCGTTGAAGAATGCCTGGGCGAAGGCCTTCATATCGAAGCCGCCGCTCATGTCAGGCATCTTCACTTCGGCAATCCGATAGTCCTTCAGGTGCAGCAACCGGACGGAACCGGCATACTTCTTGATGAACGAAATGGGGTTCTCACCGCCCCGATGGATCCAGTGGGTATCCAGCTCGAAGCCCAGGTGGGGCGCATGGGCGCGGATGATGTCCAGCAGGTACTGGCCTTCCACCTTCATAAATTCAATGTGGTGGTTGTGGTAGTACAGGTCAATGCCGTCTTCCTTCAGCTTCAGGGCGTACTCCTCCGCCTGCTTGGCGAAGTCCACGCACTTCTGGAAGCTGCCGATGGCGTTCATGGGCATCATGCCGATGCGGAACATGTCGCAGTCCAGGGTGCGGGCGTCCTCCACCATCTTCTTGTAGTCCTCGGGGTTGCTCAGGTACTCTCCGGGCATGCCGGGCACAATGGGCGCCACAGAGGCGGTAAGGGAGGAGATGTTGAAGTTCAGCTCGTCAATGGCCCGGCGGAATCCGGCCACATTTTCCTTGGTCATGGGAACCTGGGAGACTTCGGCGCAGTGGTAGCCGATATCCACCAGCTTTGCCATGACGTCGTAGGCGTCAAAGCTGGGCATCTTGGCCGGTGCGATGGTGGACATCTGAACGCCGATCAAACCTTTTTTGCTCATGGGAATGCACTCCTTTTCAGTATCAAGTGGGAAATGGTCACAGGACGTCCAGGAGGGTGTCCTCCTTGGCGGAACGGAAAATGGTCTCCATCAGGCGGATGACCATCACCGCGTCCCGGACATGGATGTAATCGTCGGAGCCGGTCTCCACCGCCTTGCGGAAGCGCTGGATCAGCCGGCTGTGGGAGGCGCCGTAGTAGAACTTGATGCCCTCCAGCCTGGGGGCTTCGGCCAGAACCTCCCGCCGTCCGTCGGGATAGAGCCGCCAGAGGGTGTTGTCTTCTATGTGGAAGACCCCCTTCTCCATGGCTACACGGAGCTGAACGGATTCGTTGGTATAATTGTTGTTTGTGGCAAAGAACAGCCCCTTGGCGCCGCTGGCGTACTCCATCCGCGCCACCACGTCCCCTTCCACTTCAACACCGTAGTCATTCAGCTGCCCCACCAGGGCGTGGATCCGGCGCACCGGCCCGCCCAGATAGTACATCAGATCCAGGGTATGCAGGGACTGGTTGATCATGGAGCCGCCGCCGGCATACTCCCAGGTGCCGCGCCAGGGCTTGAGGGAATAGTATTCCTTTGCCCGGTGCCAGGGAACGATCCCCCGGACGCCCACAACCGCTCCGTATTCCCCGGAATCGACAATGGCTTTCAGGGCTTCGGTGGTTTCGTTCATCCGGTTTTGCAGGCAGATGCAGATCTTCCGCTCCGGGTGCGCCGCCTCCAGGGCGGCAAAGGCCTCCGCCTGCGCCACGTTCAGAGCCACAGGCTTTTCGCAGAATACATCCACTCCCATCTCCACCAGCTCCTTGGTTACGGGATAGTGGAGGTAGTGGGGCAGACAGACATGCACCACGTCGGGCTTGATCTCCTGAACCATCTGCCGATAGTCGGTATAGAAGGGGGTGCCCTCGGGAACTCTGGAGCGCAGCCCCTCGTCCAGGTCGCAGGCCGCGGCCAGCTGATTCTCGGGATCGGTGAGAATGCCGTCGAGATGAATAAAGGAAATATCTCCCAGGCCAATGATGGCAGAACGAATCATGCAGCGTCTCTCCTTATTATCCGTCCCCGGAGCCCATGGCTCCGGGACGGAAGGTCGATAGTCGGTTAATCCCGGACGGGGAACTTGCCCTCGGCGGCAATGAGCTTGTTCAGCTCGGCGGCGTACTCCTCCTCATCGCAGGGCAGGGGTACGGTCTTGCCGGTCCAGGCGGACAGCTGAGAGGCGTTGGCCAGGCGGACGCCCATGATGCCGTCGGCGCCGGGCGCCAGCAGGGGAGAACCGGTGAGCACGTGCAGGGCAAAGTTTTCCATTACGGTGCCGTGCTGGATGCCCCAGGCGTCATTGTTCTCGAAGGTCTCCACCTCGTACAGGCTGCCGCCGGCGTTGCTGCTGGTGAGTCTGGCCAGCTCCATCATGGTGAAGTGCTCGTTCATGTAGTTTTCGTCCACCCGCTGGCCGTCCTTGGCCATCCGGTAGATGGTGGCCTTCTTGCTGTCCTCCACCACGATCTTGCCGGCGTCGAAGTCGATCTCCAGCCGGTCGGTGCCGATGGGGTCATGGGTGCAGGTGATGAACACGCCGGTGGCGCCGTTGGCATACTCCGTAACCATGGTCACGTCGTTCTCCACGGCGATGTCCCGATGGCAGCCGTTGATGTTGATGGAAGTGACCTTGGTGGGCACGCCGCAGATCCACTGCCACAGGTCCAGCTGGTGGGGAGCCTGGTTGACCAGAACGCCGCCGCCTTCGCCGCCCCAGGTGGCGCGCCAGTCGGACTGACGGTAGTAGGAATCGGGACGCCACCAGGTGTTGATGATCCAGTTGGAACGGCGGATCTGACCCAGCTCACCGGACTCCACAATGGCCTTGATCTTCTGGTAGAGCTTGTTGGTCCGCTGGTTGAACATAATGCCGAAGGCGACTTCGGGATGGGCATTGGCGCAGTCGATCATTTTCTGGACATCCTTGGCCCGGACGCCGGCGGGCTTTTCGCCGATGACGTGCATGCCGTGCTCCATGGCGTAGATGGCCATTTCATGGTGCAGGTAGTGGGGAACGGTGGTGATCACCGCGTCGCAGTTGCCGGAGACGATCATTTCCTTGTAGTCTTCGTAAACAGGATAGTCCGGGAACTTCTCCTTGGCGGCGGCCCGCTTGGCCGGATCAATATCGCAGATGGCGCCCAGCGCGCAGTGAGGGGGCACCGGAGCGGTGGGGAAGCCGGGGAAGGCCGCGGTGCCGGTGAGGATGTTGCAGTAAGAGCCGCCTTGGGCGCCGAAGCCGATGATACCGTAGCGAATTTTCTTGTCCATGTTGCATTCTCCTTAACTATATAATAAATTCATGGGTTTTCGGTCAGATGTCCTTCAGAATATCCATCAGCGCGTGGTACTGCATGGCGTACCCTTCCGCCCCGTCCTTGGCCTTGTTGGTGACGATGACCTTGGAAGCGTCCTCGGTTTCCAGGCTCTGGAGGGTGTCAAAAAGAACCAGGTGCGGCTCCAGGGTCAGGAAGCCCCGATAGCCGTCCTCCCGGAGGATCCGCTTCAGCAGCTGCGGGATCTTGCCGTCGCCGGTGCCGCAGAGGACATTTTCGTTGTTCCCCCGGACGGCGTCCTTGATGTGGATGTACACCACCTGATCCTTCAGCAGCTCCCAGCAGACCTCGGGATCCTCGCCGCACTGGACAAAGTTGGCGAAGTCAAAGGCAGCCTTGAAGTGGGGGCTGGCCAGCTTGTCCAGAATCACCCGGCAGCGGGCGCCGGTGTCGCCGTAGATATCCTTCTCGTTTTCGTGAATGAGCACAACATCGTACTTCTCCGCCACCTGGGCAAAGCCCCGGAGCTTTTCCAGAACCGCATCCGTATAGTCCGCCGGATCCTTCCCCTTGGGCATCCAGAAGCTGAACATGCGGATGTAGCGGCAGCCGCTCATCTGGCAGATCTGGCACAGGTTTTCCAGCTGCTCCAGCTGCTTTTCATAGGCAGCCTGGTCGTCGATGTCGATTTTGCCCACAGGGCTTCCCAGAGAGGAAATTCCGACCCCCGCGGCGTTCAGCCGGGGCAGGATTTTCTCCTGGAACTCCTCCGGGGTGTACTCGGCAACCCCTTTTCCGTCAGCTGCCCGGATGCAGATATGATCCATCCCCAGCGCCTTGACCACCTTCAGCTGTTCGTCCAGATTCGGATGGATTTCATCGGCAAAGCCGGAGATGATAACATTCTCTATCATGGGACGTCACTCCTTCCTTTTCCTGTTTTCACAAAATCCCACTGCGTCTTTTATGCACATTGTACAAGTCGCTTAGGATTTCGCCGTAAAAAAAACCTTTTTTGTTTACATCACCCATGATACCATACTTTTTTGCAACCTTCATTGCAAATATTGCTTGACATATTGCAAAAATTGCTATATCTTAGAAGAGGATCTCCTGTCCGGGTTGGCGGAAGAAGCCGCGGCAGCGGCTGCCTCCCGCCGGCAAAACCGGGAGAAACAGGTGTTTTTCCCCGTTTTTGGGAAATTTTAACAATCTCCGGGGCGTGCCGGCTCCTTTCCGGCGCGGTTCCCGCCGTCACAGGAAAGGAGCTGCCCATGGCCGTCAAGGCGAAGCAATTTGATCCCCGCCAGCACATGCAGCGGGATACCTATGAGATCTTCCGGTATAAGGACAACTATCTGAAAAACGTGGAGCTGCACCACCACGATTTTTACGAGGTGTATTTCTTTCTGTCCGGGAATGTGCAGTATAATATTGAAAGCCGCAGCTACCTGCTTGCCCCCGGGGATGTGCTGCTGATCAGTCCTCTGGAGCTGCACCAGCCGGTGTTCGGCCAGGGGCGGCGAAGCTATGAGCGAATGGTTCTGTGGATCAACAAGGACTTTCTGGAGCAGCTGAGCGGCCCGGAGCAGGATCTGTCCGCGTGCTTTGACCCCTCCGCCCCGGGCCGCACCAACCTTCTGCGGCTGGAGGATCCGATGCGCCAGATGCTCACCTTCCAGCTGGAGCAGCTGATCCAGGAGGTGGAATCGGAGGAGTACTGCGCCCAAACCGCGGCGCTGACCTATCTGGTACAGGTGCTGGTATTGCTGAACCGGCAGATGCAGCATCAGTACCAGCAGGCGCAGATGAAGCCCTTCTCCAACTCGCCGATCTACCAGATCCTGAATTATATCAACAACCACTACAGCGAGGATCTGACCTTAGACTGTCTGGCCAACCGGTTTTTCATGAGTAAGTATCACCTGTCCCGGGAGTTTCAGCGGCTGGTGGGCACCACCGTCCACCGGTATCTGACCCAGAAGCGGCTGGTAATGGCCAAGCAGATGATCCGGGAGGGCGCCTCCGCCACGGAGGTGTGCCAGCACTGCGGCTTCGGGGACTATTCCAATTTCTACCGGGCGTTCAAGGCGGAATATCAGATCAGCCCCCGGGAGTTTTCCCAGCGGCTGAAAAACGCCCTGCCCGCCAGCCACCTGCCCGCCTGGCCGGTGCGCTAGGGAACCTCGGATTGAAATCGGCAGCCGCGGCAAAATCCGGCTTAAACCCGCGGCGCTCCCCGATTCTTCCGGCGGCTCCGCTCCCCGGACAATGGAATTGACCGGATCCCCCTTCGGGAATCCGGTCAATGTATTCGGGGGGCGGTCTCCGTTTGAGAGAAACCCGCCCATTACAGCTTGTGTACATTCAGCGCCCGGATGGCATTGAGCACCGCCAGCACCATGACGCCCACATCCGCGAAAATGGCAAACCACATGTTGGCCACGCCCAGAGCCCCCAGGAGCAGGCAGCCGAACTTAATCACCAGGGCAAATACGATGTTCTGGTAGACGATGCCGATGCACTTCCGGGAGATTCTTATGGCCTTGGCGATTTTTTCCGGGTCGTCGTCCATCAGCACCACATCCGCCGCTTCAATGGCCGCGTCGGAACCCATAACGCCCATGGCAATGCCGATATCCGCCCGGGTAAGCACCGGCGCGTCGTTGATGCCGTCGCCCACAAACACCAGCTTGTCCCCGGGAGCCTTCTCGTCCAGAAGCGCTTCCACCCGCTCCACCTTTTCTGCCGGGAGCAGCTGGCTGTACACCCGGCGGATGCCCAGCTCTTCGGCCACAGCCTGGGCAACCCGGTGGTCGTCGCCGGTGAGCATGACGATCTGCTCCACGCCGGCTTTTTTCAAGCTGTCCACCGCCCGGGCCGCATTGGGCTTGAGCACGTCGGAAATGAGGATATGCCCGGCATAGTCTCCGTCCACCGCCATGTGCACCACGGTGCCGATGCTGCCGCAGGGTCTGCAGGGGATGCCCAGCTCCTCCATAAGCTGGTCGTTGCCCACCGCCACAGCGTGGCCGTCCACCTCAGCCAGGATTCCCTTGCCGCTGCGCTCCTGAATATTCGCCACCCGATCCCGGCAAATCCGGCCGCCGTAGGCCGCCTGAAGGCTTTTGCTGATGGGGTGAGAGGAGGCGCACTCGGCCAGCGCCGCGTATTCCAGCAGCTTTTTCTCCTCCATGGTATTGTGATGGACGCCCGTTACCCGGAAAACCCCCTGGGTCAGGGTGCCGGTCTTATCCATAACCACATATTTGGTTTTGGACAGCGCCTCCAGATAGTTGGAGCCTTTGATCAAAATGCCCTCCTTGCTGGCGCCTCCCAGACCCCCGAAGAAGCTCAGGGGAATGCTGATTACCAGCGCGCAGGGGCAGCTGATGACCAGGAAGGTCAGCGCCCGGTAGAACCAATCCCCCCACTGCCCCGGCAGGGACAGGAACAGGATCCGGATCACCGGCGGCAGCACCGCCAGAGCCAGGGCGCTGCAGCACACCGCCGGGGTATATACCCGGGCGAACCTGGTGATAAAGTCCTCGGAACGGGATTTGTGAAAGCTGGAATTTTCCACCAGCTCCAGAATCTTCGCTACGGTGGATTCCCCAAAGGGCTTGGTGGTGCGCACCTTCATCAAACCGCTTAAGTTTACGCAGCCGCTGATCACCGCGTCTCCCGGCCCCACGTCCCGGGGCAGGCTCTCGCCGGTGAGGGCGCTGGTGTCCAAAGCGGAAACCCCCTCCAGAACCATGCCGTCCAGAGGGATCTTCTCTCCCGGCTGCACCACAATCACATCTCCCACCGCAACCTCCTCCGGATCCACCTGCTCCAGGGCGCCCTCCCGCTCCACATTGGCGTAATCCGGACGGATATCCATCAGTGCGGCAATGTTCCGGCGGCTTTTGCCCACGGCGTAGGCCTGGAACAGCTCTCCGATCTGATAGAACAGCATCACCGCGATGGCCTCGTTGTAATCGCCGCTGCGGTCGTAGATGGCAAGCCCCAGGGCGCCCACCGTGGCAATGGCCATGAGGAAATTCTCATCAAATACCTGTCGGTTCAGAATCCCCTTCCCCGCATCCAACAAAATGTCATAGCCGATGAACAGATAGCAGGCAAAAAACAGCCCGAACCGAAGAACCCCTTCCGTGGGAACGCAGTTGAGCACAATGAGCATCGCCGCGGTGATCAGGATCCGCAGAAGCATTTTCCTTTGCTTTTTCGTCATGATTCTCCCCCTCCAAATCCGGCAGGTTCCCTTACAGGAAGATCTGGCAGTCCGGCTCCACCTTCCTGCAGGCCTTGCGCACAGCCTCCATCACGGAAGCCGGATCCGCCTCGGGAGAAAATTCCAGCTGCATTTTCTGGGTCATAAAGCTGACCCTGGCGGAGACCACGCCGGGCACCTTGCCGGCAGTCCGCTCCATCAAATTGGCGCAGTTGGCACAGTCCACTTCGATCCTGTAGGTCTTTTTCATGGGAAACATGCTCCTTTCAAACAATTTAACGATTAAGCACTTGTTTAAACTTGACATCTGTAGTATAATGGAATTACAGGGATTCGTCAAGACCTTTTTTCAGAATGGAGCGATGCTTATGGAAACCATTTTGCTTCCCCACGACCATGGCCGCCGGGAGCTGTCTGTGGAAGTGCAGCAGCGGCTGGCGCAGACGGAAGACTTCCAGGCCATTGCGGATGTGTTCCGGCAATTGGGCGATCCCACCCGGGTGCGGATCTTCTGGCTGCTGTGCCACTGGGAGGAATGCGTGGTCAATATCTCCGCCATGCTGCATATGTCCAGCCCCGCCATCTCCCACCACCTGCGGGCGCTGCGGGCCAGCGGTCTGATTGTCAGCCGCCGGGAGGGCAAGGAGGTCTACTACCGGGCGGCGGATACCTGCCAGAGCCGGCTTTTGCATCAGATGCTGGAGCAGGTGATGGAAATCACCTGTCCGGAATAATCGCTGACCCATCGGCAAAGGAGGGCATTGTTTCATGAATCCGGAAATCATTGATTTGTATGAACACTTTCACCTGCCCAGAAACGGCGCGGCAGCCGGGCACCTGAGCTGCCTGTGCTGGCAGCCCCGGGAGGGCATCGGCGCCGGGCGGACGGCTCCCGCCGTGCTGGTTCTGCCCGGGGGCGGCTACAGCTTTACCTCCGGCCGGGAGGCGGAGCCGGTGGCCATGGTCTTTGCCGCCAAGGGCTACCAGGCCTTTGTGCTGCGCTATTCCTGCGCCCCCAGCACCTTCCCCACCGCCCTGCGGGAAGCGGCTATGGCCATGGCCTACATTCGGCAAAACGCCGCCAGATACGCCCTGGATCCGGACATGGTGGCGGCGGTGGGCTTCTCCGCCGGCGGCCACCTGTGCGGCACCCTGGGCACCCTGTTCGATTGCCCGGAAGTGGCGGACATCGCCCCGGGGGATGTCATCCGGCCCAATGCCCTTGGGCTGTGCTACCCGGTGACGGTCTCCCAAGCCCCCACCCACGAGGGGAGCTTCCAGATGCTGTGCGGAGAAGACCGGCAGCTGCGGCAGCGGCTGTCTCTGAATCGGCTGGTTCGCCGGGATATGCCTCCGGTGTTCCTGTGGCACACCCTGGACGACGAAACGGTGCCGGTGCGGGGCACCCTGCTTCTGGCCCAGGCGCTGGAAGAACAGAAGGCCGTCTTCGCCCTGCGGATCTATCCCCACGGCTCCCACGGCCTGTCACTGGCCAATGAGCTGGTATACCCGGCGGGTCAGGTGCCCTCCATCAGCCGGGAGATTCCCCAATGGCCGGAGGATATGGCGCATTTCTTCGCCGACTGCGGCTTCGGCTTCCGGGAACGCTGAACTGCCCCAAAACCCCATACCGGCAAAACACGGGAACGAGCCTTTTACAAGGTTCGTTCCCGGTTTGCCAGCTCCCGTCTGGGCAGTAAGAAAGAGGCAACCGCCAATTCGGGCACCGCACCCATTCAGACGCTGAAGAGAATACCAGCACCAAACGAAAAGCGCGCCGGGATAGGTCTTGGGAAGGGCGGCTTTGAAAAGCAGGAGCAATCAACTCATACGGAGCGCTAATATCAATGCCACAGGCATTGATATTGCCCATAGGGCACAGCGCTCCTATGAGCCGTGCTTTTGTGATTTCTTTCCGCTTAAATCACAAAAGCCGCAGCGCCGCAAGGCGATGCGTTTTTTAGGAAAAGCCTGCTTTTCCTAAAAAATCAGGATCTGCGCCTTCCCAAGTGGGCTTCGCTGTACTTTCTTGCCGGAGCAAGAAAGGAACGCCCCCGGCAGGGCTGACCAGCGAAACGCTCGCTGAAGCTGAACGCAAACCGCAAAACGCCCCACATATCCCAATAAAAACGGCTGGATTACCAAAAGCAAGGTAATCCAGCCGAACGGATTGTATAGGCGTTTTGGGAAAGCGCTGTTTTTCAATATTCGCCCAGCCAGCGGTCGGAAGTCTCCTCCACCGGTTCCCCTGCGGCCAGGCTTTTGGGGACGTTCAGCACCCGCTGGTTCCGGCTGCCCCGGAAGTTCAGCTCCAGGCTCCGCTGCTCCAGCAGAAAGGGGCCGTCAATGAGCACGTCCAGCGTTTCCAGCAGCCGGCGCTGCTCCGGGGTTCCCAAAAGAAGCTGCTCAAAGGTGTAGCCGGTGTAGGAGGCCACCTCAAAGCCCTTCTCTTTTAAAATCGCCGCCAGCCGGGCAAAGCCCGCTCCCTGGGAAAAGGGCTCCCCGCCGGAGAAGGTCACGCCCCGGCTCAGGGGGTTGGACAGGGCGATGTCCGCCAGGGTTTCCTCGTCCATGGCCGTGCCCCCGGAAAAGGCCCAGGTTTCGGGATTGTGACAGCCTTTGCAATGGTGGGGACAGCCCTGGGCATAGAATGTGGTGCGGATTCCGGGGCCGTCCACAATGCTGTCCTGGGTGATCCCCGCCAGATACAGCATGTTACTTCAGGCCGTGCTTCACACGGTCCCGCTCCTCTGCCCGCTTGGCGTCGTTCCACTTGTCCATGGTGCCCACCAGATAGCCGGTGATCCGGCGGATCCGCTCAAAGCCAACGCCCTGACCCAGCTTTTCATTGGTTTGCTTCATTGTCATAAGAAATCTTCCTTTCTATGTAAATACAGTAAATCCGGTTATTGAATTCCCTGGAAGGCGGGCATCTCCGGATAGCGCTTTTTCAGCTCTTCCAGCCGCTCCTGGGGAATCCGCTCCCCTTCCCGGCGGCCGCACCGGGGGCAGACGTCTCCGATGACGCCCACATAGCCGCACACCGGATCCCGATCCACCGGGTGGTTGATGCTGCCGTAGCCCACGCCCGCGTCGTGCATCCACCGCACCACCGCCTCGAAGGCCTCCACATTTTTGGCGGTGTCTCCGTCCAGCTCCACATAGCTGATGTGCCCGGCGTTGCAAAGGGCGTGATAGGGAGCCTCCAGCCGGATCTTGTCATAGGCGGAGATGGGGAACCACACGGGGATGTGGAAGCTGTTGGTGTAGTATTCCCGGTCGGTGATCCCGGGCACCTTCCCGTAGCGCTGCTGATCCATCCGGATGAACCGCCCTGCCAGACCCTCCGCGGGCGTGGCCAGAAGGGTGAAGTTCATTTTGTGCTCCTGGGAGATGCGGTCACAGAACTTGCGCATATGGGAGATCATGGCAAGACCCTTTTCCTGAATGGCCGGATCCTGGCCGTGGTGGGCGCCGTACACGGCGGTGAGGGTCTCCGCCAGGCTGATGAAGCCGATGGACAGGGTGCTGTGCTTCAGCACCTCCCGGAGGTCGTCCTGCACCGTCAGCTTGTCCGCGTCCAGCCACACGTTCTGCCCCATGAGGAAGGGGAAGTTGTACACGTGCTTGCCCGCCTGGATCTCAAACCGATCCAGAAGCTGCTGCGCCACCAGATTCAGCATCCCGTCCAGCTTCTCATAGAACAGCCCTTCGTCCCCCTGGGCTTCCATAGCCAGCCGGGGCAGATTGATGGAGGTAAAGGACAGGTTGCCCCGGGAGTAGGCGATCTGCCGGGTGGGGTCGTAGACGTTGCCCATAACCCGGGTGCGGCAGCCCATGGTGGCTACCTCCGTTTCGGGACGGCCGGGAACGTAGTACTGCAGATTATAGGGGGCGTCCAGGAACACGTAGTTGGGGAACAGCCGCCGGGCGCTGACCTTGCAGCTGAGCCGGAACAGATCGTAGTTGGGATCGGTATCGTTGTAATTGACCCCTTCCTTCACCTTGAAAATGTGAATGGGGAAGATGCAGGTCTCCCCATGCCCCAGTCCCGCGTCCAGCGCCAAAAGAATGTTCCTGATGACCATCCGCCCCTCCGGGGAGGTGTCGGTGCCGTAGTTGATGGAGGAGAAGGGAGTCTGGGCTCCCGCCCGGGAGTGCATGGTGTTCAGGTTGTGGACAAAGCCCTCCATGGCCTGGTAGGTGTCCGCCTGGGTGATTTTGGCGGCTCTGCGCCGGGCCCGGGCAATGAGCCGGGCGGCATCGGCCTCCTTCAGAGACAGGTTCCGGCAGAGGCTCTCGGTCATGGCCGGGTCAAAGGCGGCCTGGTTTTCCAGCCGGGGATGCTCTCCGGAGGCATCCTCCGCCTGGGAGACCACCTCCCGCACTCGCTCGGCCAGATCCTCCTGATCCAAAAAGTCCTCCACCGCGTTGGCCAGGGTGCGGGCAAAGGCCTTCCGGTAGGTTTTGGCTACGCCCTCGGCCATGCCGTAGTCAAAGTTGGGGATGGACTGCCCCCCGTGCTGGTCGTTCTGGTTGGACTGGATGGCGATGGCCGCCAGAGCGGCATAGCTCTGAATGGACTTCGGCTCCCGCAGATACCCGTGGCCGGTGGAGAAGCCTCCGTGGAACAGCTTCAGAATGTCGATCTGGCAGCAGGTGGTGGTCAGGGAGTAAAAGTCAAAGTCATGGATGTGGATGTCCCCCTCCCGATAGGCGCGGGCGTGCTCCGGCCGGAGCAGGTACATCTCGTTATAGGCCTTGGCGCCGGCGGAGCCGATCTGGAGCATGGAGCCCATGGCGGTGTTGCCGTCGATGTTGGCGTTGTCCCGCTTCATGTCGCTGATCCGGGCGTCGATGTTGGTGATCTCGTCGATGGTCTTCATCAGGCTGGTGTTGGCTTCTCTGGCGCGGGTGCGGTTGGCCCGGTAGAGAATGTAGGATTTGGCGGCGCTGTTGAATCCGTGGTTCATCAGCTGCTTTTCCACCTGGTCCTGAATGTCCTCAATGTTGGGAGGGGTCTCCCGAAACCGCCCCTGGAGGGCGCTCTGGACAGCGTTGGCCACCCGGGCGGCGTCCGCGGCGTTGCCCTCTCCCGAAGCCTCCATGGCACGGAGGATAGCGGATGCGATCTTGTTCTGGTCATACAAGACCACCCGTCCGTCTCGTTTGATGATGCTGTGAATCATAGGTATTTCCTCTCTTTGTCACTGAGATCAGAAGATGGGAGCAAAACACAATATATTGTGGTCGCTCCTTTCGGTTGCCACTATATTTTGGCACAAAAGCATGCCTTTGTCAAGAGGGAAATGAAAGAAACCGCATTGGTTGCCATAACACCAAAGCTCTTTGGGGCGGGTTTTTCCACCGAAAGAAGGAAAAAACACCGGGACGGCGGAGCTTCGACCCGGTGTTTGCAACCAATTGGGATTTTTCCATTGTTACCGGTAAACCGCCCCGGCAGGGGAAAATAACCTGTCGGAACGCTTATGGCAGAAAAACAGAAGCGCGGCCGAGGGAATCCAACCGGAGGTCATAGGGCGGGTATGACCTCCCCAGAATCCGCTGTGGAGGAATGGGATCCCGGAGGTAGGGAACAGTATCCCGGAAAGCACCGTTTTCATAAGCGGCTTCGATGGTGAGAACCCCCTCGCTGCCCCGCTCCTTGAGCAGAATATAGGAGGCGTCCTCCGGAACAGCCTGCTCCGGAGAAATCCACTGTACGATGGAAAAACCATCCCTTCCGGGCAGATCCAGGATTTCCCGAATCTGCTCCAAGGGATCCCGGGACAGGCTGGGACAGGTATGGGGGCTGTGGTTCTGTTTGTCCATGGTGCAACCTTCTTTCTTTAGGGAAGCTCTGATTAAATCGGCAAGAGCGGATGCCGAGAGATTTTGCCTCAGCCGAAAGTTCAAAAAGTGGGAAATACTGTATGTATTTCCCACTTTTTGAACTGCACGGATGTGGTAAAAGATCCGGCATTCCGCCGAAGACGATTTATTCAGAGGTTCCTTAGTTCTTGAAAAAACGTTGTCTGACAGACCTTTCTGGATAAATACATTTTTCGGGTGGTTTGTATTGCGTTTGGCCGCAGCAAGGGTTTCGCCGGTCATCCCTGCAGGGGGCGTTTTTTGGGTGGGTTTGTTTTTTGGGCGGGTGCGTTTTGGGTTTGGCTTTTTGAAAGGACGAACCTGGTATCCCTGCCGGGGGCGATACTTTCTTGCCCAAACAAGAAAGTATCGCCCCG
The DNA here is from genome assembly GCA_944387125.1 of uncultured Oscillospiraceae bacterium. Taxonomy (GTDB): domain Bacteria; phylum Bacillota; class Clostridia; order Oscillospirales; family Oscillospiraceae; genus Faecousia. Next base: position 38,497 of record CALXDT010000032.1, on the reverse strand, counting down.
CAGGGCTGACCAGCGAAACGCTCGCTGAAGCTGAATGCAAACCGCAAAACGCCCCCCGCAGGGATACCAGGTTCGTCTCACAAAAAAGCAAACCCCACCACCCCGCGACTGAAAAAGCACAGCCCTGCCAAAAATGGCAGGGCTGTCTTTTCAGTCTTTGCAGGCCTCCCGAATCACATCCAGGGCGGTTTGCAGCAGCTCCCCGGGGATGTTCAAGGGCGGCAGCAGCCGCAGCCTGTCCTTGGCGGACAGACACAGCACGCCCTGCTCCCGGCAGGCGGCAATCACCTGAGCCACGGGCTTCCGGGTCTTTACCCCGATCATCAGCCCCTTGCCGGTGACGGCCTCCACCCCCTCCGCGCCTTCCAGGGCGGCGCGGATCATCGTTTCCTTTTCCAGCACCTGGTTCAGGAAGTCCGCGTCCAGCCGGCTGAGAATGCTCAGGGCGCCGGCGCAGCACACGGGATTTCCGCCGAAGGTGGAGCCGTGGTCTCCGGGACCCAGAACAGACTGCACCTTCTCCCCCAGCAGGGTCGCCCCCAGGGGCAGGCCGCCGCCCAGACCCTTGGCGGTGGACACCACATCCGGACGGATGCCGTAGTGCATGTAGCTGTAGAGCCTGCCGGTGCGGCCGTTGCCCGTCTGCACCTCGTCCACCATCAGCACAATGTCCTGTTCCTTTGCCAGGGCGGCGGTTTTCTCCAGAAATTCCGGCTCCAGGGGAATGACGCCCCCCTCCCCCTGGATGCACTCCAGCAGGATCCCCGCCGTCTTGTGCTTCTTCACCGCCTGCTCCAGGGCGGCAAAGTCGCCCGCGGGGGTATGGACAAAGCCCGGGGTCAGCGGCTGGAACAGCTCATGGTAGTGATCCTGCCCGGTGGCGGCCAGGGTGGTGAGGGTGCGGCCATGGAAGCTGTTTTCCAGGGTGATGATGTGGAAATATTCCGCCCCCTTGGTTTCCGCCGCGTATTTCCGGGCAGCCTTGATGGCGCACTCGTTGGCCTCCGCTCCGGAATTGGAGAAGAACACCTTCTTCATGCCGGTTTTTTCGCAAAGCAGCCTGGCCAGTTCAATGCAGGGCTGGGTGTAGTACAGGTTGGAGGTGTGCTGCAGCAGCCCCAGCTGCTTTTCCACCGCCGCTTTCCAAAGGGGATCGCAGTAGCCGAAGGCGGTGACGGCAATGCCGCTGCCCAGGTCGATATAGCCTCTGCCCCGGTCGTCATAGGCCATGGCGCCTTCCCCCCGAACAAGGGTCAGGGGAAACCGGGCATAGGTGCCCGCCACATACTGCTGATCCAGCTGTTTCCAATCAGTCATGGTCTTCATCTCCTACTACCATGGTTCCGGCGCCCTCGTCGGTGAGAATCTCCATCAAAACGGCGTGGGGCACCCGTCCGTCCAGAATGGTTACGCTGCCCACCCCCCGGCGGATGGCCTCCACACAGCAGTCCACCTTGGGGATCATGCCCCCGGAGACCACATGCCGGTCAAACAGCGCTCTGGCCTGGGACACGGTGAGCCGGGGGATCAGGGTGCTGGGATCGTCCTTGTTTTCCAGGATCCCGGCAATGTCCGTCATCATGCACAGCCGGTGGGCGTGCAGCGCCCCGGCAATATAGGCGGCGGCGGTGTCTCCGTTGATGTTGTAGACATTGCCCTCCCGGTCGCTGCCCACGGTGGAGATCACCGGGATGTATCCCTTCTCCAGAAGATCCATTACCGGCTGGATGTTCACCTGGGTAATCCTGCCCACAAAGCCCAGCCGGGGATCCTTTGGCTCCGCCCGGATCAGCCCTCCGTCCACCCCGGAGATGCCCATGGCCAGGCCCCCCTGGCGCTCCAGCAGACTTACCAGGGTCTTGTTCACCTTCCCGGCCAGCACCATCTGGACAATGTCCACCGTCTCCTGGTCTGTGACCCGAAGGCCGTCCACAAACTCCGGCTTCTTTCCCAGCCGATCCATCAGCTGGGAAATCTCCGGGCCGCCGCCGTGAACCAGCACCACCTTCACGCCCACCAGCCACAGAAGTACAATGTCCTCCATCACCTGGCGCTTCCGTTCCTCACAGATCATGGCGTTGCCGCCGTACTTCACCACCACAATCTTTCCGTTGTACTGCTGGATGTAGGGCAGCGCCTGGGTCAGCACCTGCGCCCGCTGGGCATTGGAAAATTCACGTTCTTTCATGTGCGGTAATCTCCATTGATTCGTACATAGTCATAGGTCAGGTCGCAGCCCCAGGCGGTGGCGGTTTCCCCGCCGCTGCCCAGATCCACCAGGATTTCAATCTCCTTTTCCAGAAGGATCTTCTTGGCGATCTCCTCGGAGAAGGGGATCCCCGCCCCGTTTTCACACACCGGGATGGTGCCCGCGGCGGAGCGGAAGGACACGGCAATCCTGTCCACATCCACATCCGCCCCGCTGTAGCCGATGGCGCAGAGCACCCGCCCCCAGTTGGCGTCGGCTCCGAACATGGCGGTCTTGGTCAGACTGGAGCAGATGACGCTTTTGGCCACGGTCCGGGCGGTTTCCGGATCCCCGGCGCCGGTGACGGTGCATTCCAGCAGCTTGGTGGCGCCTTCTCCGTCTCCCGCCAGACACCGGCACAGGTGGACGTTGACGGTATTCAGGGCGGTCATAAAGGCGTTGAAATCCTCCCCCTCCCGGGTGATCTCCGGATTTCCCGCCATGCCGTTGGCCAGAAGCACCACCATGTCGTTGGTGGAGGTGTCCCCGTCCACGCTGAGCATATTGAAGGTTTTCCGGATGTCCCCGGACAGCGCCTTTTGGAGCATCTCCGGTGAGATGGCCGCGTCGGTGGTGAGGAACACCAGCATGGTGGCCATATTGGGATGGATCATGCCGCTGCCCTTGGCAATGCCGCCCATGCGGCAGGGTTTGCCCCCCAGGGTAAACTCCACCGCGAACTCCTTGGGATAGGTATCGGTGGTCATAATGGCCTCACAGGCGGCGGTGCTGCCGGTTTCCGACAGCTGCTCCGCCAGAATGCCCACCCCCGCCTCCATGGGCTCCAGAGGCAGCGGCTGGCCGATGACCCCGGTGGAGGCCACCACCACATCCTGGGGGGAGATGTTCAGCGCCTTGGCCGCCAGGGCGCACATTTTCTGCGCCTTCTCCCTGCCGTCGGCATTGCAGGTGTTGGCGATGCCGCTGTTGCAGATCACCGCCTGGGCTTTCCCGTCCGCCAGGTTGGCCTTGGTCACGGCCAGGGGGGCGCCTTTGACCAGATTTTGGGTGTACACCGCCGCGGCGGCGGCGGGGCGCCGGCTGAAGATCAGCGCCAGATCCTTTTTGTTTTTGTTCTTCCGGATGCCGCAGTGGATTCCGGCGGCCAGAAAGCCCTTGGCGGCGCAGACGCCGCCCTGCACGATGTTCATTGTTCTCTTCCTCCTACGTTCAGTCCCCGGGTCTCTTCCACCCCCAGGACGATGTTCATGTTCTGAATGGCCGCCCCGGAGGCGCCTTTGCCCAGGTTGTCAAAGCAGGCGGTAAGCAGGATCCGGTCTTCATTGCCGCAGACGCTGACCACCATATCGTCCCGGCCGGACAGGACGTTGGCCGGAAGCATCTCCTCCTGCTCCGGCGCCGGGGCAAACCGCACCAGACCGGTTCGATAGCAGGCGGCGTAAACCGCCGCCGCATCCGCCGCGGTGCCCTTCAGATCCCGGGCAAACAGGGGAACGGTCACTTCCATGCCGCTGAAGTAGTCCGCCACAATGGGACAGAACACCGGCTGGGTTTCCAGGCCGGAGATCCAGGCCATTTCCTTTAAATGCTTATGCTGCTGGGAAAGACCGTACTGCCGGGGCGCCTGATAGGCCCGGGGCCGATCCTCCTGCCGGTACCGGCCGATCATCCCCTTTCCCCCGCCGGAGTAGCCGGTAAGGGAGAAGCAGGTGAGCCGGGCATCCTTCCCCAAAAGACCCGCCCGCACCAGGGGCTCCACCAGGGCGATAAACCCGCTGGCGTGGCAGCCGGGGTTGGCAATCCGCCGGGAAGCGGCAATCCGCTGCCGCCTGCCGGAAAGCTCCGGGAAGCCGTACTCCCAGCCGGGGGCGGTTCGGTGGGCGGTGGAGGTGTCGATCACCACCGTATCCCCGCGGATCAGCGCCGCGGCTTCCCGGGCGGCCTGATCCGGCAGGCACAAAAAAGCGATGTCCGCTTCGTTCAGCGCCGCCTCCCGGGCCTTGGGATCCTTGCGCAGTTCTTCGCTGAGACGGATCAGGGTCAGATCCTCCCGATCTTCCAGCCGTTCATAGATCCGCAGACCGGTGGTGCCGGCGCTTCCGTCAATAAATACCTTGGTCATGGCCGCAGCCCTTCCTTCCGTGGATGACATTTGTCATTATATGGGGTGATTATACTCCCCGAATCCCCTTCTGTCAACTGATTTTTTGAATATATATTCGCAATTCCGTGCATATATACATTTTCCATCAAGGGAGCTTCCTAGTCGGCGGCAGAACTCGCCCATTTGCCAAAAGGGGCAGGAAAAACAAAAACCCGGAAGCAGTTCTGCTTCCGGGCCGTTTCTGTTACAGGCACCCGCCGTTGGTTTCCATCACCCGTGCATACCACCGGGCGGAGTCCTTGGGGATCCGGGTGCCGGTGGAATAGTCCACATACACCAGGCCGAACCGCTCCAGATAGCCCCAGGCCCACTCGAAGTTGTCCAGGAAGCTCCACTGCAGGTAGCCCTTCACCGGAACGCCTTCGTCCACAGCCTTTTCCAGCTCCAGCAGATACCGGTGGAGAAAATCGATCCGATCCGGGTCGTGCACCTGCCCGTCCAGATGTACATGGTCGCTGCAGCTGAGGCCGTTTTCCGTGATGTAAATGGGCAGACCGTACCGCCGGTAGATCTGCTCGGGGCCGAAGCGCAGCACCTCCGGGGTGATGCTCCACTTAAAGGCCGTCAGGGGGGCGCCGAAGGCTCTGGGCACCGGATGCCCGTTTTCGTCCACCATTTCCCCGTGATAGATGTTGAGGCCGATGAAGTCGGGGGTTTCCATCTTTTCCCAGTCCGCCGGATCGATGGTTTGGGCGAAGTCCCTCAGCACCGGGGCGGCGGAGGGATCATAGCCTTTGAAAATCAGGCTGTCCAGCACGATGTTGTGGGTAAACGTCCAGTCCCGGGACAGGTCGAAGCTGGCCCGGAAGGCCGCCTCCCGGTTTTCCGGGGTGTCCTCCCGGGGATAGCACAGCCGCCCGCAGGGGACAATGCCCACCTGCGCCTGGGGGCAGACCGCCTTAATCTGCCGCTGGGCTTCCGAGTGCGCCAGGCAGAGGTTGTGGTAAATCAGAGCCAGATCCCCATCGCTGAGCTTCCAGCCCGGGGCGTGCTCCCCGGTGCCGTAGCCCAGCTTGGTGACACACTGGGGCTCGTTGATGGTCATGTAGGTATGAACCCGTCCGGCAAACCGCTGGGCGATGACCCGGGCGTATCGGCCGAAGATCTCCGCCGTCTGCCGGTTCAGCCAGCCTCCCCGCTGCTGCAGGGCGCTGGGCAGATCCCAGTGGTACAGGGTGATCAAAGGGCGGATCCCCGCGGCGATCAGTTCGTTTACCAGGTTGTCATAGAAGGCCAGCCCCTTTTCGTTCACCGGTCCGTCCCCGTCGGGAATCACCCGGGCCCAGCTGACGGAAAACCGGTATGCCTGAACGCCGTGGGCTTTCATCAGCGCCACATCCTCCTTGTACCGGTGGTAGCTGTCGCAGGCCACGTCGCCGGAGCTGCCGTCTTTGATATGGCGGGCGGTGGGGTCGTGGCAGAAATCATCCCAGATGTTTCTGCCCTTGCCGTCCTTGTTCCAGGCGCCTTCGCACTGGTAAGCGGCGCAGGCGACGCCCCAGAGAAAGTCTTTGGGAAATGCACACATATGGATTCCTCCTGAAAGTAATTGTTTATGACGCGGCTGTCCGTTTTTCCAGCCGGGCATGCATGACAGCCATCACCGCCAGCAGCGCCAGCAGGTAAAGGGGCAGCAGGGACACGGTGATGTTCCGGGCAATGAGGCCGAACAGCGGGGGCATGACACAGGTGCCCACATAGGCTCCGGCCATCTGCACCCCGATCAGCGCCTGGGAGTTTTCCGCCCCGAAGTGGGCGGGGGTGGCGTGGATAATGCAGGGATAGATGGGGGCGCAGCCCAGACCCACAAGCACCAGCCCCAGGAGCGCCGCCGCCTGCCCCAGGGGCAGAAGCAGGGTCAGGATCCCCAGGGCGATAACCCCCTGTCCCAGGCGAATCATCCGGGCGTCGGTGAACCGCATGGTCAAAAAGCCGCTGAGGGCGCGGCCGACGGTGATGCCCAGGAAAAACAATCCCGCATACCCGGCGGCGGTCTCCGGCTCCACGCCCCGGTGCAGGCTCAGGTAGCTGCTGATCCAGAGGCCGGCGGTCTGCTCAATGGCGCAGTAGCAGAAGAAGCACAGGATCACTTCCTTTGCCCCGGGAATCCCCAGAATCTGCCCCAGGGTCAGCTCCCGGCCGCAGTCCCCGGCGGCCGCTTCCCCAGCGGGGCGCTGTTTCCAAAGGGGCAGGCTCACCGCCAAAACGGCAGTGAGCAGAATCTGGATCAGGGCAATGCTCCGGTAGCCGCCCCGCCAGCCCATATCCCCGGCGAGGGCATAGCTCATAAGATAGGGTCCTGCTGTGGCGCCGATGCCCCAGCAGCAGTGGAGCCAGCTCATGTGGCGGCTTTCATAGTGCAGCGCCGCGTAGTTGTTCAGGGCGGCATCCACGCTTCCCGCTCCCAGGCCGTAGGGGATGGCCCACAGGCACAGCATCCAGAAGGAATCGCTGAGGGAGAAGCCCAGCAGCGCCCCGGCGGTCATGGCCACGCTGAGGGCGGTGACTTTTCCGGCGCCCAGGCGCCGGGTGATCCGGTGGCTTTCCAGACTGGAAACAATGGTGCCCCCGGCGATGATCATGGCAATGATTCCGGCATAGGAAATGGGCACCTGCAGCTGCCGGTACATCACCGGCCAGGCGGAGCCCAGGAGGGAGTCGGGCAGTCCCAGGCTGATAAAGGCCAGATAGATCAGCCCCAAAAGCAGCAGCGTCATATTGCAAACCTCCTGTGTTTATGATAGTATCATACCATCACATAAGAAGAAAGAATAGGACTTTTCCGGCGTATTTCTAGGACAAAATCAGCGTCTTTTCCCAGCCTGGGGCGCCGGAGTCCGGAGGGAGGAATGCCCATGCCTCTGAGCATCTGTTCCGGTCAGACCGACGATACCGGACGGGAGATCGTCACCCACGGCCAGCCCCAGTTCCCCCTGGCCTGCTACGAAGACGACCAGACCCGGTACTTTGTCCCCTGGCACTGGCACGAGGAATTTGAGTATATCGCGGCGGTGGCGGGGCATGTCACCGTGGGCGTTGGGGGAGAACGGCTCACCATCCCCGCCGGCCACGGGCTGTTCATCAACGCCGGGGTGCTCCACAATGTGGAATCCCGGGAGGAAGGCCCCGCGGTGCTGCGCTCCATTGTCTTCCACCCCCGGCTCATCGGCGGCAGCGTGGACAGCGTTTTCTGGCAGACCCTGGCGCAGCCCCTGCTCCAGGACAAATCCTTTCCCTATTTCCCTCTGGATCCGGCGGTTCCCTGGCAGGGGGAGCTGGTGCGGGACATTTTGTCCGTGTGGCAGGCGGTCACGGAGGATCAGGAGGACTGTGAAAATTACGCCCGGTACCGGCTCAGCGCCGGTTTGCGGCGGCTGAACGGGATCCGGCCCTCCGAGGGGCGGGAGCCTTCCCGGCAGGATCAGATTTCCGCCCAGCGGATCAAGCAGATGCTCCGGTTCCTGCAGGATCACTATACCGAGGAGGTAAGCGTGGAGCGGCTGGCCGCCAGCGTCAGCGTCAGCCCCAGTGTGTGCCTGCGGTGCTTCCGGCAGACCCTGGGCACCACCCCCATCCAGTACCTGCGGCGGCTGCGGCTGGAGCAGGCCGCCCGCCTGCTGCTGACCACGGACAAGCCCATCCACCGGATCAGCCTGGAGTGCGGGTTTTCCGATGTCAGCTACTTCACCCGGCTGTTCCGCCGGGAAACGGGGCTGACCCCCAGGGCCTACCGGAACACCCGCTCCCAGGGCTGAGTCTTTGGTCGCTTTCAACAAATTTTCAGGAACATTCTTGGGCGGTTTACCGCTAAAATAACAAAAAAATTTCATACTTTTCGGAGCAGGATATGATATAATGATTTTGATGCAGGGATTGACCCTGAGTCTGCATTGAAAAGGAGTTCGTATGAATAGTATCTTGTTCTTCCTCACCCCGAAAGCCATGTGTTCCTTTGTTTACGACGATTATACCATCCGCCAGGCTCTGGAAAAAATGGAGGCTGCGGGTTATTCAGCTCTTCCGGTGCTGAACCACCGGGGCGAATACCGGGGAACCCTCACCGAGGGGGATCTGCTTTGGGCTTTGAAAAACATCTGTTACATGGATATGCGCCAGGCGGAGGCCCGGCGGATCATGGAAATCTCCCGTCGGCGGGATAACCTGCCGGTTCGTGTCACCGCCTCCATGCACGACCTGATTCAGCGGGCGTCCAGCCAGAATTTCGTCCCGGTGGTGGACGATTACGGCGCTTTCATCGGCCTGATCACCCGCAAAGCCATTATTCAGTACTGCCACGACCAGCTGTTCCCGGAAGATTGATACATCCCCTGCCCGGCGCGGCGGCACCCGCCTTCAAAGCCGGAACTGACCAACAAAAACCCCCGCCGGAGCGAAAGCTCCGGCGGGGGTTTCTTATCCGGCTGAACAGGAAAGCCCTGGGTTTTCCGGTGTTCTCCGGGCATTATCTGGAGCCCTTGTCGTAGGGGATGCCCTCGGCTTTGGGCGCCCGGGACTTTTTGGAGGTGAAGGCCAGCACCGCCAGCGTCACCAGGTACGGAAGCATCCGGTACAGGTGGGAGCTGATGCCCAGCTCCGCCAGCAGGTAGACCCCGTCGCCGTTGATGTCGATGGAGCTGTAGGCCGCCGCCACGCATTTGAACAGGCCGAACAGCAGGCTGGCCGCGGCAATGTTGCCGGGCTTCCAGTTGCCGAAGATCATTACCGCCAAAGCCAGGAAGCCGAAGCCTGCCACGTCGCCGTTGGCGGTGCAGTTGGCGGTGGTCAGGGAGTAGACAAACCCCCCCATGCCTGCCAGGGCGCCGGAGATGGTGGTGCCGGCGTAGCGCATTTTATACACGTTGATGCCCAGGGAGTCCGCCGCCTGGGGATTTTCTCCGCAGGCCCGGAGCCGCAGGCCGAACCGGGTTTTATACAGAATCACCGACAGAATGATGAAGATCAGAATGCAGATATAGGTGGCAAGATACACCTTGTTCAGGAAGGTCTCCCCCAAAAAGCCGATGTCCGTTTTCCGGTCGATGCCGAAGGTGGACTTTTTGATCATGAACCAGGAGGCCGCGTCGCCGGTGGACATCATCAGGGTGTTCTGGTTGGCCAGAATCCGCACCAGGAACAGCACCAGTGCCGGCGCCATCAGGTTCAGGGCCGTGCCGCCGATGGTCTGATCCGCCCGGAGGTTGATGGAGGCAAAGGAGAGCAGCAGGGAAAACACCGCGCCCATAATGGCGCTGACCAGCATGGCCAGCAGCTCCAGCCCCTGGAGGGTCAGCCAGCTGCCCTGGCGGGCGGCCTCGGTAAACACATCAAAGGACTGCATGCCGCGCACAAACAGAACGCCGATAAAGGCGCCGAAGATCATAATGCCCTCCAAGGCCAGGTTGATAATGCCGCTGCGCTCCGCGAAGACGCCGGCCAGCGCCACGATCATCAGAGGGACGGCGTAGAGCATGGTTTGCTGAATGAGAAATGTCATGCCTGCTCATCTCCTTTCTGGGCGTTGTCCCGGGGCTGGCTGTCCGGCGCGCTGCCGGCGCTGGCCGCCTTTTTTCTGCCGGGAAGCATCATCCGGATCACCAGGGAGAAGGCGCTGAGGTAGACGATCACGGAGATAATCACATCGGTGATATATTCGTTATAGGCGGTAAAGCCGGTGAGCTGCTGCCCCACAATGTCCAGCATGGCCATAAAGACGGCGGTGAAAATCACGCCGATGGGATTGCTGATGGCCAGCAGCGCCACAGGGATGCCGTTGAACCCGGCTGCAGGGAGGCTCTGGTAGGTGGACCAGTAGAACTCCGTGTTGCCCGAGAGCCAGTACAGGGCGGCGCCGCCGCCGGCCAGGCCGCCGGCAATGGCCATGGACAAAATGATGCTGCCCTTGTCGTTGATGCCCGCGTACCGGGCGGCGTGCCGGTTGGAGCCGCAGGCCTTCAGCTGATAGCCCAGGGTGGTTTTGTTCATGAGGATATACATGGCGGCGGCGAAGAGGATGGCCACCAGGATGCCGCCGTTGACCTGGGAGCCGGGAAAGATCTGATCCAGCCCCAGCTTGGCGGTCTGAACGCCGTTGAAGCTGGTTTTGTAGATATAGCCGGCCTTGGTGTTTTCCACCAGGTTTTTGAAATTGCTCACATCGAATGCCCAGGTGACGATGTTGGCCGCCAGCCAGTTGGTCATGATGCAGGCCAGCACCTCGTTGATGTTTAAAAACGCCTTCAGCGCGCCGGGAACCGCGCCCCAGAGAGCGCCCAGCGCGATGCCGCCCAGGAAGGCCAGCAACCAGATCAGCTGGGTCGGAACGGCTTCGCTGGGGATGCCCAGGGCGATCATCAGGGAAGCCATGGTGCCCATGAGATACTGGCCGGGCGCGCCGATGTTGAACAGGCCGGTTTTGTAGGCCACGGCGATGGAAAGGCCGGTCATAATCAGGGGCGTGGCCCGGAAGAGCATATTCCCCAGGGTCTGGGGGTTATAGCCAAAGGTCAGGCTGCCCGCGGCGTCCCGGCCGGTGCACAGAACCCCCGCGAAGATCAGCCGGATGCCGTCCCAGATCCCCTGGCCGGTGATGGTGTCCTTGCAAAGACCCACAATCACCACAATGATAACGCCCACCAGCAGTCCGACCAGAATGGAAATCAGGGACGCCAGAACCTTTTTGGTTCCTTCCTTTTCATAGATGGTCCAAAAGGCTTCTTTCATGCCTGGCCTCCTTTCCCGCCGCGCTTGGCGCCGGCCATATAAAGCCCCAGCTCCTGGGGGGTGGTTGTTTTGGGATCCAGCTGACCCACAATTTCCCCTTCGTACATCACCAGGATCCGGTCCGATACGTTCATCACTTCCTCCAGCTCCAAAGACACCAGCAGCACCGCCTTTCCCGCGTCCCGCTGGGCAACCAGCTGGCTGTGGATATACTCAATGGCGCCTACGTCCAGACCCCGGGTGGGCTGCACGGCGATGAGCAGGGGATTCTCCCGATCCAGCTCCCGGCCTACAATGGCTTTCTGCTGGTTGCCGCCGGACATGCTCCGGGCGATGGTCACAGGCCCCTGGCCGCTGCGGACGTCGTACTGGCCGATGATCTTTTCCGCATAGGATCGCACCGCGTCCCGCTTGATGAAGCCCAGGTGCTGGAACTGCTTGTCCCGGAAGGACTGGAGCACAATGTTGTTTTCCAGAGTGTCGTCCAGCACCAGGCCGTGCTTGTGCCGATCCTCCGGAATGTGGCTGATGCCGCTTTCGCTGCGCTTGCGGATGCTCAGCCTGGAGATGTCCCTGCCGCAGAGGGTGATGGTTCCCGCGGCCTTTTCCATGCCGGTAAGGCCGTAGACCAGCTCCGTCTGGCCGTTGCCGTCGATGCCCGCGATGCAGACAATCTCCCCGGCCCGAACCTGGAAGGATACGTCGTGGACGGCGTTTTTCCTGCCGGTCTTGGCGTGAACGGTCAGCCCCTTCACATCCAGGATCACGTCCCCGGGTACGGCATCCTCCTTCTGCACCTGCAGCTGCACCGGACGGCCGACCATCATGTTGCTCAGCTGCTGCTTGTTGGTGTCCTTGATGTCCACGGTGCCCACCAGCCTGCCCTTGCGCAGAACGGTGCACCGGTCGGCCACCGCCATGATCTCATTGAGCTTGTGGGTGATGAACAGAATGGACTTGCCCTCCCTGGTAAAGCCCCGCATGATCTCCATCAGCTCGTCGATCTCCTGGGGGGTAAGCACCGCGGTAGGCTCGTCGAAAATCAGAACCTCGTTGTCCCGGTAGAGCATTTTCAGAATCTCGGTGCGCTGCTGCATGCCCACGGTGATGTCCTCCACCTTGGCGTCCAGATCCACGTGGAGCTTGTAAGTCTCCGACAGCTGCTGCACCTTCTTCCGGGCCAGGGATCTTTGCAGGAAGCCCAGCTTGGTATCCTCCGCGCCCAGAATGATGTTGTCCAGCACGGTGAACACGTCCACCAGCTTAAAGTGCTGGTGCACCATGCCGATGTGCAGCGCGGTGGCGTCGTTGGGGCTGTGGATTTTCACTTCCTTGCCGTTCTTTTTGATGACCCCCGCCTCCGGCTGATACAGACCGAACAGCACGGACATGAGGGTGGACTTTCCGGCGCCGTTTTCCCCCAGCAGGGCGTGGATCTCTCCCCGGCGCAGCTGCAGGGTAATGTCGTCATTGGCCACGATTCCCGGGAATTCTTTTCTGATATTGCACATTTCAATAATGTACTCGGATTCCACGATTGCAGCCCTCCTTCCCGATTGTGCATGGATCTATTATAATATGCCCCGAAATAAAAAGCAAGAAAAGAATCCGTTCCCGAAAAAACGGGAACGGATTCGTTTGGCTTATCCAATCTGATTTTCAAAGGCGGTGACTTCGCTGGCCGCGGTCATTTCATAGTAGGCCAGGAGGATATCTTCCGCAATGGGCGTCAGAGAAGCACCGTGGGCAGCCTTTTCACCGAAAATGGCCACTGCCAGATCCGGCTCCGTCTCGCCCACCCGGTGGGAGAAGCAGACAAAGGCCGCATGGTCAGAGCCGCCGGAGGCGTGCTGGGCGGTGCCGGTTTTGGCGTAGACCACCACTTCCCCGGCCAGGGGCCAGATTTCATCCCCCTCTTCGGTGCCGTCGGTGGGGCCGCCGAAGTATCTCCGGGCGGTGCCCGCACCGTTCATGCCGGAATAGGAGATGGTCTTCTTCATGCCCTCCATGTAGGCGTCGATGGTGGTGGACTGCATCTCCATCTGGGAGACTACCTCCGGCTGGTTTTCTTCAATCAGCGTCCGGTAGTCCGAGGACACCACCCGGCTCAGGAAGGTGGCCTTCATCCGGGTGCCCTTGTTGGCCAGGGTGGAGACGTAGACCGCCAGCTGCATGGGGGTGAACCGGTTTTCGCCCTGGCCGATGGCGCCCAGGATCCGGTCGCCGGCGGAGAAGTTGCCGTCAATGCCGGAGCCGTAAACTTCCCGCTTCCGATCGGGGTTGTTCCGATAGCCGGTCTCCTCCACCAGCTCAATGCCGGTGGGCTCGCCCAGCCCCAGAGCCTGGGCGGTTTCGTCCACCATTTCCCAGGTGCATTTATAGCCCAGGTCGTAGAAGAAATAGTTGCAGGAGACGCCGATGGCCAAAGTCGCGTCGATGGAGCCGTGGGTGGCGCCGTCGGCCGCGGTGTACAGCAGGCAGGTAGCAACCGGCATGCCGTCCAGCTTATATACGCCCTCGTCCTTGATTTCCTCCCCGGGAATCAGAATCAGCTCTCCGGTGGAGTCCCGGTTCTCCATGGCGGAGATCAGGGTGCACATCTTGTAGGTGGAGCCGGGGGGATAGGCGGCGCCGAAGGCCCGGTTGAAGAAGGGCTTCATGGGGTCGCTGTTCAGCTCTTCCCAGTTGTCGTACATGGTGGTCAGGTCGTAGGTGGGATAGCTGGCGCAGGCCAGAATCTCGCCGGTTTTGGGATTCATCACAATCACCGCCGCGCCTTCCGCGTCCAGACCCGTATCGTCGCCATCTTCGGTGTTCACCATGGGGTCGGTGATGTTTTTCATGGTCTCTGCCAGGGCGTCCTCCGCCACCTTCTGAATGTCAATGTCGATGGTGGTTTCAATATGGTTGCCGGCGATGGGCTCCTTCAGCTGGCCGGTTTCCGAGTCTGTAGCGTAGTACTGGCTGATGATGGCGCCGTCCCGGTTTACGATGTCCACACGGGTGCCGTCAATGCCGTGGAGGTATTCCTCAAAGGCCTGCTCAAAGCCCGTCTGTCCCACCAGGGCGTCCATGGAGTAGTTCTGCTTCTTATATTCCTGCCACTGGGCGTCGTTCATGCCGCCCAGATATCCCAGAATGTGGGCGCCGTACTCGGTGTGGTATTCCCGGACGGTGGAGGATTCCACCATCAGGCCGGGGGTGTTCAGCTCCAGAATGGCGGACAGGTTCTCGTCGGACACGTCCTCCAGGAAGGTGTAGGTGGGCAGGTTGGTGATGCCGCGCAGGTCAAATTCGTAGCGCAGGCCGATGACCGCCCGGGCGTCCTCGTCGGACCAGGTTTCGGGGATGTCGTAGCGGCTGCGCATTTTTTCCAGCAGCAGCGGGGCGCTGATGTCCGAGTCCAGCTCCCGATCCACCATGAAGGTCTGGAAATGCCCCTGCCAGGAGGAATTCATCTCCGTAAGGGTGTATTCAAAGGGGCGCTCCCGGGTAACGGGGAAGTGGTCGGTATATTCAATCCCCAGCTCCTGACAGGTTTTGATCAGGGTGTACAGGGATTCGTTGGTATTGGGGTTGGAGGTAATCACGTAGTGGTTGAACACCAGGTCATAGGATGCCCGGTTGCCCACCAATACGTTTCCGTTCCGGTCGAGCACGTCTCCCCGGGCCGCCCGAACGGTGGTCAGGGTTACGTAGGTCTGGGTGTTGTCGGTGTTGCCGTCGGTTTCCACGATCTGCAGCGTGAACAGCTGTCCCGCAAACAGAACCAGAATAAAGGCGAAAATCACCAGCAGCAAAATGGCACGAAAGCGGTTTATTCTTTCCATACATTTCCTCCGATCATGCCGATCCTATGGATCAAGGGGTAAAGGGGTATCATAACAAGAATGTTGAGGGCGGCGCCCACCAGAAACTGGGGCAGCCGATCCCATCGGGTCAGCCCGTTGAACAGACACACGCCGTACAGCCCGAGGCTGTAGCCGATCTGCGCCAGCGCCGCGCAGAAAACGATGGCGCTTCTGCTGCGCCGCCAGTACATCTGCCGGAACAGGGAGGCGATCACCCCCAAAAAGGTCAGCAGACCGATGCAGTAGGCGCCCGGAGAGGATCCGGAGTAAAAATACAGGGTGGACGCGATGAGCACGAACAGGCTTCCGGTCTCCACCCCTTCCAGGATGGTAATCAGCAGAATCACCGCCGCGCACAGCTCCGTGGTGGCGCCGAAGATCCGGATTTGGCTCATGATCACGTCCTGAAAGATCAGCGCCCCCAGGATCGCCCCCACATAGCCCGCCCACCGCAGCAGCCGCATCTGCTGCAGCTTGGTCAGCCGCAGGGACTTCAGAATCACCGAGGGCTGGGCGTCGGGCTTAAACTCATTGCGCTTATTTCTTCTTTTTCCGGCCATGGCGTCCCTCATCCTACCGCGCCGGGAACGGTGGCTCCGGTGGTGGGCACCGTGGCGGCTTCCGTGGCCGCGGGCTCCGTGGCGGCGCCGGTGGCTTCGCTGCCGGTGGTGCCGGTGGTGCCGGTGGTTCCGGTGTCGGTGGTGTAGTCGGTGATGATGAATACCTGCTCCAGGGCGCTGATGTCCGCGGCGGGATCCAGCAGGGCGTACTTGGCCACGCCGGTTTCCTCAAAGCCCGCGTCCACCACGGAGCCGATGATCAGACCCCGGGGATACACGGTGGAGCCGGAGGTCACTACCTGGTCCTTGTTCCGGATGATGGCGGCGGAGGGCAGGTAGTTCATCCGCAGCAGGGTCTCGGTGCCGTCCACATAGCCGCCCCGAACCATGCCGTTGTAGCCGGAGGTGGAGATGGTGCCGGAGATTTCCAGGGTGGAGTCCAGCACCGTGGTCACTTCCGCGTAGTTCAGCCCCGCCTCTGTCACCAGTCCCACCACCTCGCCGGTGGCGGTGATGGCGCACATATTCTGGTTGATGCCGGAGTTGGTGCCCCGGTTGATGGTGAAGGTGTTTTCCCAGTCGGTGGAGCTCCAGCCGATGATGTAGGCGTCCACCAGCTTGAAGTCCTCATTGGCGGCAGTCAGCCCCAGCACCTGCCGCAGCCGTTCGTTTTCCCGGGCCACGGAGTCGGCCTGACGGGCCACGTCCTCCATCTCCGCAATCCGGGCTTCCAGCACTTCGTTTTCCGCCGCCAGGGCTTCGTACCGGAACATATAGCCGTAATACTTTTCCGCGGTGTTGGTCAGGGCGGTGGCCGCGCCCCGGATGGGCGCCAGAAGCCCCTTCACCAGCAGATCGGGAACGGTGCTGTTGGTGATGCCGCTGAGGATCGCCAGACCCGCGGTCAGCAGCGCCGCAATCACCAGGATGACCTTCACCCGGGTGCTGAATAAGTTTCTCATTGGCTGTCCTCCATCATCTCCGGCGCCAGCCGCTTCAGCGTCTGACCCACGCGGCACACCGGCAGTCCCATCACATTATAATAATCCCCCACCATTTTCTCACAGAACAGCGCGGCGCCTCCCTGGATGCCGTAGGCGCCGGCTTTGTCCATTGGCTCCCCGGAGTCCACATACCGGCGGATCTCCCCGGGGCTCAGGGGGCGGAAGTGCAGATCCGTCACCTGGGTGAAGGTTTCGCTTCTCTCCCCCCGGAGCACCGTGCATCCGGTGATCACCTGGTGATCCCGGCCGGAGAGCAGGGTAAGCATTTCCGCCGCCTCCTCCCGGCTCCGGGGCTTGCCCAGAATCCGGTGGTCGCAGACCACAATGGTGTCTGCGGCCACCACCACATCCTCCGCCTCCCGGGGCACCGCCAGCGCCTTTTCCCGGCTCAGCCGGGCCACCTGGGCGGCAGGGGGCGCGTCCGGATCCATGGTCTCCGCAATGTCCGCCGCCCGGACGATAAAGTGGTAGTGAAACAGGCTCAGCAGCTCCCGGCGGCGGGGGGAGCCAGAGGCTAAAATCAGCTGCATAAGGGTATCCTTTCTCAAATAACGGAATCTCAGGGACGTTATTCCACGCCCCGCAGGTACAGTCCCCGGGTGCAGGCGCCGGGGTCGAAGGGTTCGGGATTCAGATATTCACCCAGCACCCGATCCACCTCCCGGCTGTTCTCCGTGGTGAAGGACAGCCGCACCGCCCACAGCCCCAGCTTGGCCAGGTCGTCCTGGCGATCCAGCCAGGAGAGCTTCTTGCCGTTGAGGATCACGCTGCGGCAGGAATCCCCGTCCCGGATCAGGGGGAACTCCGCGCCGGTTTTGTCCGTGAGCTTGGTTCCGCCCAGATGGCAGGTGCATTCCCCGGTGCGTCCCCGGATCAGGCAGTGCTCCGTGACCATCAGAGGCAGACGGCCGTAGCCGATCAGCTCCGCGTTCACCGCCTTGCTCAGATCCCGGATCTGGGGCAGGGTCATTTCAAAGCTCACAGTGGCGGAGCTCAGCTCCAGCCCCCGGAGCACGTTCATGGAGGCGGAATTGAAGATATTCAGCCCGAAATCTCCGTGGATCCGCATCCCCGCCTCCCGGGCGGGGATCAGCAGTCCCAGGTTTCCCGCCAGCACATCCCGCACCCCCAATTGAGCCAGGGTCTGAAGACCCGCCCGGAGCCGGGGCATCTCCCCGTCGTGGACGATCCGGGGCAGCGCGGCGGCCAGCCGCCCCCGCTGCACCAGCCGCCCGGTCATCTCCGGATCCTCCAGCAGAATGTGGAAGGGCACGTAGAGCATGGCGGTCTCCAGGTTCAGCAGCACAGGGGTCAGCTGCTCCCGGGTGCTTACCTGGACGGTCAGCCCCGGCAGTCCCCCGGGGCCTTTGTACTGGGGCACGGCCTTGGGCTTGCGCAGAGGATGCTCCTCCCGGCGGGCCCGCAGGGCGGTGAGCTGATTGAGCACCTCCCGGCGCATGGCGTTCACCGCCGCGGCGGAGATGGTCAGCCCCGGATCCACCCGGGTGCCCACCTGGACGCACCGGTAGGGGGTGCCGCCGGTTTTCGCCACCCGCTGGGCAAGCATGGCGCCGGTGATGGGCAGATTTCTGGCCAGCTCCGGCACCGGGCCGTTGACGGTGCAGGTGCGGCCCTCGGGATCCACCGCGGTGAGGGAGCTGCCGTCTACGGTGACAGCCGCCCGGAACCGCAGATCCACCAGCTGGGTTTCCCCGGCCTCATAGGATCGGCGGGCAGCCTGGAGCCAGTCAGGATCCTCCCGGACGTCCTCCCGGACGCCGAACATGTTCCCGTCCACCTGGCCGGTGTAGTAGCCGTCGGTAAAGCCCTGGCGGTTGAAGGCGGTGTACAGGGCGTCCATCATGGCCTTTGTCACCTGTCCCTCGTCCAGCGCCTTCCGGTACACGGCAGTGACCGTGGCCACGTACTCCGGCCGCTTCATCCGGCCTTCGATTTTTAAGGAGGCGACGCCCATCTGCTGCAGCTCCCGAACGTAGGAAACCAGGCAGTTGTCCTTCAGGCTCAGGGGATATTTGTCCGCCCAGTGGGTGTAGCCGTAGCTCTGGCGGCAGGGCTGGGCACAGCGGCCCCGGTTGCCGGAGCGTCCGCCGATTACCGCGGACATATAGCACTGGCCGGAGTAGCACATGCACAGGGCGCCGTGGCCGAAAACCTCGATTTCCACCGGGGAATTGGCGCAGATATAGCGGATCTCCTCCCGGCTCAGCTCCCGGCTGAGCACCACCCGGGAGATCCCCATGGCGGCGCAGGCCCGGACGCCCTCCAGAGAGTGGACGCTCATCTGGGTGGAGCCGTGGACGGGAATATGGGGGGCGATCTGGCGGCACAGCCGCACTACCCCCAGATCCTGGACAATGAAGGCGTCCACATTGTTTCTGGCGGCCAGACGGATCATATCCGCCGCCTGATCCAGTTCCCGGTCGGAAACCAGGGTGTTCAGGGTCAGATGCACCTGAACCCCCCGGATATGGCAGTATTTCACCGCCTCAGACAGGGTTTGGGGGGTAAAATTCTTCGCGCTTTGCCGGGCATTGAAGTTGCCGCAGCCTAAATACACGGCGTTGGCACGGTTCTGCACCGCCGCGCGCAGGGCCTCCATAGACCCGGCGGGAGCCAGTATTTCCAGCATAATCTTCTCTCCATCTGTTTTTGGGTGCAACTGCGCATTTTCGTTACAGTGCATTATACCACAGAGGGAGAAAAACTTCCACCCTTTCCGGGCAGAATTCAAGAAAATTTCATAGCCCGGCCACAGCTATTTTCAGTAAAACCCCCCAAAAACCCAATCTCTTAACCAAAAATTAAGAAATTATCCGATTTTTTCCTTGTACCGTCCATGGTTCTGTGGTACAATGACGCTGAACTTTTTTACAGGAGAATGGAAATGCTCAAAAACTATCTCATCTGCTTTTTCGTATCCATGGTCCCGCTGATCGAGCTGCGGGGCGGCGTTCCCTTTGCCGTGGGCATGGGGCTGGACTATTTCACCGCCCTGGTGGTGTGCGTAATCGGGAACATGCTTCCGGTACCCATTATCTATCTGTTCGCCCGAAAGGTTCTGCTCTGGGGCATGGACAAACGGTATATCGGAAAATTCTTCACCTACTGCGTGGAAAAGGGGGAACGAGCCGGCCGCAAGCTGACGGAAAGCGCCGGCCGCCGGGGTCTGTTCCTGGCGCTGACCCTGTTCGTGGGCGTCCCCCTGCCGGGCACCGGCGCCTGGACCGGCACCCTGGCCGCCTCCTTTCTGGACATGGGTCTGAAATCCACTACCGTCTCCGTGTGCCTGGGCGTGATCCTGGCGGGGATTATCATGGGTGTGGTCAGCCTCACCGGCGTTCACGTATTCGGCCTGTAAGGGCTTCATTTTCAGGAGGAATGAAACATGTCTGATTGTTTGTTCTGCAGAATCATTGCCGGGGAAATCCCCTCTGCCAAGGTCTATGAGGACGATCTGGTCTTCGCCTTCCGGGACATTGCCCCCCAGGCGCCCACCCACATTCTGGTGGTGCCCAAGGCGCACATTCCCGACTGCAGCGGCATTACCCGGGAGAACAGCGCCGTCGTCTCCCGGATCTTCACGGTGATTCCGGAAATCGCCCGGGCGGAAGGGCTGGAAACCGGCTACCGGGTGGTAAGCAACTGCGGCCCCGACGCGGGGCAGACGGTGAAGCACCTGCACTTCCACATTCTCGGCGGCAAACAGCTGGCGCTGGAAATGGCATAATCGGATCCCCGGAGGGCTTCCCCTCCGGGGTATTTTGCGCCTTCAAAGGGAATACGATTCCGGGGCGCGAAATGTCCCCGGCCCCCTTCAGAAAAATTTAAAAAATTGGGGGAAGACAAGGGGGGCAATTTGTGTTATACTAAAGCATGTATGCCCATTCCGTGCCGGTGGGATTCGGGCGAACAGAGAGATTTTCCGGCGTTTTTCCACAGATAGAGGAGGGTTTCCTTTGAAATATTGGTTTGGCTACCTTACCGCGGGGATCTTCGCGGCCATCACCTGGGTGCTGATGGGGTTTGGGAAGCAGTTTTCCACCCTGGTGGATATGATCTACCCCTACGTCACCCGGACGCTCCAGGGCATTCTGGCGGAGTGGTCTTCCCAGGTGGACTTCCCCCTTTGGCAGCTGCTGGCTGTGGCGCTGGGGGTGCTGATCCTGGCCAGCCTTGTGCTGATGATCGTGCTGAAATGGAACCCCATCCAGTGGCTGGGATGGGTGGCCGCGGTATTTGCCGGGATCTATCTGTGCCATACCCTGGTCTGGGGGCTGAATTACTACGCCGGGGATCTTTCCGACGACCTGCGGCTGGACACCTCCAGCTACACCCTGGAGGAGCTGGTGGAGGCGGCGGAATACTACCGGGATCGTGCCAACGAGCTGGCTGCCCAGGTGAACCGGGACAGCAGCGGCAATGTGGATTTCGCGGAATTTGCAGATCTGGCCAACCGGGCCGGGGAAGGCTTCCGGATACTGACCTATGAGATGCACTATCCGGTATTCGCAGGCTCCCGGCTGCCGGTGAAGGAGCTGGCCTGGGCGGATATGTACACCTCCATGGGCATCACCGGCGTCACCTTCGGGCTGACCGGCGAGGCCTGTGTCAATCCCCAGATCCCGGATCTGGCGCTGCCCTTTACCATGTGCCATGAGATGGCCCACAGAATGTGCATCGCCGCGGAGCGGGACGCCAATTTCGCCGGATTTCTGGCCTGCAGCGTCCACCCGGATACGGATTTCCAATATTCGGCCTATTTCATGGCCTTCCGGTACTGCTACAACGCCCTGAACAGCGTCAACAGCCAGTCCGCCGCCGCGGCCGCCGCCCGGGTGGCCAACGGCGTTTCCACGGAGCTGGCTCAGGATCTGAACAGCTACAGCGCCTTTTTCCAGACCCACCAGACCCAGAACGCCACCGCCTTTGCCGATACCGTCAACGACACCTACCTGAAGGTCAGCGGCGATGAGGCCGGGGTTTCCTCCTACGGTCAGGTGTGCGACCTTCTGGTAAACTGGCATATTCAAACGGTGGTGCTTCCCTCCATTTCCGTGGAGGAATCCCCCTTCGACCCCTATGACGAGGAACAGGTGAATCTGGATGGACGGGTTGGATAACATGAAAGCGACTCTGGAGCAGGGTCTCCCGGAGCTGGGGCTTTCCCTGAGCCGGGAGCAGATCGACACCCTCTGCGCCTTCGGCCGGGCAGTGGTGGAGCAGAATAAGGTGATGAACCTTACGGCCATCACCGAGGATGTTCCTGTGGCAAGGCTCCACCTGCTGGACAGCCTGACGGTGCTGAAGGCGGCGGATCTTTCCGGCAAGGCCGTCATTGACATCGGCTGCGGAGCGGGATTCCCCGGGGTTCCCGTGGCCATTGCCTGCCCCACCGCCCGGGTGACGCTGCTGGACTCCCTGGGCAAGCGGATGAACTGGCTGAGCCAAATTCTGCCCCAGCTGGGAATTGAAGCCCAGTGCCTTACCGCCCGGGCGGAGGAGGCCGCGGCAGACCGCCGGGAGCAGTATGACTATGCGCTGTCCCGGGCCGTGGCCCGGCTGAACATCCTGCTGGAGCTGACCGCCCCCTATGTGAAGGTGGGCGGCGCGGTGCTGGCCATGAAAGGCCCCGCCGCCCGGGAGGAGCTGCGCCAGTGCGGCAGCGCCCTGAAGAAGCTGGGGCTGAAGCTGGAAGATGTGCTGGAATTTCCCATTGACGGCGCCAGCCACGGGATTGTGGTGCTGCGCAAAATCGCCCCCACCCCCAGGCAGTATCCCCGGCGGTTCGCCAAAATCAAGCAGTCCCCCCTGTAACCCGGGGGCGCAAGCTGCCCCCATAACACCCGCAGCCCCGCCTTCCGGCGGGGCTGCGGGATATACTGAAGCGGCGGATCGGATGATCCGCCGCTTGGCTTATGTTCCGATGGGAACGCCGGGATGCGCGTTCCGCCCTTGCGTTTCCGGGAAGGACGTTCCTGCCCTGGGAAAGAGCCTTACACCATGGCCGCGGTGATGATGGCCATCTTGTAGACCTCCTCGGCGTTGCAGCCCCGGGACAGGTCGTTGATGGGAGCGGCCAGACCCTGGAGGATGGGGCCGTAGGCTTCGAAGCCGCCCAGACGCTGGGCGATCTTGTAGCCGATGTTGCCCGCCTCGATGGTGGGGAAGATGAAGGTGTTGGCGTAGCCCGCCACGGGAGAGCCGGGGAACTTCAGCTGACCCACCTCGGGCGCCACGGCGGCGTCGAACTGCATCTCGCCGTCGATGAGCAGATCGGGAGCCATTTCCTTGGCCACCATGGTCGCGTCATGGCTGAGCTTGACGGTGCCGCCCTTGCCGGAGCCGTTGGTGGAGAAGCTGAGCATGGCCACCTTGGGATCGATGCCGAAGACCTTGGCGGTGTTGGCGGTTTCGATGGCCACCTCCGCCAGCTTCTGGGCGGCGGACAGGGTCACATTGCCCTCCTTGTCCACAGAGTCCTCATAGCTGAGGTTGATGGCGCAGTCGCCCATGGCCAGCTTTTCCTCCCCCCGAACCAGAATGAAGCAGGAGGACACCAGGTGCGCGCCCTTCCTGGTCTTCACCAGCTGCAGGGCGGGGCGGACGGTATCGGCGGTGGAGTAAGTGGCGCCGCCCAGCAGGGAGTCGGCATAGCCCATCTTCACCAGCATGGTTCCGAAGTAATTACCCTTGGACAGAGCGGCGCGGCAGTCCTCGGGGGACATCTTGCCCTTGCGCAGCTGCACCATGGTTTCAACCATCTGGTCCATGCCCTCGTAGGTCATGGGATCGATGATCTCCACCCCTTCAATGTTGAAGCCGCCCTTGGCCGCGTTGGCCTTGACGGTCTCCACTTCACCGATCAGAATGGGGGTCAGGAAACCGCCCTCCACCAGGCGGGAAGTGGCTTCCAGAATACGGGCGTCATGGCCTTCGGTAAACACGATCTTGCGAGGATTGGCTTTCAGAGTTTCAATCATTGCGTTGAACATGGGAATCATTCCTCCAGTTACCGGGTAAAACCCGAATGATGATAGTTTTATTATAGCCCACATCTTCCCGGGGCGCAACCCCTTTTTCGGCGGGTTTTGGCTTTTCCCCGGGCTTTTTTGGGGAATGGCTCCCGGAGCGGAGCCGCCGGGCAGGCGCCTTTTGGTAAATCTGATGAAAAATATTTCAAAATAGCGCAAATTACCCTTGCCTTTTGTACGAAATACCTGTATAATGAGGATGTATTACTATGATTTGAGAGGAGTAATGGCTCTTGGGCGAGCTGTTTGGGATCCTGTCCGGCAAGGGCGGAACCGGAAAAACCTCCCTGTGCGCGGGAATCGCCGCCGCCATGGCCGCCGAAGGAATGAAGGTTCTGTGCCTGGACTGTGACGTGGGTCTGCGGAACCTGGACATTTCCCTGGGCTTGGGGGATCTGGGGAGCCTTTCCTTTCTGGATGTAAGCGAAGGGGGCTATTCCCTGTCCCAGGCGGCTGTACACCCGGCCTTTCCCACCCTGTCCTTTCTCACCGCCCCCATGAACCGGCCGGTGGAGAAAATCGACGGGGAAAAGTTCGCCGCCCTGCTGCGGCAGGCGCAAAACAGCTTTGACTATATTTTCCTGGACGCCCCCGCGGGGGTGGACGCGGGCTTCCGGCTGGTGGCCAAAGCCGCCTACCGGTTCCTGCTTGTTACCGGCTCCGGCCCTGCCGCCATCCGGGACGCCGCCCGGGTGGGGGACCTGCTGGAGCTGATGGGCAAGACCGATGTGCGCCTGGTGGTCAACCGGGTGAACAAGTCTCTGCTGAGCGGCCAGAAGCTGACCATCGACGATGTGATGGACAGCGCCGGCCTTCCTCTGGCGGGAATCGTGCCGGAGGATTCCCATGTGACTCTGGCCGCCTCCTTCGGCGCACCGGTGCTTCTTTACGCCCCCCGGTGCCCCGCTGCCGCCGCCTACCGGCGGATTGCCCGAAGAATCCAGGGATTCCCCGTACCCATCGGGGTACGCTGATAGATGAATTACATATTACGAATGGAGTGATCGCATTGAATATCGCTTTTTTGGCCCATGACAAGAAGAAAGAGCTCATGGTTCAGTTTTGCACCGCTTACAAAAGCGTCCTGCTGAAGCACAGCCTGTACGCTACCGCCACCACCGGCAGACTCATCGCGGACAATACCGGACTGCCCATCACCCTTCTGCTGTCCCATAAGCAGGGCGGTCATCAGCAGATCAATGCCCGGATCGCCTATAACGAAATAGATCTGGTGCTGCTGTTTACCGACCCCAACACCACCGATCCCTGGGACGACAGCCAGATGATCGAGACCATCCGCCACTGCGACAAGCACAACGTTCCCATCGCCACCAATCTGGCCAGCGCGGAAATGCTGATTATGAGCCTCCAGCGGGGGGATCTGGATTGGCGAGAGCTGCTTCATTCCAAGAGCCGGTATTGACCCCACCCATTGCCCTTGCCAGCCGCCGGCGGAACCCGCAGGCGGCTGAATGATATTGTCAGGAGAGATTCACCATGGAAATCATCAAGCCCCGGACCCTGTCCGGTTTTATGGAGCTGCTGCCGGAAAAGCAGCTGCGGTTCGAAAAAATGGCGCAGGTGCTCCGGGATACCTACGCCGCCTACGGCTTTACCCCCCTGGACACCCCGGCCATTGAAGACGCCCGGATCCTGCTGGCCAAAGGCGGCGGCGAGACGGAAAAGCAGATCTACCGGTTCCAGAAGGGGGACAGCGATCTGGCGCTGCGCTTTGACCTGACGGTGCCTCTAGCCAAGTATGTGGCGCTGCACTATAACGACCTGGCCTTCCCCTTCCGCCGGTTCCAGATCAGCAAGGTCTACCGGGGGGAGCGGGCCCAGCGGGGGCGGTTCCGGGCGTTCTATCAGGCGGATATCGACATCATCGGCGACGGCAAGCTGGACATTCTCAACGAAGCGGAGATCCCCGCCATTATCTACAAGGTGTTCCGGGGCTTCGGCCTGACCCGGTTCCAGATCCGGGTGAACAACCGGAAGGTGCTTACGGGCTTTTATTCCATGCTGGGTCTGGGGGAGAAAAGCGGCGACCTGATGCGCGCCGTGGACAAGCTGGACAAAATCGGCGCCGAAAAGGTTCGCCTGCTGCTGACGGAGGACTGCGGCCTCACCGGCGCCCAGGCGGATGATGTGCTGCGCTTCATCGGCATTCGGGGAACCAACGCCCAGGTGCTCGCCGCCCTGGAGGGCTACGCCGGCCGGGATCCGCTGTTTGACCAGGGGCTTTCGGAGCTGAAGGCCGTCACCGCCAACCTGGCCGCCTTCGGGGTGCCCGAGGAAAACTTTGCCCTGGATCTGACTATTGCCCGGGGTCTGGACTACTACACCGGCACGGTGTACGAAACCATGCTGCTGGATCACCCCCAGATCGGCTCCGTGTGCTCCGGCGGCCGGTACGACAATCTGGCCGGCTACTATATTGACAAGGCGCTGCCCGGAGTGGGCATCTCCATCGGCCTGACCCGGCTGTTCTATGTGCTGGACGAGCAGGGTCTTTTGAATCCCGCCCTGCCCGCCGCCCCGCTGGACGCTTTGGTGCTGCCCATGACCGGCGACCCGGCTCCCGCCATCGCCCTGGCGGAGGCCCTGCGCTCCGGCGGCCTGCGGGTGCAGCTGTACGGGGAGCAGAAAAAGTTCAAGCAGAAGCTGGCCTATGCGGACAAGCTGGGGGTTCCCTTCGCGGTGCTGCTGGGTGAAGACGAAATTGCCCAGGGTCTTTGCTCTGTGAAGAACATGGGAACCGGCCAGCAGGTAACGCTGCCCCCCATGGAGGCAGCGGAATACATCCGCCAAAACCTCCCCGGAGGGGACGTGCCGCTGATTCTGGAGTGATCCCCGGGAAAGCGGCGCCGAAAATCACCGGGCGCCGCAATAAATGGAAAACAAAAGAGGAAGGCAGCGGCGGAAACAGCCCGGGACGCTCCGGGGAAGCCGCCGGTGACAGCGGGCGCTTTTCGCCAAAGGTTCAGAAGGTGGGGAATCCTGTATGGATTCCCCCCTTTTTTCGGTTCTATAATAAATGTTGGGGTCGGGCTCTTCACCTGACCCCAACATTTATTATAGAACCAAAATAAAATGCGGGCTGGTTTTCCGCAGCCAGCCCGCCGGAACCGCGGCAAGGCGCTCCAGCCCCTTGCCGCGGTTCATTCCTTTCCCTTTCCGTAAATACAAAGATTGTATGTGTCCCCATTTTTGGTAACTGCGTTTTTCATCAGCCCTTCCAGAACAAAGCCATTCTTTTCCAGCACTCTTCTGGAGGCGATATTGGGCGCATAGACCAGTCCTGTAATCCGGATGATATCCAATTCCTGAAAAGCGGTTTCACAAATTTGCCCCACCGCCTCGGTCATAATCCCCTGGGAATATCTTTCCGGCAGTAAAAAGTATCCTATTTCCCCGTCGCGGCGGTAAACATCCTCCTTTTGTTCCACGGATATGTTCCCAATGATCCTGTTATCCACCAGGATTTTACGAAAAATCCCTGTTTTGCCTTCCTTTTCCTTTACCATGTTCAGCCACCAAACTGCCGACGCCTCCGTATATGGATTGGGTAAGCGATCGGAAAGATACCTTCTGTCCACTGCATTGCATATTTCTGCCAGCTCTTTTTTATCTTCCAATGTCCATTTTCTTAATTCCACTTTCCTCTTCCTCCTCTCCGCGGCTTCCGTTTCGCCTTTGTGTATAGGAATGTCTACCCGGCATCCGCGCTTGCCGGGTTCATCCCCGTTTCCCTAAATTCTCCAAAGCAGTGGGATTATTCGCCAGAATCGCTCCCACAGTTCGGCAAGTTTCAAAGTCCGCGCAGTCTCCGCAAGTAGCCGCGCCTGTTTTCAAAGCACATTTTCGGATTTCGCACATATGCTCGCAAAACACCGTTTTTGCTCCGTTCATACGGCAGCCCTCGCAGTTGATATGTTCCGGCAGAATAGGGGCGTTGTTCAGCTCTGCCCACAGCTTCGCCGTTTTCTCCCGCAAGGCCTGATCCTTGTGCATTGTGGCAAGATATGCGTCGCATTTTGCGCAATCCAGTCCGCAGTATCCGATCATATCCTTCATACCTTATCTTCCTCCTGATGCTTTTTTATGTCCGCAATTAACCGGCGCCTGCCGCCGGAATTCCATAAGAACGGTTTGAAAGGGCTGTTTGTACGGAATTGCGCACCTGACGGTGCGTGAATCCGCTCCAGGGCGGCTGATTCAGCAGACCTTCCTATAATCTTTTTCTTTTCCCAGCGGCCTGTTTGACAAATGGGCAATCCCCATAAGGGACTGCCCATTGATCCTGTTCCTTATGGGGTTTTCCTCCGCGCCGCGATTCACGCGATTTCCCCATGAACATCTTGCATCCTTCAAAGGAAATCCGGATCACGCCCCATTGGCATGCCATCGGTGTGCCCGGGCGGCATCCAGCCTTGGGAAAACGCGGCACATTCCCGTTTAATAGAGCTTTGCGCCTGCCGGAATATGGTCATCCACCATCAGCAGATGGAGCTTTTCTTGGCCCTCCTCGCTGTGCACTGCCGAAATCAGCATGCCGCAGGAGTTTATGCCCATCATGGGTCTCGGCGGCAGGTTTGTGATTGCGATACAGGTCTTGCCCACCAGTTCTTCCGGCTGGTAATACTCCCGAATACCGCTTAAAATCACTCTGTCTGTGCCCGTACCGTCGTCTAAGAGGAATTTCAGGAGCTTTTTGCTCTTTGGCACGGCTTCACATTCCTTTACCTTCACTGCCCGGAAATCGGACTTGCTGAACGTCTCAAAATCCACAAAATCCTGGAACAAAGGCTCGATTTCCACCTTGGAAAAGTCGATCCTTTCAACCGGCTTCTCCTCTTCCTTCGGCGCTTCCGCCCCCTGAGCACCTACGCCGCTTTCCTTCTTTGCCCCATCCAGGGATTTCATGGTGGGAAACAGCAGCACGTCCCGGATGCTGGCGGAGTCGGTCAGCAGCATCACCAGCCGGTCTACTCCGAAGCCCAGGCCGCCTGTGGGGGGCAGGCCGTATTCCAGGGCGGTGATATAATCGTAATCCACCTGGGCGCGGCTCTCCGGGTTCAGGGCCAGACGCTCCGCCACCTGCTTTTCAAACCGCTCTCTCTGATCCATGGGGTCGTTCAGCTCGGAGAAGGCATTGCCGAACTCTGTGGCGTTGATAAAGTATTCAAACCGCTCGGTGTAGGCGGGATTCTCCGGCTTGCGCTTGGCCAGGGGAGAGTTCTCCACCGGGTAGTCGTAGATGAAGGTGGGCTGAATCAGGTGCTCTTCCACAAAAGCGTCGAAGAATTCCGCCAGAATCGCGCCCTTGGTGGGGATCTCCGGCAGCTCCACGTGCTTTTCCCTGGCGATGGCCACGGCCTCTTCATCCGATTGGATCTGATCAAAGTCCACGCCGGAATACTGCTTCACCGCCTCCACCATGGTCATCCGGTTCCACCGGCTCAGGTCGATCTCCTTGCCCTGGTAGGTGATTTGCAGGGTGCCGCACACCGCCATGGTCACGGTCTTCATCATTTCCTCCACCAGATCCATCATCCCGTAGTAGTCGGTATAGGCCTGGTACAGCTCAATGGAGGTAAACTCCGGATTGTGGGTCTGATCCATGCCCTCGTTCCGGAATATCCGCCCCACCTCATAGACCTTGTCCATGCCGCCTACAATCAGCCGCTTCAGGTACAGCTCTGTCTCAATGCGCAGCACCATATCCATGTCCAGGGTGTTGTGATGGGTGTAGAAGGGACGGGCGGCGGCGCCGATTTCAAAGGGCGTCAGAATGGGGGTGTCCACTTCCAGGAAGCCCTTGCTGTCCAGGAACCGGCGCAGCTGCCGCAGAATCATGCTCCGCTTAACAAAGGTCTGCTTCACGTCCGGGTTCACAATCAGGTCAACATAACGCTGACGGTACCGGGTCTCCATATCGGTCAGGCCGTGGAACTTCTCCGGCAGGGGCAGCAGAGCCTTGGAAAGCAGGGTGGCTTCATGCACCCGCACAGAGATTTCTCCCCGCTCGGTTTTGAACACGTCGCCGCTGACGCCCACAATGTCGCCGATGTCGTACTTCCGGAACCGCTGGAAGGAGGCCTCCTCCATCTCATCAAACTTCACATACAGCTGGATCCGGCCGGTATCGTCCTGCAGGTCGCAGAAGGACACCTTGCCCATGCCTCGCTTGCTCATCATGCGCCCGGCCAGCCGGACCGTGCTGCCCTCCGCAGCCTCGTAATCGCCCTTGATGGCAGCGGCATAGGCCGTCACATCATATTTGGTTTGCAGGAAAGGGTCAAAGCCCTCCGCCCGCAGGTTGTTCAGCTTCTCCCGGCGCACCTTTACCTGGTCGCTCAGGGGCATCTCTGCCTGAGGCACAAACTTCGCCATAGCTCAGCCCTCACGGGAGACGCTGATCACCTTCATGGTGAAGGAGCCCATGGGGGCGTTCACCGTAAAGGTCTCCCCGGCAGCCTTGCCCACCACGGCGCGGCCGAAGGGGGAGTCGTCGGAGAGCTTGCGCTCCATGGGGTTGGCCTCCTGAGAGCCGGTGATCCGGTACCGGGTGCGAACGCCCTTCTCATCCTCTACCTCCACCGTGCAGCCAAGACCCACCCGGCCGGTGGCCTCATTCTCGTCCTCGATGATCACCGCGTGGGACAGAATGTCCTCAATCTCGGCGATCCGGCCATAGAGCTTGGCCTGCTCGTTTTTGGCGGCATCGTACTCGGAGTTTTCCGACAAGTCACCGTAGGACCGGGCTTCCGCGATCATAGCGGCAACCTCCCGCTCCCGGGTGGTCTTCAGGTAGTTCAGTTCCTTTTCCAGATCCGCCAGGCGCAGACTGGTAATTTTAAATTCCTTAGCCATATCTAAAAATCCTTTCTCAGATAAAAATATCCACAGCTTCAACCATTATAGTGTATTTCTCCCGGCCAGTCAAGGATATTTTGCCGGTTTTCCCAACGGCTCACCTCCCTGGGGTTTCGGGGGAAACCGCGAAAAGAAACAACTTTTTTCCCGGTTCCCTCTGGAATTTTTTCGCAGGTCATGTATAATAGAAGCATCCAAAATCAGGAGGCAGAGAGCATGAAATACGGTTTCGGCATCGATCTGGGCGGAACCACCGTCAAGATCGCTTACTTTGATGAAAACGGCACGATGCTGGACAAGTGGGAGATTCCCACGGTCACGGAAAACGGCGGCACACAGATTCTTCCCGACATTGCCGATTCTATCCGTCAATACCTCCACAGCCGCGGCATCCCCGCCGCATCCATTCTGGGTCTGGGCATCGGCGTCCCCGGAGCGGTGAATGCCAGGGGCGTGGTGAATCGGTGCGTCAATCTGGGCTGGGGAGTCTTTAACATTGCCCAGCAGCTCCGGGAGCTTACCGGCTTCCCGGTGAAGGCGGGCAACGATGCCAATGTGGCCGCCCTGGGGGAATTCTGGAAGGGCGGCGGCCAGGGCTGTGAGAATATGGTATTCGTCACCCTGGGCACCGGCGTCGGCGGCGGCATCATCGTGGAGGGGAAGCTGCTCCACGGCGCCCACGGCTCCGGAGCGGAAATCGGCCACCTGGTGCTCAACCGGGAGGAGACCGTCCCCTGCAACTGCGGCAAGTACGGCTGCGTGGAGCAGTATTGCTCCGCCACAGGCATTGTCCGGCTGGCAAAGGCGCACCTGTCCAAAACCGATGCTCCCAGCGTTCTGCGCCGGGCAGATCCCCTGACCTGCAAGGATATTTTTGACGCGGGCAAGGCCGGCGATCCGGAAGCCCTGGCCATTCTGGATCAGGTGTACGCCTACATGGGAGAATTCCTGGGCAACGTCTGCTCCGTGGTGGACCCGGATGTGGTGGTCATCGGCGGCGGCGTCAGCAAGGCCGGGGAGATGCTGCTCACAGGCATTGCGCCCCACTTCCGGAAAAGCGTCTTCCACGCCGCCAGCGGCGCCCGGTTCGCCCTGGCCTCCCTGGGCAACGACGCAGGCGCTTACGGCGCCTTCAAGCTGGCTCTGGACGCGTTCGGTTAATAACGCCGTGAAAAATCGGTGGACGGCTCTGCCGTCCACCGATTTCGTGTCTGCCGAGTCAGCCGCTTTCCGCGGCTGATTCAGCAGACCTGACATAGGAAAGCACTTCGTCCAGAACCGCCAGGTATCCATCCCGGTTGATGTGCATTCCCTCAATGGTAAACTCCGCCTTCAGATTTCCCCGGGAATCTGTCAGCGGCGCGTTTACGTCAATATACCTTCCATGGCAGCGCTCCGCCAATTTCTCCACCGCCCGGTTTGCCTGGCGGATTTTTTCATTGCTGCGGATTTTTAAGCACGGCTTCATCTCCTCAGAAGCGGCGTCATAATTCACCGGGTAGTATGCCATGAGATAGAGCTCCGCTTTCGGGAGCTTCTGCCGGATCTGCTCCAGAATCCACTGGTAATTGCGGATCATCTGATTCACCGATATGGATGGATCGCTTAAGTCGTTGGTGCCGATGTTGATAAAGATTTTGCGCGGTTCCAGGTCGAAGACGCACACATCCAGCGCCGCCATCAGATCCTCGGTTTTATATCCGCCCACGCCTCTGTTGTAAACAACAAAAGGCAGCTTCCTCTCTTGGATAAATTCCTCAATGGGAAACATCTCCATCAACGACGAGCCTACAAACAGGATCTGTTTTTTTTCTGCCGTTTCATTTTTCTTTTTGTAAAGCGCCAGCTTCCGCTGTGTTTCCCGTTTCCATTCCGATGTCATAGGATTCAGCCCTTTCCTTTTCCCACGGTATTGTCCGCGGGTGGTTGTCCGGCAGGGCATCTGACGCAAAAGCCCTGCAGGAACCCTCTTGCAGATCCGCGGGAAATATGTTATTATGCTAATTAAGTTCTTGAATGAAGTAAATTCCACGATTCGGTTAGCTAATTTCAAGAGTAACTGCCCCGCCGCAGGCGGGAACCATGGAGCAGCGAGGTGAAATGATGTCTCACGAAACACAATCCCGGCGGACTGGCGGAGCCTTGGGGAAAAAGCTGTCCAACTGGTGGTACTATTCCCGCAGGTATGTGCTTGGGGGAGCCCTTGTTTTGGTTGTTCTGGCATACATTGGCCTGACAGACCATTCCGCGGAAGACCCGGACTACAGTGTGCTGTATGTCAGCGCCGGGGAACCCTCTGAGACCCTGGCGGAAGGGGTGACATCCCAGCTGGAAAGCCGCGGCAAGGATCTGAACGGAGATGGGGAAGTGGTGGTCGCCCTGCACCGTTGCATTGTGGATTTGCAGGCCGTTATGAACGGAACCTCCCAGAACCCCCAGAAGGATCAGGGGAATCTATTGTCCCTGGAAATGGATTTGTCCGTCTGTCAAAGCGGCATTGTGATTACCGACGCCCCGGAGATTCTGCAACGCCACAGCGGCCTGATGCTGTACCTGGATGGAACCTTTCCGGAAGAAGGGGCGTCGGACTGGGAGAACATGTTCCTTCCATGGACGGATATACTGGAGCCGGTTCCCGCAGAGGCGCCCCTGTACATAGGCATGCGCGGTTGGTGGACGGAAGATCAGGCTCTGGAACTGCAGGAGGATCTGCGCCTGTG
Organism: uncultured Oscillospiraceae bacterium; assembly: GCA_944387125.1. Classification (GTDB taxonomy): domain Bacteria; phylum Bacillota; class Clostridia; order Oscillospirales; family Oscillospiraceae; genus Faecousia. The sequence goes on along the minus strand of CALXDT010000032.1, from coordinate 5,338 downwards.
GCAGGCGCTTTTGAATCAATCATAACAGGAGGCACGTATGAACATCCAATTTGATGAAAAACAGGGGATCTTTAAGCTGGATACGCCGAATACCAGCTACTGCATTGGTTTGGCAGAGGGACGGTGGCCGGGACAGGTATACTACGGCCCGCGCATCGATACCACGGAGCTTGCCTGGGCAATGGGTCTGGATCAGCGCCCCAACACCCCCGGCACCCTGCCCGGCGAGGCGGTGAGTTTTTTTGACCGCTATCCCTGGGAGTATCCGGTATGCAACATGGGCGATTTCCGCAGCTGCTGCCTGGCGGTGCGGACAGAAGCCGGTGAGGTGGATTTTCTTCCGGAGTTCGCGGGGTATTCCATTGTCCCCGGCAAGATCCTGCCGGAGGGGCTGCCGGGAACCGGCGGCGGTCAGGAGGACTGCGCCAGCCTGATCCTCCGGCAGCGGGACCCCCAGACCGGCATGGAGCTGGAGCTGATCTACACCGCCTATGGGCATCTGGATGTGATCACCCGCAGCGCCCGGATCCGCAACGGCGGGAACAGCCCGGTGCGGCTGGACAAGGCTCTGTCCGCCAGCCTGACCATTCCCTGGAAGGACAGCCGTCTGCTGCGCATCAACGGCTCCTGGGCCCGGGAGCAGTGCATCGACATTCAGCCCATCGGAAGGGGCTTCCAGGGAACCGGTTCTGCCCGGGGGATTTCCAGCCATCAGGATCATCCCTTCCTGGCCGTGCTGAGCCCCGACGCCACCCAGGATCACGGCCGGGTGTATGCCATGCACTTTGTCTATTCCGGCAGCTTCCTGGCTCAGGTGGAGCGGGATCAATTTGACCAGCTACGCATGGTCATGGGCATCCATCCGGAGACCTTCTGCTGGAAGCTGACGCCGGGGGAAACCTTCCAAACCCCGGAGGTGGTGATGGTTTGCTCCGATAGGGGTCTCGGTCACATGACCCGAACCCTCCACGATCTGTACCGCACCCACCTGATCCCCAACCATAACCGAAAGCGCCCTGTGCTGCTGAACAGCTGGGAGGCCGTGTATTTTGATTTCAACGAAGAGGTGCTGCTGAACATTGCCCGAAGCGCCGCCGCCCTGGGAATTGAGCTGTTTGTGATGGACGACGGCTGGTTTGGAAAGCGGGATTGTCCCAGCGGCAGTCTGGGGGACTGGATTCCGGATCCCAAAAAGCTGCCCCGGGGTCTGGATCATCTGAGCCGGGAGTTGGAAAAGCTGGGGATGGAACTGGGCATCTGGATGGAGCCGGAGATGGTTTCTCCGGATTCGGATCTGTACCGGGCCCATCCGGACTGGGCGATCCAAACCCGGAACCGTCTGCCTATGCGGTGCCGGGATCAGTATGTGCTGGATCTGAGCCGCCCGGAGGTGGAGGCCTATGTTTACCAGGCCGTGGAAACCGTGCTGCGCAGCGCCCGCATCACCTATCTGAAGTGGGATATGAACCGTCCCCTGACCAATCTGGGCAGCGCCGTACTGGAGCCGGATCGGCAGGGAGAATTGACCCATCGGTACGTAATGGCCCTTTACCGGATTCAAAAGCGCTTGACCCGGGCGTTTCCGGATCTGCTGCTGGAAAACTGCTGCAGCGGCGGCGGCCGGTTTGACCCCGGGATGCTCAGCTGCAGCCCCCAGATCTGGGGCTCCGACGATTCCGACGCCTACGAGCGGCTGAAAATTCAAGAGGGTCTGTCCCTGGTGTACCCTCTGTCCGCCATCGGCGCCCATGTGGCCGACTGTCCCAACCATGTGGTGGGGAGAACCACCCCCTTTGAGACCCGGGCCATTGTGGCTATGGCCGGCACCTTCGGCTATGAACTGGATGTGACCAAGCTCTCCCGGGAGGAGCAGGAGCAGATTCCAGGGCAGATCGCCCGGTATCAGAAGTACCAGGATCTGATCCGTCAGGGGGATTACTACCGGCTGGCCTCTGCCAGAACCGGGAACCTGGATGCTTATCTGGTGGTGAAAAAGGATCGCAGCCAGGCTCTGCTGACTGCGGTGCGGCCGATGAACGTTCCCAACAGCCGCAGAACGTATCTGCCTCTGGCCGGACTGGATCCCAGCGCCGTCTATCGGGACGCGGCAAAGGGCGTCTCCTACAGCGGCCAGGTGCTGATGCATCTGGGATATCCGCTGGACTTCGGCTGGGGGGATCATCAGGCGATTCTGGCGGAGCTGGTGCGGGAATAAGGAAGCCCCAAACCCAGACCCCGGCAGTACCCAGTGGTGCCGCCGGGGTCAAAGCATCGGGAAGGGGCTTTCTCTCAGTTCAGAGGTTCCCCATATAAGAAGCAGTGATCTGCGCCAGCATGGCCTGGTTCTGCTTTTCCGCCGCCTCCATGGTGGCGGCGCGGCTGGACAAATACAGCTTCAGCTTTGGCTCCGTGCCCGAGGGGCGGATCAGAACCTTTCCCCTTTCGGTCTGCAGCTCCAGCACGTCGCTTTTGGGAAGGCCGTTGACGCCGTCAGCGTAGTCGATCACCCGGGTAACTGCCTGACCGGCCAGGGCGGCGGGCTGCTGGGCGCGAAGCTCCTTCATAATGGCGGCCATTCTGTCCATGCCGCTGGCGCCTTCAAAGGTGAAGCTGGCCAGATCATTGCGGAAACAGCCGTGCCTGGCGTACAGGGCATCCAGCGCCTGAGCCAGGGTCAGTCCCTGCTGCTTGTACCAGGCGGTCATTTCGCAGCAGAGCATGCTGGCGTTGACCGCGTCCTTGTCCCGGACGTGGGTTCCGGACAGGTAGCCGTAGCTTTCTTCAAAGCCGAAGAGATAGCGCTCCGGCGTTCCGGCGGCTTCCAGCATGCCGATCTGCTCGCCGATGAACTTAAAGCCCGTGAGCACCCGGCGCAGCTCCACCCCGTATTCCGACGCGACGGCATCGGCCATGTCGGTGGAGACGATGGTGGTCACTGCCACGGGGTTTTCCGGCATATCCCCCCGCTCCAGACGGCGGCGGCAGATATAGTCCAGCAAAAGCACCCCCATTTCATTGCCGGAGATCAGCCGGTAGTCTCCGTTTTCCGGGACAGCCACCCCCATCCGGTCGCAATCCGGGTCGGTGCCCAGGAGCAGATCCGGCTTGACCTGGCGGCACAGCGCCAGCCCCTTCTCCATAGCCTCCCGGATCTCCGGGTTGGGATAGGGGCAGGTGGGGAAATTGCCGTCGGGATGCTCCTGCTCCGGCACCACGGTTACATCCGAAATGCCGATGCGGCGGAGGATCTTCCGGACGCACTCCAGACCGGCGCCGTTCAGGGGGGTGTACACCACCTTCAGATCCAGCTTGTCCCCGGGGGTGAGGCTCTGGGTTTGCACAGCGTCCAGGTAGGCTTCCAGGCAGGATTCCCCGATGGTGCGGATCAGACCCTGCGCCTGCCCCTCCTGCCAGGAGCAGAGCTTTACCCCGTCAAATATGTCCACTTGCCGGATCCGGGCCAGAACCGCCCGGGCCGCATCCAGGGTGATCTGACAGCCGTCAGCGCCGTAGACCTTGTAGCCGTTGTACTTGGCGGGGTTGTGGGAGGCGGTGACGCAGATGCCCGCGCCGCAGCCCAGGTGCCGCACCGCCCAGCTCAGGGCGGGGGTGGGCTCCAGCCGGGGGTAGAGCCAGGCGGTGATGCCATTGGCGGCCAGAACCCGGGCCGCCTCCCGGCTGAACAGCGCGCCTTTGTTCCGGCTGTCGTGGGCAATGGCCACTTTTTTGGGAAGATCCGAAGCGTTGAGGTAGTCCGCAAGACCCTGGGTGGCCCGGCGCACGGTATAGATGTTCATGCGGTTGGTTCCCGCGCCGATGACCCCCCGCAAGCCGCCGGTGCCGAATTCCAGTTCCCGGTAGAACCGGTCATAGATCCCTTCCGAATCCTCCCGGATGGCCTCCAGCTCCTGCTGCAGATCCGGATCCTCCAGAGCGCGCCGGCGCCAGAGATTGTACAGTTCCTGATGTTCCATAAGTTTCTCCTTTCCCATATCTGTCCGCCCCTCACAGGGAGCGGAACGGTTGATTCCCTTGCCCCAGGGCTTCGCCCAAAAACGCCGTCAAAACGGCAGCCGCCTGCCGGTGGTTCTCCGGACCCGGATGCTCCCTGGCTCCCAGGGTCTGCTCCACCGCTCCAGGCAGCGGAAGGAAGCAGACCCGCCCGTCGCCGGTTTCCCTGGAATACCGCTCCACCCCGGCCCGGAGGGTGGGCGCCAGATCGTCCCCCAGCATGCCGTATGCCCACACCAAAAGCGCCCGGGGATTCCGGCTGCGGAGGGTTTTCAGAATTTCCGCCACTTCCTGCTCCAGCCGCCGCAAATGGCCGGGGGTTTTGCGCTGACAGAAGGAACTCCCCGTTTCCGGACCCGTCCAGGGGGGATTCCCCATGGCGCCCGCGTCGTTGGTTCCCAAATTCACAATCACCGCGTCCGCCGGCCAGGCGGCAAAGTCATTGGGCTGATCCGCCCCCAGCGCCCGGTTCCGCTCCCCCTGAGCCAGGCCGCACACCCGGTCATAAGAATCCATAACCCGGTGCCGGGGGTTGTTGTCCCACCCGGAGAGGATTCCCCAGCCGCTTTGGCTGAGGATCCGCCACTGGGCGTCCAGGGCGTCGGCGGTGATCCGGGCATAGTGCTCCCGGGCGCTGAAGAAGGCGCTGATCCAGTCCGTTTCCTCCCGGGCGCCGATGGTTCCCTCGCCGCTGGTGATGCTGTCGCCGATAAATTCCAGCCGCAGCTTCGGCTCCGGCAGCGGCAGAAAGCCGCCGTCCTCCCAGGAAAGCCCCAGGATCTGCAGCAGATGCTCCGGGTCGTCAAACATGGCCTGAACGTCCTTGAGCACCCGCACCCGTTTGGCCCGGCCGCAGGTCATCCCCCGGAACAGGCACACCCGGCTCTCCCCCTTGGCCACCGGGAAGCGGCTGAGAAAGGCGCCGTTCAGCTCCACGGTGATCCATGGCTCATAGCGTCCATAGTCTCCCCGCAGCTCCAGCCACAGCTCGCTGCCGGTAAAGGCGCATTCGATGCCGGAGGCCGTGTAAAACAGGGTGAGGGCACCCTCTGCCCGGGGATGGCGCCCCAGGATCCGGATCTGCGGAATCTGATCGATGCTCTGTCTCATGGCGTCCCTCTTTCTGATCCCTTTGGGAATTTACTTAAAATTTCATCCATTAAGTTAACTGTATTCAGGGTATCATATTTTGCCCGGGGTTGCAAGAGGGAAGTGTAAATTTAAGCAAATTTAATAATTAGTTAGCTTAGCATTGACGGTTTCCCGGAAAAATGGTATACTTGATTTACGGAAATATGCTTATCGGGTTTACGCAGCTTGGTACAAA
>CALXDT010000031.1 GCA_944387125.1 uncultured Oscillospiraceae bacterium | reverse complement strand
CTAACGCCGATGCCGAATTAACGTTTTTTGTACCTTGACGTCTTCAAAAAAGCCCGGCCAAAGCCTCATAGGGGCATTGCGCTCTTTTTTTGGTGGTCTGGTGCGCTTTTGCGAAGATATGCTGCAAATTGTGTTTGGAGCCATGGCTTCAGCGCACTACCTTGGGTGGCGTGAATAATTCAGGATAAAACAATATTCTCCAGGGCGGCGGGGGTATTCTCCGGAATCTGGCAGGCTCCTTTGATTTTTTCGAAAGGATATGTGATTTTTATGAAAATGTACCCATCTGATCTGAGCAGGCGCATTCCGGCAAGACTTTTGACAGCTCTGCTGCAGGCTGTTCTGGCAGCGTTGGATGTTTTGGAAATCCTGGAGCTGGGTGTGGCCCAGGGGAGCCTGGCCTTTGCGGCCGCGGCAGTGGCGATGCTGGCTGCTGCGCCATATTTCCTCAGCCGGGAGGGCAGAACCCTGAGGTTTTTCCGGAAAATGGTCATTGTGTCCCTTTTTCTGGAGCTGACGCTGTTTCAGCTTCCCTCTTACAATTTGATTGCCGGAGATTATCCCAAAACGACCCTGCTGCCTGGGACGGCGGAGATCACCGGAGGCAGCTGCACGCTGTTTGCGGAAGAACAGTCGGCAGCTGTCTTTGGTACCGAGCAGGTGGTTCTGACCTATTCGCAGCTGGATATTCCGGTGGGAACTGTTTTGCTGGATGTCAGTTTCAACGATTCCACCGAGCAGGTTCTGGTGAAGATGGACGTATCCGACGAAACGACCAGTGTACCCCGGGAGAACATTGCCAGCGCAAAAATCGTCAAAGACGCGGAAAGCTCCCGGTATATTTCCTGCCAGTTTTCCGGCAATGTGTCTCAGATGCGGCTGAAATTCTCCTGCCCCCGGGATACCGATTCCGTGGTGATTCACGGGATCTATCTCAATGAACCGATTCCCTTTCAAATTTCGGCAGTTCGGTTTGCCGTTTTGACCCTGCTGACCACCTTCTGCTATGGGGTTGCCGTATCCGGATTTTTGAAAAAACCCTTCTGGCAGACCGAAGGGTTTACCACCGGTGCTGTTTTGGCAGTTACCGCCGGGGCTGTGATTCTGGCATCTGCCATGATCCTGACAGGCGTCCCCGACGGGGAGTTTTCTGACCGCTGGCAGCAGACCTACGGGGATCAGGTCACGCAAGAACTGGTGGATGCCTTTTCCCTGAAGCAGACGCATCTGCTGACGGAGCCTTCCCCGGAGCTTTTGGCATTGGAAAACCCCTATGACTTCTACGCAAGAAGAGCGGCGAAGGTGTCCTTTCAATGGGATCATCTGCTGTATGAGGGAAAGTACTATTCCTACTACGGCATAGCGCCGGTTTTGACCCTGTTTCTTCCCTACTATCTGCTCACCGGGTATTACTTCGCAACGGACATGGCGGTGTGGATTTTTGGCTGCCTGGGGCTGATCTTCCTGGGGATGACCTATTTGGCTGTTTCAAAGCGCTGGTTCCGGGAGACGCCGGCAGGGTGTTTGATTGCGGGATATGTGATCCTGGCAGCCTCCTGCGGAATCTGGTACAGCGTAGGCAGACCATTGTTTTATGAGATTGCCATATCCGCAGGCTTCATGTATCTGGCGATGTCGGCATACTTTTTGATCTCGGCGAACATTCTGTCTCCCGGGAAGATATCCCGGATCCGTACCATCCTTTGCTCCCTGTGTCTTGGACTGGCTGTGCTGTCCCGGCCGACCCTTGCGGTCTACGCCATTTGCGCCCTGGTATACCTGATCCTATCGGTGAAGCGTTCTTCGGACACCTTGTCCGGACGCATTTTCTATGTGCTGTGCGCCGGCGTTCCGGTGGGTCTTCTGGGTCTGCTCCAGATGTGGTATAATTACGCGCGCTTTGGATCGCCCCTGGACTTCGGCATTCAGTATTCTCTTACCATCAACGATTTTACCCATGCCGAATTCCATCTGATTTTCGTGCTGATTCCGCTGTATCGATTCCTTTTGGCTCCGCCCAATATTTCCCCCAACTATCCCTTTATCTATACGGCCTATACCAAGCTGGACGCCAACGGATTCTTTTTCCAGGACGAGGGAAGCACCTCGGGAATCTTCTTTCTGGCACTGCCCACCCTGGGCTATCTGCTCAGCGGCCGTGCCCTTCGGCGGCTCCCCGACCGTAAAACAAGACTGTACTACGCCGCAGTGGTGGGACTGCCGTGCGTGATTATGCCCCTGGTAATTATCTGCTCCGTATGGGAAAGCGGGTATGCCGTCCGCTATACTGCGGATTTCTCCTGGCAGATGATCATCGGCGCCCTGGCAATCCTGTTCTGGCTGTACCGGAACAGCGCCAACGAAACAAAAAAGAATCTGTTCCGGGGATTCATGGGCGTCAGCGCGGGGCTTTCGATCCTGCTGAACGCGGTTCAGATTGCGGCCTTCTCCTTCAGCGACAGCGAATATGGCGACATTCAGCGGGCTATGTACGATATCATTGCGTTTTGGAACTGAGGTGTGAACATGGATGCCTTATATTTGGTCGTCCCCTGCTACAACGAGGAAGCGGTTCTCCCGGAGACTGCCAGGGTGCTGAAAGAAAAGATGCGCGCTTTGATGGAATCGGGGCGGATCAGCCGGAAGAGCCGCATCGTATTTGTAAACGACGGCTCCAAAGACAGAACCTGGGAGCTGATTGTCCAGCTCCACCGCAGCGATCCCCTGTTCCAGGGAATTCGGCTTTCCCGGAACAAAGGTCATCAAAATGCCCTGTTGGCCGGCTTGATGACGGTCAGGGAATCCTGTGATATGGCCATTTCTCTGGACGCCGACCTTCAGGACGACGTTGACGCCATTGACGAAATGGTGGAAAAATACCGCGAGGGGTGCGACATTGTCTACGGTGTGCGCAGCGCAAGGCAGACGGATACCGCCTTTAAACGCAAAACCGCTGAGACCTTTTACAAGCTGCTGCGGTTCCTGGGGGCGGATATTGTATACAATCATGCGGACTACCGGCTGATGAGCCGCCGGGCGCTGGATGCGCTGGAAGGATTTTCCGAAGTGAATCTGTTCCTCCGGGGGCTGGTGCCCATGCTGGGCTATAAGACCGGAACGGTATACTACGCAAGAAAAGAACGGTTTGCGGGAGAATCCAAGTATCCGCTGAAAAAGATGATTTCTTTTGCCCTGGAGGGGATCACATCCCTTTCCGTTAAGCCTCTGCGGATGATCACCAGCCTGGGCGCCATGATCTTTCTGGTGAGCATTCTGATGCTGGCTTACTTCCTGATCCGCCATTTCACCGGGCATACCATCACCGGCTGGACCTCCACGGTGGTGTCCATTTGGGCCATTGGAGGCTTGCAGCTGCTGTCCATGGGTGTCATCGGCGAGTACATCGGAAAGATCTATCTGGAAACCAAGCACCGCCCCAAATTCATTATAGAAACGTATCTGGAGGATGAGATAAATCCCCGGCCGTCTTCCCGGGAGATGAATTGACCCGGAACAACCCCGCCGGCTTTGGCCGGCGGGGTTTCCCGTTTCCCCGGGGCGCTGCGCCCCCGGGGCAGCTCCAGTTTGGAGGCCTGGATGGCCTGGTCAATGTGCAGCTGCCGGGGCTTTCCGTCCGCTTGCATATGGCCATCTTGTCCGGCCAGCGGGGCCATAATCCCGGGCCACTCCGGGCCATAATCGGCGGCCAGCCAAAGACATAATTTCCGGCCAGCCGCCAGGGGTAATCGTGGCCTAAACAGACTG
>CALXDT010000030.1 GCA_944387125.1 uncultured Oscillospiraceae bacterium | reverse complement strand
CGGATCTTTTACCACATCCGTGCAGTTCAAAAAGTGGGAAATACATACAGTATTTCTCCACTTTTTGAACTTTCGGCTGAGGCAAAATCTCTCGGCATCCGCTCTTGCCGATTTAATCAGAGCTTCCTTATCCGGGATCACAGCGCCCTGATTATTTGGAGCGGCTGCATTGAGGAGGAGAACCTGGTGGGGGAGGAGCCGGTGTACAGCCTGGACATTCTGCCAACCTTGTCCAACCTGTTCGGCCTTTCCTACGACTCCCGGCTGCTGCCCGGGCGGGACGTGTTTTCCACGGAGCAGCCGCTGGTGCTGTGGATGGACAAAAGCTGGAAAACCGAAAAGGGGATCTATGACGCGGAAACCGGCGTGTTCACTCCCGCCCAGGGAGAAGAGCAGGCGGATCAGGCTTATATTGATCGCATCAACGCCATGGTCTCCAACAAACTCACCTACTGCCGGTGGGTGATGGAAACGGATTTTTTCAATACCCTGTACCAGGTGGTGTATCCGTAAATGCATAGGGCCGGAACACTTGCCGGCTTCACCGGAATCATCGTTAAGCCTCAGCCGATGTCCCTGTTCGGGGATGTGGGCTGAGGCTGTGTTTTTTGCTGTATAACGGAAATAAACAGGAAAAGACGGTATCGCCCTTTTGCGGGGCGATACCGTCTGATCGGAAGATATACTTCCCTGTAACCCGAACCCCGGATTGCAGGGGCTTTTGCGTTACTTGGTACGGATGATATGTCAGCTGTCCTTTCTGGCTTCCACTTCCTCCGATACAGTCAAAGACCGCAGGACGCTGTATTCGTCGTAGCGGGTATCGCCGGTTTCCGACAGGAAGACCATTCGGATCTCCGGATCCTCCATGGTGGCTTTGTTTACAGTGGCGCCCAGACTGCCGGCGTCGATGTTCTCCATATAGATCCGGCACCGTTCTCCGGGCAGGGTGAAGGCGGGATCCTCCACGCAGAAGGAAAGCACAAAGTTGTCGGCGGAACAGGCCGCGTTAAGGGTGTTGGCGGCGGACTGGAGGGCGGCGGCCTTGTCCCCGTCGAAAATATACTTGTCCGAGTCGGGGAACCGGAAATTGGTCAGCACCACCTCGTCAAAGCCCATGCCCCGCAGCTCCAGCACCACCGAGGAGATCCAGCTGGTGGTCACGGCGTTGGTGGGATCCAGCCAGTACATGCCGCCTTCGTCCATCCAAAGACCCGCCCGGTTGAGCATGTACAGTCCGGAGCTGACGTGGGTCAGTCCGAAGCTGCGATCCCGAAGGGAACTGACCTGGGCGATGGTATAAAAGCCCTTGGTTTGCAGACGATCCAGCAGGGTGGCCACGGCGGCAATGTCGGTGCTCTGGGAAATCACCGCGTCGCTGAGCTGGGAGGAATAGAAGAAGGAGCCGAAGGCGCCTTTCATTTCGATCATCACCGGGGTTTCTGCCGGGAGCCGCTCAATCTGAAGCATCACCGTTTCCATGTCGTTTTGGAACATATCCGAGGTGATATAGTAGCCGTTCAGCTGGGTCAGGTCGTTGGAGGCGTCGATGGCGTTGGCGCCCTCGTTGTAGAAGATGCGCACATTGGCTTCGGCCACCGGCGGCTGGGCGACCTCGCCCACCACCTCGTTGGCGGAGCGGTCAAAGTTCAGCTCCGCGCCGCCGTCGGTATAGACCACATACCGCTGCAGCCACACCACCCAGCACAGCCAGATGACGGTGCCGATGAGCAGCAGAACAGTCAATACGAGTCCCAGACGATGCAGCTTGCGCCGGGTACGGTAAGGGATATTCATAGGATCCTTCCTTTCGGGGAAATCAATGGCGGCAGCGCCGCACGGCGGTGAGGCAGCGCCAGTCCTCCTCCGCCTTCACGGCGGTGACGGCCAGCCCCGCATTTTCCAGAGCGGCGGTGACGTCCTGCAGCCGGGTGTCCAGAATGCCGGAGCAGATCAGGGTGCTGCGCTCTGTGAGAAAGTCCGGGAGCACCGGCGCCAGGCCGATGATCACATCGGCCACAATGTTCACCAGCACCAGGTCATAGGACTTGGCGGCCAGGGTGCCCATCAGCGCTTTGTCCTGGGTGACGTTGCCGGTAAGGGCGGTAAAGGCCGGGGCGGCAAAATGGTTGTAAGCGGCATTTTCCCGGGCGATGTCCTCGGCCTTGGGATCGATGTCCACCCCCACCGCAGAGGCGGCGCCCAGCCGCAGGGCGGCAATGGACAAAATGCCGCTGCCGCTGCCCAGATCCAGACAGTGAAAGCTCGGGCGAACCAGCTGTTCCATGGCCTGCAGAACCATCCGGGTGGAGGGGTGGGCGCCGGTGCCGAAGGTCAGGCCGGGATCGAGAATGATCTTTTTCCGGTGGGTGGGCTGATCCGCCAGCCAGCAGGGCAGGATCAAAAGGGTGTCCCCCACCTCCTGGGGCGGGTAATTGTCCTTCCAGCTTTCGCTCCAATCGGTGTCCGGAAGAACCGAGACGTCCATGGAAAGACCCAGGGAGGAAAGCGCCTCCTTCAGCCGGGTCATGGAAGCCGCGTCATCCTGCTCCAGGTACAGCTTGATCCGGGACAGACCCTGGAGCCTTTCCTCCAGCTCCCGGTCGATATAGTCCCAGTAATCCCGGTTTTCCTCCAAAAAGGCCTCCAATTCCCGCTGATCCTCGATGATCAGATCGGAAAAGCCCCTGGCGGTCAGGGCGGCGGCGGCCGCCTCGCAGCTGCCGGCCGGGGTGTTGACGGTGATTTCCAGCCAAGCCATGGATCTTCCTCCAATTCTTGAAATACCGATGTATATTCTACATGAGAAAGGCGGAAATGACAAGAAAAAAAGTCTAAATTTTTTGTGTACCACTTCCTATTTGTTAAAAAGTGGTATATAATACTCAGGTGTATTGAAAACCGGAGGGCCGCGCCTTCCACAAGGAGACAAGCTATGATCCAAACCCGAACCCTTCTTCCCGGCATTACCCTGCGCTGCTGCCGGGATACCCGCTTTAAGCAGGGGTGCCTGAGCATCCAGCTGGTCAGACAGATGTGCCGGCAGGAATCCGCCCGGAATGCCCTGCTGCCCAATGTACTGCTCCGGGGCACAAAAACCTGCCCGGATCTGCGCGCCATCACCCAGCGGCTGGATCAGCTGTACGGGGCTTCCATCGTTCCCTCGGTGCGCCGGGTGGGCGACCGGCAGACCACCGGACTGTATTGCAGCTTTATGGACGACCGCTTTGCCATGCCCGGCGACCGGGTGATAGAGCCTGCGCTGGCCTTCCTGGAGGAGATGCTCCTGGATCCGCTGCTGGAGGCGGGTGTTTTTTTACCCTCCTTTGTGGACAGGGAAAAGCGCAACCTGGTTTCCACCATTGAGTCCGAGCGCAACGATAAGCGAATTTACGCCATGAACCAGCTGCTGAAAGAAATGTGTGCCGGAGATACCTTCGCCCTGCCCCGGCTGGGAGAGCCGGAGCAGGTGCTTTCCATCGGGGAGGAGGATCTGTACCGCCACTACCGGGACGTGCTGGCGTCCAGCCCTGTGGAGATCTTCTATGTGGGCGGACTGGAGCCGGATCAGATTGCCCGGCTGCTGGCGCCTCTGGCGGAGCGGCTGGGAGGCCGTACCCGGAGCCTGCCCCCCCAGACCGGATTCCGCCCCGGCCGGGAAAGCCATACCACCGAAGTGATGGACGTGGCTCAGGGGAAGCTGTGCATGGGCTTTGTGACGTCCGTCACCAATCGGGACAGGGAATTTCCTGCCATGCAGGTGCTCAACAGCATTTTCGGCGGCGGCATGACCAGCAAGCTCTTTGCCCAGGTGCGGGAGAAGCTGTCTCTGTGCTATTCCATCGGCTCCAGCTATTTCGGAACCAAGGGCATCCTGACGGTGTCCGCGGGCATTGACTTTGACAAGGAGGAGATCACCCGGGAGAAAATTCTGGAGCAGCTGGCCGCCTGCCAGGCCGGGGACATCACCCCGGAGGAGCTGACTGCCGCCAAGGAGGCGCTGCTGTCCAGCCTGCGCACCGTCCACGATTCCCCCGGCTCCCTGGAAAGCTACTATGCCACCGCGGCGATCAGCGGACTGGAGCTTTCTCCCCGGGAGTATATGGAGGCGGTGGAGCGGGTCGCCCTGGCGGATGTGGTCGCCGCCGCCGGAAAGCTGACGCCCCACAGCACCTATTTCCTGAAAGGAGAGAGCCAATGAACGCCCGTTATTATGAACAGCTGGACGAGCAGGTGTGCTCCCAGGTGCTGGACAACGGCCTGCGGGTGACGGTGATTCCCCGGAAGGGCTTTTCCAGAAAGCTGGCCTACTTTGTCACGGATTTCGGCGCCATTCACACGGACTATTCCTTTGAAGGCCGGGAATACCATGCCCCGGCAGGGGTGGCGCACTATTTGGAGCACAAGCTGTTTGATATGCCCGGAGGACGGGACGTGTCCGGGGAGTTCGCCACCCTGGGCGCCATGACCAATGCCTTTACCAGCTATGATTTGACAGCCTATTATTTTTCCTGCACGGAGAATTTTGAAAGCTGCCTGCGGCTGCTGCTGGAATTTGTCTCCACGCCTTATTTTACGGAGGAAAGCGTGGAAAAGGAGCGGGGGATCATCGATCAGGAGATCGGCATGAACCAGGATGCCCCGGACAGTGTGGTATTTGAAAACCTGATGGAGGCCATGTATGCCTCCCATCCCATCCGGGTGCCCATCCTGGGCACCGGGGAGACCATCCGGCAGATCACCCCCCAGGTGCTCCAGGACTGCCACCGGGCGTTCTACAGCCCGGAAAATATGATGCTGTGCGTCATGGGGGATGTGGAGCCGGAGTCGGTGGTTCGAATCGCCCGGGAGGTGCTGGGCACGGAGCGGCGCGCCGCGGCGGTGAAGCTGCGTCCCTGGAAGGAGGACATGACCTGTCCCGCCGCCCAGGTGTCCGGCGCCATGGAAGTGGCGATGCCCATGTTCAGCATGGCCTTTAAGTGCGAGGCGCCGGAGCCGGGAGAACCGGGGATCCGCCGGGAAATGGTGGCGGATCTGGCGGCGGAGGCGCTGTTCGGGGAGTCCTCGGAGCTGTACCTGCGCTTGTATGAGCAGGGGCTGATTGACAGCTCCTTCGGCGGCGGCTTTGAAACCATCGACGGCTGCGCCATGCTTCTGTGCTCCGGGGACTCCCGAAACGCCGAGGCGGTGCGGGAAGCGGTGCTGCTGCAAGGGGAAAAGCTGGCGAAGGAGGGGATCCCCCAGGAGCGGTTCCTGCGGATGAAGCGCAGCGCCCTGGGGCGGCGGATCCGGAGCCTGGACAGCTTTGACGCCACCTGCTTCCGCACCTGCGCCTACCATTTCACAGACTTTGACTATTTCCGGTTTCCGGAGGTGTACCACCGGATCCAGGAGCGGGAGATCCGGGAATTCTTAAATCGGGTGGTTCGTCCGGAGCGCTGCTGCCTGTCCATGATCCAACCGCTGAAAAAGGAGGAGACTGCATGAATCCCGCCAACTATTCCACCATCTCCTTCCCCTTTCTGGGGATCGAAGTAAATCCCGGCCGGTCATTTTCCATCGGCTCGCTGACCATCCACTACTACGGCCTGGTCATTGCCCTGGGACTGATTCTGGCGGTGGTCTACGCCTGCCGCCGGTGCAGGCAATTCGGCCTGAAGGAGGACGACATTCTCGACGGGGTGCTGTGGGTGACGCCCTTTGCCATCCTCTGCGCCCGGGCGTATTATGTGATCTTCTCCTGGGAGGCCTACAGGGAGAATCCCATTTCCGTCCTGTATATCTGGGAAGGGGGACTTGCCATCTACGGCGGCGTGTTAGGCGCTGTGGTGGGGGTGGCGGTGTTCTGCCGGATCAGAAAAATCCCTCTGACCACGGTGCTGGATCTGGTGCTCCTGGGCTTTCTGATCGGCCAGACCATCGGCCGCTGGGGCAACTTTTTCAACCGGGAGGCCTTCGGCGCCGCCACGGACAGCTTCTTCCGCATGGGGCTGTACAATACCGTTACCGGGAGCTGGGAATACTATCACCCCACCTTCCTGTATGAATCCCTTTGGAACCTGCTGGGCTTTGTGCTGCTCCACTGCCTGTCCTACCGCCGGCGCTACGACGGTCAGATTGCCCTGGGCTATGCCGCCTGGTACGGTCTGGGCAGAGCCATAATCGAAGGACTGCGGGTGGACAGCCTCTACTGGGGGCCGTTCCGGGTCAGCCAGGTGCTGGCGGGAATCAGCTGCGCTGCCGCCGTGGGGACTCTGCTGTGGCAGAATTTCCGTCCCCATCCCCCGGAAAAACTTTATGTAAACCGGGTGGCGGAGGAAACAACCGCTTCCGAGGAAACAACCGATTCATAGGCCGCCGTCCCGGGATGGAATGCGGCGGCGGACAAGCGGGTCAGCCCGGCGAAATATGAAAAAAGCGATGCTTTCTCCCCGGATGGGGGGAAACGCATCGCTTTTTGCGCGGAAGGATCCCTCCGCTGCCGGTTCCTTCGGAAAGCGCTTACACCGACTTGCCCATCCGGTAGGCTTCCTCCAGAGCGGCGGTGTTCTTCACTTCTCCCTTTTCATAGACGCCGGTGCCGTAGATAACGCCCATCTCTCTGGCGCCCGCAATACAGTCGGCATAGCCCCGGAAGCAGGCCAGGGTGGTTTCCATGGAGGCTCTTTCCGCGTCCGCCGCGGTCATGATGTAGTAAAGCTCCTTGTCCTTTACTTCCTGCCACCGGGCCACCGTCCGGTCGATCAGCGCCTTCAGCTGGGCGTCAATGGCGTAGAAATATACGGGACTGGCCAGCACCAGCACGTCCGCCGCAATCATTTTCCGGAGCACCTCGGCCATGTCGTCTTTGACGGCGCAGATGCCGGTGTTCTTACAGGCATAGCACCCCCGGCAGAAGCCGATCTGCTTTTCCGCCACCCGGATCTTCTCTACCTGATGGCCGGCCTCCGCAGCCCCTTTCCCGAAAGCGTCGCACAGAAGGTCGGAGTTGCCTCCCTTCCGGGGGCTGCCGGACAAAATCAAAATCTGTTTGCGCATATGGATTCTCCTTTTTAGGGAAGCTCTGATTAAATCGGCAAGAGCGGATGCCGAGAGATTTTGCCTCAGCCGAACCTTCAAAAAGTGGAGAAATACTGTATGTATTTCCCACTTTTTGAACTGCACGGATGTGGTAAAAGA
>CALXDT010000029.1 GCA_944387125.1 uncultured Oscillospiraceae bacterium | reverse complement strand
GAGATTTTGCCTCAGCCGAACCTTCAAAAAGTGGAGGAATCCTGTATGGATTTCCCACTTTTTGAAGGGCACGAATGGGGCAAAAGATCCGGCATTCCGCCGAAGACGATTGATTCAGAGGTTCCTTCGCTCCCGCTCCCAGAGCCGCCCTCCCCGGATCCCTCCCGGCGCGCTTCTCGTTCAGATTGTGCTGGACGGAAGATTGCTTGTATTGGATTCCAGACGATGGTGATAAGATCACCGTTTTGGGCGGGGAACGTCTGTACCAATATGTGGCACAGAAATTTCCTTTGCTGTGTAAAGTCGATAAGCATTTTTCCTTATTATACCAGATAGCGGCAAAAACAGCAAGACAAACCACAGCCCGCGGTTCCTGCGCCGCCGCAAATTCCCGCAAAAAACCATGGGCTTTCCGCCGGTTCGGCGGGAAAGCCCATGGCTGTTTCATTTCCCCGGTTCCTGATGCCGCCGGCAGATCCCGGCCTCCGCTGATTACCGGGAGACCGCCTTCATCGGCGCGAACCGCAGCGCGAACTGCTCCAGCCGCCCGGAGAGGGTGGCCGCCATGGCGATCTTCACGGCGTCGGGAATCAGATAGGGCACCACGCACTTCAGCGCCACCGCCCAAAGGCTCAGGCCGCCCCCGGCGTAAACCTGGAACCACAGGCTGCCGCACAGGTAGCAAACCGCCATGGCCGCTGCCATAGCAGCGCCCCTGCCCCATTTCCAAACAGGCTTCATCAGGATTTCCAGCAGCCAGTACACCAGTCCGGAAAGCAGGAAGCCCCAGATGTACCCGCCGGTGACGCCCATCAGCGCCCCGATGCCTCCCTGGAAACCGGAGAACACCGGCATCCCTGCCGCGCCCAGCAGCAGATAGATCAGGATGCTGACGCTGCCCCATTTTCCTCCCAGAACCCCCAGGGTCAGAAAGATCGAAAAGGTCTGCATGGTAAAGGCAATATCCAGCACCGGCAAGCTGATCCAGGCACAGATGGCGGTCAGCGCCGCGAACAGGCTGGCAAGAAGCATTCTTCTTAAGTTGATCATGGGATTACCTCTCTCAATGGATTGTCATGGTTACTGCCCGCCGTGGAGGTACTTGTAATCCCAGTCCAGGTCGAACAGCTTATTTCCCCGCTCCATGGGACATCCGGTGGACAGGTCATCCGCCAGCTCCCGAAGGGTCTCCGCCGGTTCCAGACATTCCATGTAAAACTCCGGCAGAGCCTCCTCTCCCAGGCGCAGCCCCAGAATGGCGCCGGTGATGGCGCCTACCCCGGCGCTGCGGCCGGAATGATTCACCGCGGTGATCATGGCGCTGTCAAAGTCCTCCCGGCTGATCAGGCAGGCATAGACCGCCCCGGCCAGCACCCGGGCGGCATCGTCGCAGGCCAGCCGCTCCATCACCTCCGGCTGGCGGAGGCCGGGGGATTCGGCGTATGTCACCGCATGGCGCACCGCGCTGCCGATTTCAAAGGCCTGGCTGTACTGGTGTCCGAACTGATCCTTCATGGCCTCCACCGACTGCAGCACCAGGGGCTTCAGGGGCGTTTCGGGATTTTCCACCAGGCCGCTGATGATCAGCGCCAGCACCGCCCCGGACAAAAATGCCGTGGGGCTGCCGTGGGTCAGGGCAACCGCCTCCGCTCCCAGGCGCAGAACCTCCTGCCGCTCCATTCGATCCCGGTGGAAAAACAAGCCCACGCCGATGGCGGCAGTCAGGCCGCAGGGACCGTCAAAGTGATTCCGCGGAGTCTCCGGCGTGCCCAGGGTCTGGCGGCTCAGGGTATCCAGCATGCGGGTGTCCATACAGTGACGGCGGCACAGGTCGCTTCTGCGCAGCAGCCAGCAGTAGCTGCGGTTCGGCCTGCCCCAGGGGCGCTGAGACGCCGCCCACTCCCGCAGGCTCACTTCAATATAGCGGATAAACGGCGCCATTTTCCCCAGCATCTGCCCCCGGGTCAGGCCGAACAGCAGACCGTTGCAGGTAAAGGCCGCCAGCTGGGTGTAGGAAGTCACATCCGCATACCCGTTGACCAGATCATAGCCCAGCAGGCCATTGGGGCCGTAATCCTCCCGGATCTCCTGCCAGCTGCGGCTGTCCACAGTGTACCCCATGGCATCCCCTACAGCCAGCCCCAGCAGGCACCCCCGATAGGCGGATTGGGATAAAGCCATGCTGTGTCCCTCCTTCCCCTTGCGCTTTCTTTTTATTATAGCTTCACCGGGAGCAAAAGGCAAGTAAAATATCCCCCCTCCGGAAGGGATTTGTTTACATAACGTGTACAGAACAACGCAAAAGCCCGTGCAAGCCAAGGCTTTCCGGACTTTTTTGCGTTGTTCCGGTGCAAGATTATTTCGCTGAAAGGCGAAATAATCTTGCACCGGTTTGGATGATGCGGTGCGCCGCATCATCCAAACTACACGTTGCTACGCGCCTGAATTGAAAAAAGCGGTTGGAAAGAGCCGCTTTTTTCAATTCCCCGCTGTAAGCGGGGAATCAGCCGCGAAAAGCGGCTGATTCAGCAGGCACTACATAATATCAGAATCCTCCCGGAGCTCCCGTTCCAGCATTTCCAGCGCCTGAGCCAGCCGATCTTCCTGGAGGCAGGAATAGTTCACCACCAGGCAGTGACGATCCCCGGGGGTATCGTGGTAATATTCGCTCAGGGCCTTCACCCGGATTCCCAGGGCGGCCAGCTTCCCGGTCAGCGCCCGGTCGGAGAGGGTGGTATTCACACGCACCAGGAAGTGCAGTCCCGCGTCCTGTTCCAGAATCTGCAAATCCTTCGCCAGCGCGGATCCTTCCAGCAGCCGGATCACCCCATTGCGGCGGTTCTTGTAAAACCGGCGCATCCGGTTGATGTGCTTTTCAAACTGCCCCCGGGTCAAAAACCGCGCCAAGGTATACTGCTCAAAGCTGGCCACGGTGCAGCTGTAAAATCCCAGCTCCCGCTGGAAGCGCGCCATCAGCTCCCCGGGGAGCACCATGTAGCTGATTCGGATGGACGGGGCAAGGGTCTTGGAGAAGGTGTTCATATAGATCACCCGTCCCCGGCTGTCCAGAGAGGCCATGGCCGGCATGGGGTGCGCGTCAAAGCGGAACTCGCTGTCGTAGTCGTCCTCAATGATCCACCGCGCCTCCCCCGCCCAGTCCAGCAGCTCCCGGCGGCGGTTCACCGGGGTAATCAGCCCCGTGGGAAAGTGGTGGCTGGGAGACAGATGGAGCACCTGAGCCTGATCCAGGGCTTCCGGAATCACCCCCTGGGCATCCATCGGGGCGCTGACACAGGTGACGCCCCCGGCGGCATAGATCCTGCGGATCTTTCCGTACCCCGGTTCCTCCACAGCGTAGGTCTTTTCCCGCCCCAAAAGCTGCAAAAGCAGGTTATACAGGAAGTCCGTGCCCGCTCCCACCAAAATATTCTCCGGATCTACCCGCAGCCCCCGGAAGGCCAGCAGATGCTCGGCAATGGCCTGACGCAGCTCCAGAACCCCCCGGTTGGGCAGGGGCAGCAGCAGATTCCGGCCATAGTCCAGAATCACCTCCCGCTGCAGGCGGCTCCAAACGGTAAAGGGGAAGTGTTCGGTGCCGTTGGCCGTCAGATCCAGCAGCGGCTCCGGCTCCCGGCGCTGCTCTGCCGGCTCCCGCCTGGGCTGGGGCTGGGGACGGCGCTCCACCGCCTCCACAAAATAGCCCACCTTCTCCCGGGAGCGGATGTATCCCTCCGCCAAAAGCTGGTCATAGGCCGCTTCCACGGTAATCTTGCTTACCTCCAGATTCTGCGCCAAAGCCCGCTTGGAGGGCAGCTTTTCTCCGGGGGCCAGGGTTCCCGACAGGATGTCCGCCCGGATGCACCGGTACAGCGCCTCATACAGAGGCACCCCCGGGGTTTTTTTCAGTTCATACGTCAGCATAGATCCTCCCGGGGAATCCCCCCCGGCGCTCCCAAATCACCAGCAGACTCCCCCGGGAAACGGTGATCTCGGCGGGTTCCCCGGTAAAGTGGTTGCTGGCGCCCAGGGGAAAGCCGCTGGTAAGGGTGCCGTCCTTCAGCGGGTAATGCAAGCCCCGGATGTTCACCCCCCGGGCATCCGGCCCCAGGCAGAACAGGGAGATTCCCCCCTGGCACTGGGCGGGGAAGAAGATCCCCCCGTCCTTTACCACCGTCACCAGGGTGTCCTTTCCCACCAGATAGCCGTGCCCGCCATGGCCGCAGAGAAATTCCAGGGTCTGAAAATTGGCCACAGTGTGATCCAGCCGGGAGCCGTCCAGACTGCCGTAGAGCAGGAAGGAGCGGTATCCCAGGGAAAGTCCCCGGCGCACCGCCAGCATGGCGTCGGTATCGTCCTTTTCTACAGGAAATACCCGGGCCCCTTCCGGCACATACCCCAGGGAGTCGAAGTCCCCCAGAATCTCATGGGGGGTAATTCCCAGAGCCTGGGTATGGCGAAAGCCGCCGTCGGCGGCGATCACATAGTCCTCCGGCTCCAGAGAACGCGCCAGGGCGTCAAATTCCCCGGCGCAGAAAATCACACAATTCTTCATGGAATTACCTGCTCTTTCTGTTGTTCCTTCCCCCGGAATCCTCCGGGAGGGCATGTCCCTGGCAGGGGCTATCTGCCGCTCCCCGGGTACGGGGAGCAAAAGCGCAAAAAAGGGGCTGCATAGCAGCCCCTCAGCTGTCGAACCCCCCTACGGGGCTTTTCGACAAATTTATGGAAGCTCTGATTAAATCGGCAAGAGCGGATGCCGAGAGATTTTGCCTCAGCCGAACCTTCAAAAAGTGGAGAAATACTGTATGTATTTCCCACTTTTTGAACTGCACGGATGTGGTAAAAGATCCG
>CALXDT010000028.1 GCA_944387125.1 uncultured Oscillospiraceae bacterium | reverse complement strand
ATTGTGCTGGACAGAAGATTGTTTGTATTGGATTTCAGCCCATGGCCGTAAAACCAACCTTTTGGATGGGGAACGCTGTACCAATATGGGGCACAGAAATTTCCTTTGCTGCATAAAGCCGATAAGCGTATACGGAAATACCAATCGCGCTGTCCGGGCGCTGTCCGCCGCTTCCCAGGATTTTGGCGGCAGCCGCCCGGTCATGCCATCGGTTTTTAGAGCAATGAGAGGTGTTATAATTGGCAAAGAATGTTCGAATGGCGGATATTGCCGAAAAGCTGGGCATCAGCATCGTCTCTGTGTCCAAGGGACTTTCGGGAAAGGAAGGCGTCAGCGAGGAAATGCGCGCCAAAATTCTGGCAACCGCCCAGGAATTGGGATATGAGCCCCCTGTGAAAACCGAGACGCCCCTGCGAACCGGGGGATGCAACATCGGCATTCTGGTGGCTGACCGGCATTTTGACGAGCGGGCTTTTTACTCCAGCCTCTACCGCAGCGTGCTCAACTGCTGCACCCCCCTGGGATATTCCTGCATTCTGGAGATCGTCTCCTGGCAGGCGGAGCAAGGCTGCACCATGCCCATGATGCTTACCGGGCGGAAGGTAGACGCCCTGATCTTCCTGGGGGAGCTGAACAGCCGGTATATCCGGGCGGCCATGGAATATGGGCTTCCCTTTATGTTCCTGGACTTTTACGACGATACCATTCCCGGAGACAGCATTCTCAGTGACAATGTCAGCGGCGCCTGTCAGGTCACAGCCCATCTGCTGTCCACCGGGCGGAAAAAAATCGCCTTTGTGGGCAGCATTACCGCCACCAGTTCCATTATGGATCGGTATTTGGGCTATTGCCGGGCGCTGCTCAGCGCCGGAATCGAGCCCCGGGCGGACTGGCGGCTGGAGGACCGGGACCCGGAGGGCCGGCTGATCCCGGTGACGCTGCCGGAAGAAATGCCCGAGGCCTTTATGTGCAACTGCGACGAGGTGGCGCTGAACCTGGTGGAGCAGCTGAAGCAGCTGGGCTACCAGGTGCCCCGGGATGTGTCGGTGGCCGGCTATGACGACTATACCTTCGCCGCCATTTGCCGCCCCCAGCTGACCAGCTACCGGATCGACATCACGGGAATGGCCTCCGCCGTGGTCAGCCAGCTGCGCAGGAAGCTGGAAGGGAAGCCGCCCCTGGCTCCCACCACCGTGGTTCCCGGGATTCTGGTCAAACGGGATTCCACCTGAACAGCCAAATCCGCGTCCGCCGCTTTTTCCCTGGGAGAAGGCGGCGTTTTTTAACCTCCTTACTTAAAATTTACTTTATCGTTCGTCATAATAACCTAATCGAAAAGCGTAAGTTTTTGCACTTCTCCAAAATTTTACTTAATATGTTGACTTTAATTAACTTAAACGGTATACTGATTTTGCAAGGTAAATCTCGCGAGTTTATCTACACCGTTATACCCGAAACAAAATGAACCAAAGGAGGATCACATGAAGAAGATCATTGCGCTGACCCTGGTACTGAGCATCCTTGGGGCTGTGCTGGCCGGCTGCGGCCAGGGCGGCGCCGAAGCCGAGGCCGACGTCCCGTCCAACGCTCCCGCCTACAACGAACTGACCGTCGGCACCGATTATACCGATCTGACCGCCGAGGTAAAGTTCATCAGCCACCGCACCGACCTGATCGAAGACGGCACCTTCGACGGCTATGTAGCGGAGTTCAACAAGCTCTATCCCAACATCACCATCAACTACGAAGGCATCACCGACTATGCCGGTGACATGACCACCCGTCTGACCAGCAACAACTGGGGCGATATCTGCATGATCCCCACCACCATTCCGCTGCCGGAAATCGGCGATTACTTCCACCCCATGTGTGACCTGAGCGCCATTGAAGCCGAGTACAACTTCGCCGACAACCGGGCCTACGACGGCAAGGTTTACGGCATCCCCTCCACCGGCAACGCCCAGGGCATTATCTACAACAAGGCTGTGTTTGAGGCCGCGGGCATCACCGATCTGCCCAAGACCCCCACGGAGTTCCTGGACGCCCTGCAGAAAGTTAAGGATTACGATTCCAGCATCATCCCCCTGTACACCAACTACGCTGCGGGCTGGACCATGAGCGCCTGGGACGCCTACATCGGCGGCGGCGCCACCGGTGATCCTGAGTGGATGAACATCACCATGCCCCAGACCCATGACGTATTCGCTCCCGGCGTGCCCACCGGCGACACCGAGTCCGGCGCCTATGCCGTGTACAATGTGCTGTACCAGGCGGTCAGCCGGGGTCTGACCGAGGACGATCCCACCACCACCGACTGGGAAGGCAGCAAGCCCATGCTCAACGAGGGCAAGATTGCCACCATGGTGCTGGGCAGCTGGGCCATTGTGCAAATGCAGGCCGCCGGCTCCAACGCCGAAGACGTGGGCTACATGCCTTTCCCCATCACCGTCAACGGCACCCAGTACGCCAGCTCCGGCGCGGACTACTGCTACGGCATCAACAAGTACAGCACCGATGACAACAAGATTGCCGCCATGCTCTACATCAAGTGGCTCACCGAGTCCAGCAACTTCTCCTACGACCAGGGCGGCATTCCCATCCTGAAGAGCCAGGAATACCCCGAGACCCTGTCCGCCTTTGACGGCATTACCCTGATCGCCGACACCGCCGCCCCCACGGAGATGTCCGACCTGGCAGCCAACGTCCAGCGGGAGGCGGAGCTGACCCTGAACTCCGATCAGGTGCATGTGCAGCGGATTGTGGAAGCCGCGCTGAACGGCGATGAGACCCTCGATGACATTGTCGCCGAGTGGAATGCTGCCTGGAACGACGCTGTGGACAAGTACGCCGTCCAGTAACAAGCGCCTTTTTTTCGCCAGTTCCTCTGGGAATCCCCCCTGTACGGCGGGCCGGCGGCCCGCCGTACGTTACATTTTATAAGGAGGCAATGCCATGAGTAAAACCACTGCCGCTGCGGTCAAACCCCGCAAGAGCTTCCTCCAATGGTGCAAAACCATGCGCGGCCAGCAGATCCTCTGCACCCTTACCTTCCTGTTTGTGCCGCTGCTGCTGCTGTTTACCTTTACCTATCTGCCCTTTTTCAAGATGGTTCAGTTCAGCTTCTACGACATGCGCTACATCGGTCGGCGCATTTTCGTAGGACTGGAGAACTATATTGATGTGTTCACCCGGGACGACTGTTTCCAGGCTCTGAAGCTCAGCCTGTACTATATGGCAGGCTCTGTGGTGCAGATGGCGCTGGCGCTGCTCTTTGCCACAATTCTGAGCTTCAAGGTCAGAGTCTCCAAGTTTTTCCGGGGCGCCC
>CALXDT010000027.1 GCA_944387125.1 uncultured Oscillospiraceae bacterium | reverse complement strand
CATCAGGCTCAGCAGCTTCTTACATACCTTTTTCATGTTTCAAACCTCCTAAATGAAATTTGTCTGATTTTTTGAAATCCCGCCGTTACCCGCCCCGCGCCCCGGTTTGTTCACCCTGGGTAGGCGGGTTTGGTGCGGCTTCTGTTTCATGTCTGAATCATAGCACATCTATTTCAGGAAGTCAATAGGTAAATTACAAAAAATTACAAGTCTTTACATTTCTTAATGAACTCTTAAGCAATTGCACCCATTTCTACAAAAAGCAAGAAAATTTATTAAGGCAGGCCGCCGGATCCGTCTTATAAAAATTACATTTTGAAATACTTCCGTATTCTTTTGGTATAATCCCGCCCGGGAAGTTTTTCTCCGGGGCGGATTGCTTTTTCTTTATATTTATGATACCATATATATACAAAAAATGCAATATGCTCCTAAGGAGGGCTTTCCATGTTTTATCGCAACGCACGGATCTTCGGTTCAGACTTCCGGTTTCATACCGGCGTCTTTGAGGTAGTGGACGGCGTCTTCGGCCGGGTGCTGCCGGAGGAGGTTCCCCAGGACGCCATTGACCTCCGGGGCGCCACGGTGATTCCCGGCCTGGTGGACGTACACAGCCACGGCAATTCCGGGGCGGACTTTTCCGACGGGGATTACCAGGGGCTGAAAAAAATGGCCGCCCAGTACGCGGCCTGGGGGGTCACATCCTTTGCCCCCGCCTCCATGACCCTGCCCTATGACGTTCTGGAAGCCGCCTTTGCCACAGCCGCCCGGCTGGCGGCGGAAGCCCCCCAGGGGCATGCCCGGCTGATGGGCATTCAGATGGAAGGCCCCTACTTCTCCTATAAAAAGCGGGGGGCGCAAAACCCGGAATATTTAAAGGAGCCGGATTTTGAAGGCTTCCGGAAGCTCTTTGAAGGCTGCGGCGGACTGGTGCGGATCGTGGACGTGGCTCCCGAGCTGCCCGGTGCCGCGGAATTTGTGGCTCAGGCCAAGGCGCTGTGCACCGTATCCGTTGCCCACACCGACTCGGACTATGACCACGCCAAAGCCGTCTTTGATGCCGGCGCCACCCATCTGACCCACCTGTACAACGCCATGCCCGGGATCCACCACCGGAATCCCGGGGTCATCCCCGCGGCGGTGGAGAATCCCCGCGTCCGGGCGGAGATCATCTGCGACGGGATCCACGTCCATCCCGCCTCTGTGCGGCTGGCCTTCTCCATGTTCGGCGGGGCGCGGATGGTTCTGGTGTCCGACTCCGGCCGGTGCGCGGGTCTGCCCGACGGCAGCCGGTTCCAGCTGGGCGGTCAGGACGCCTGGCTCCGGGACGGGGTGGCCAAGCTGGCCGACGGCACCATCGCCTGCTCCGCGACGAATCTGTGGCAGTGCCTGGAAAATGTTCTCGCCTGGGGCATCCCCGAAGAGGACGCCCTCCGCGCCGCCACCTACAATCCCGCCTGTGCCATCGGAGCGGAAAGCAAAATCGGCTCCATAGAAACCGGCAAGCTGGCGGACTTCATTGTCTGCTCCCGGGATTATCGGGAAAAGCGTGTTTTCCTGGGCGGCAGGGAACTGCAATAAGCCTTTCCGCCCAGCACCGGGCTGTCTCTGCGGAGCAGCCCGGTATCTTTCGGAATTCTATGGAACATCCGAAGCAATCCTCCCGGGCGGAACGCATCAGAGATTCTCTATTATATATATTATTGAGAGGTTATTGAGGTAAGCTATGTTCAAGCGCTACATTGGCGACAGAGCCTTCTATCGCCGGATCTTCTCCATTGCCGTGCCCATCATCATCCAAAACGGCATTACCAACTTTGTCTCCCTGCTGGATAACATTATGGTGGGTCAGGTGGGAACCATCCCCATGAGCGGCGTGTCCATTGTCAACGGTCTTCTGTTTGTATTCAACCTGTGCATTTTCGGCGCCACCTCCGGCGCGGGGATCTTCACCGCCCAGTTTTACGGCTCCCGGGATCAGGAGGGTGTGCGCTTCACCTTCCGGTTCAAAATTCTGATCTGCCTGCTGCTGGCGGCACTGGGCTGCGGCCTGTTCCTGGGATTCGGGCAGGAGCTGATCGGGCTGTATCTCACCGGCGAGGGGGATCCCGCCTCCGCGGCAGGCGCCATGGACTACGGTCTTCAGTACCTGCACGTGATGCTCTGGGGGCTTCTCCCCTTTGCCCTGACCAACGTCTATTCCAGCACCCTGCGGGAAACCGGTCAGACGGTGGTTCCCATGGTGGGCGGCATTGCCGCGGTGCTGGTGAACCTAAGCCTGAACTATGTGCTGATCTTTGGCCATTTCGGCGCTCCGGCTCTGGGCGTGGTGGGCGCCGCCGTGGCCACGGTGATCTCCCGGTATGTGGAGCTGCTGGTTGTAGCCGGCTGGACACATGCCCATTCTCACCAGAATCCTTATTTAATAGGCGCCTATCGATCCATGCGCATTCCCGGCAGGCTCCTTTCCGCTATCATCCGCAAGGGGATGCCCCTGCTGGTGAACGAGTTCCTGTGGGCTACCGGCACCGCCTTCCTGAACCAGTGCTATTCCACCTGCGGCCTGGATGTGGTTCCCGCCATGAACATCTCCAGCACCATGTTCAATCTGGGCAGCGTGGTCTATCTGTCCATGGGCAACGCCGTAGGCATTCTGATGGGGCAGCTTCTGGGCGCTTCCGTGCCGGAGACAGAGGTGCGGGACACCAACCGGAAGCTGATCACCCTGTCTGTCCTCTCGGGTCTGACCTTTGGAATCCTCATGATCCTTGTCTCCGGCATCTTCCCCCGGATCTATAACACCACTGAGGAGATCCGGCATCTGGCCGCCATCCTCATTACCATTTCCGCTGTGATGATGCCCTTCCATTCCTATATCAACGCCACCTATTTCACCCTTCGCTCCGGGGGCCAGACCATGGTGACATTCCTGTTTGACAGCTGCTTCATGTGGCTGTGCCCGGTTCCCCTGGCCTTCGTGCTGAGCCGGTTTGCGGGGCTTTCGATCATTCCCCTGTACATAATCTGCCAGGGCGTGGATCTGATTAAGTGTGCCATCGGCGCAGGGATGCTCAGGCAGGGCAAATGGATCCAAAACATGACGGGTCAATGACCCGTGAAAAAGAAACGAATGGAGGAATCGTTATGGAATACGTTCAATTGGGAAAAACCGGCCTGACCGTCTCCCGCATGGGCTTCGGCGGCATTCCCATCCAGCGCATTGACGCCGCGGGCACCAAGGCGCTCATTGACCGGATGATGGAGGCGGGGGTCAATTACATTGATACCGCCCGCGCCTACACCGTCAGTGAGGAATACCTGGGTTATGCCCTGGAAGGGAAGCGGGACAAATTTGTTCTGGCCACCAAAAGCGGCAGCCGCACCCGGGAGGACATGGCCCGGGACATTACCGTCAGCCTGAAGAACCTGCGCACAGACTATATTGACCTGTACCAGATCCACAACCCCACCCCCGAAGCCTTCGATCAGATCATTGCCCCCGGCGGCGCCCTGGAAGCTCTGCTGGAGGCCAAGGCCGCCGGAAAGGTCGGGCACCTGGGCGTCACCGCCCATTCTCTGGAGGTGTTCCAAAAGGCGCTGGAGCTTCACTGGGTGGAGACCATCATGTTCCCCTACAACATTGTGGAAACCCAGGGTGAGGATCTGATCCGCCGCTGCCGGGAAAAGGGCATCGGTTTCATCGATATGAAGCCTCTGGCCGGCGGCGCCATTGAGAACGCGCCTCTGGCGCTGCGCTTCATCTGCGCCAACCCCTATGTGGATGTGGTAATTCCCGGTATGGCCGCCCCGGAGGAATTGACCCAGAACCTGGAAGCCGTAAACGGCGCCTCTCCCCTGACCCCGGAGGATCAGGAAGGAATCGCCCGGATCCGGCAGGAGCTGGGCACCCAGTTCTGCCGCCGGTGCAACTACTGCCAGCCCTGCACCGCGGGGATCAGCATCTACAGCTGCTTCCTTTTCGACGGCTATCTGCGCCGGTACGGTCTGGCGGACTGGGCAAAGACCCGCTACGCCGCCATGGACAAACACGCCTCGGACTGCGTAGACTGCGGCCTCTGCGAAACCCGCTGCCCCTACCACCTTCCCATCCGGGAAATGCTGGCAGACGTAGCCCAGCGGTTCGGTAAGTAATTTTTCGCCCCCTGTCCTTTTTCCGGACAGGGGGCAGTTATTATTTATGGAAAAAAACGGTTGGAAAGAGCCGTTTTTTTCCATTTCCCGCCTACAGCGGGGAATAAGCCGCGGAAAGCGGCTTATTCAGCACGCACTATTTAATCACTCTGACCCGGAGGACGCCTTCCATCTGCTTCAGGCGCTCCACCATCTCCCGGGAAGGGTGGTGATCCAGATCCAGCATGGTGTAGGCATATTCCCCACGGCTTTTGTTCATCAGTCCGTCGATGTTGATATCCTCTCCGGCAATGGCGGCGGTAAACTGCCCCAGGGAATTGGGGATGTTCCGGTGGAGGATGGTAATCCGCCCTTCCGCGGCGCAGATGCCCATGTCGCAGTTGGGATAGTTGACGGAGTTGTTAATATTGCCGTTTTCCAGGTAGTTCATCATCTCCCGCACCGCCATTTTCGAGCAGTTGTCCTCGGATTCTTCCGTGGAAGCGCCCAGGTGGGGGATGGCAATACAGCCGGGCATATTGGCGGTTTTTTCATTGGGGAAGTCGGTGACATACCGGGACACCTTTCCGGATGCCAGCGCCTGGGCCATGGCGTCATCGTCCACCAGCAGATCCCGGGCAAAGTTCAGGATAATCACCCCGTCCTTCATTTTGGAGATGGCCTCGGCATTGATCATCTTCCGGGTGTCGTCCAGCAGCGGCGTGTGCAGAGAAATGATGTCGCACTGGGCGTACAGCTCCTCCCGCTTATTCACCCGGATAATGTGGCTGTCCAGATGCCAGGCGGCCTCAATGGAGATATAGGGGTCGCAGCCGTAGACGTTCATCCCCAGCCGCCGGGCGGCGTTGGCCAGAGGGCCGCCCACCGCCCCCAGTCCGATGACGCCCAGGTTCTTATGGCGGATCTCATGACCGGCAAACTGGGACTTGCCCTTCTCCACCAGGCGGGTGATCTCGCTGCTGCCCTTGATGGACTTCACCCAGTTGATGCCGCCTACCACATCCCGGCTGCTGAGCAGCATGCCGCACAGCGCCAGCTCCATCACGGAATTGGCATTGGCGCCGGGGGTGTTGAATACCACAATGCCCTTTTCCGCGCAGCTGGTCAGGGGAATGTTGTTCACCCCCGCTCCTGCCCGAGCCACCGCCGCCAAATTGTCCGGCAGATGCATATCGTGCATGTTGGCGCTGCGCACCAGGATGCCGTCCGCCTGGTCGATGGCATCGGTGAGGGCATAGTTTTCCGTCCACAAAGCAGTGCCCTGAGGGGAAATCTTGTTCAGATAATGAATGTGAAACATACGGATTCTTTCCCTTCTTCCTTCTTTTTTCCTTCTCTCCCGCAGGCTCAGCGGTTTTCCTGCTCGAACTTATCCATAAACTGCACCAGCTTCTCCACACCTTCCAAAGGCATGGCGTTGTAAATGCTGGCGCGCATACCGCCTACCGTCCGGTGCCCCTTCAAATTCACGAACCCGGCCTTGGCTGCCGCCTCGATAAACCAGGTGTCCATAGACGCGTCTCCTGTGACAAAGGGCACGTTCATCAGCGACCGGTCTTTCTTCGCAACGGTGCCCTGGAACAGGCTGCTTTGATCCAGGAAATCATACAGCAGCGCCGCTTTCTTTACGTTTATCTTGTAGATCTCCTCCAGTCCGCCCAGATCCAGCAGCCACCGGAATACCTTTCCGCAGATGTAAATGCCGTAGGCCGGAGGGGTGTTGTACATGGAGCCGTGGTCGGCGTGGGTTTTGTAGCGCAGCATGGTGGGGGTTCCCGGGAGCACATCTTCCCGGATCAGATCCTCCCGGATAATGGCAATCACCACCCCCGCAGGGCCGATGTTCTTCTGTACGCCGCCGTAGAGCATGCCGTATTGGGTCACGTCCACCGGCTCCGACAGAAAGCAGCTGGATACATCCGCCACCAGATCCTTGCCCTTGGTGTTGGGCAGCTGGTGGAACTTGGTGCCGTAAATGGTATTGTTTTCGCAGATGTATACATAGTCCGCCTCTTCGCTGATGGGCAGATCCGAGCAGTCGGGGATATAGGAGAAGGTCTGATCCGCGGAAGATGCCACAGCGTTGGCCTGACCGTAGAGCTTCGCCTCCTGCCAAGCCTTCTTCGCCCACTGGCCGGTGATGATATAGTCCGCCACCCGGTTCTTCATCAGGTTCATGGGCACCATGGCAAATTGCTGCGAAGCGCCCCCCTGGAGAAACAGAACCTTGTAATTGTCCGGGATCCCCATCAGCTGGCGCAGATCCGCCTCCGCCTGGTCGATAATGGCCTGATAGGCCTTGGAGCGGTGGCTCATTTCCATCACGGACATACCGGTTCCCCGGTAATCCAGCATTTCATCCGCCGCCTCCCGCAGCACGCTCTCCGGCAGCACCGCCGGACCTGCGGAAAAATTGTACACTCTGGACATGATCGATCCTTCCTTCCTTATAATATATAAGTGTTTCCGTCAGCCGCGCAAAAACCGCTCCATGAGCAGATGCCCCATGGGAATGAAATTCCCGGTAGCTCTCGCCTCCGCCTCGGTATACCGCGCCAAGGACTTGCGTTCCCTGGTGCTGTCATACAGCACATAGGGCACAGGATCGGCCGTATGGGTGCGCAGCCGCAGCAGGTTGGGATGATCCGGCAAAATCAGCATCCGGTAGTCCTCCCCTGCCTCCTCCATGGCCCGGCACACCGGCGCGACAATCCGGCTGTCCAAATACGCGATGGACTTGACCTTTTCCTCCGGCAGACCCTGGTGCGCCATTTCGTCCGGCGCCTCCACATGGATATAGGCCAGGTCGCAGCCGTCTTTGAGCAGCGCATCAATGGCCGCCTGGGCTTTCCCTTCCCAGTTGGTGTCAATGGAGCCGGTGGCGCCCTCCACCCGGCACACCTGCATCCCTGCCGCCATGGCAATGCCCTTGAGCAGATCCACCGCGGAGATCATAGCGCCTTTCAGGCCGGTTTTTTTCCGGAAGTTTTCCAGACTGGGCTTGGTGCCCGCCCCCCAGAACCAAAGAGAATTCCCCTTGTGCTTTCCCTGCTCCGCCCGGCGGCGGTTCAGAGGATGGTTATTGAGCAGGTCAAAGCTCTTCTCCATCATCTCCCGCAGGAAGTCCTCCCGGGGAAGGAAATCGCCGATCACCTGGGTCAGATGGTCATGGGGCGGCTCCAGCTCCGATACCCTGCCGTGCTTCCATACCATAATATGCCGATAGCTGGTTCCGGTATAGAACTGCACCCGGTCGCTGTTCAGGTGCTCCCGGATGGTATCCATCAGCACATCCGCTTCGGCGGTGGAGATCTCCCCGGAGCTGTGATCCACAATGGTCTTTTCCGGGTAAGGCTCCCCTTCCGTCACCGTTACCAGGTTGCACCGGAAGATCACGTCGTCCGGTTCCATGGCAACGCCTACGCTCAGCGCTTCCAGGGGAGATCGGCCGGAGTAATTGACCACCGGGTCATAGCCCATAACCGAAAGATTTGCCACATCGCTGCCCGGAGCCATGCCTTGGGGCACATTCTGCACCATGCCCATCTCTCCCCGGGAAGCCAGCGCGTCCATGGCCGGGGTACTGGCCTTTTCCAGCGGGGTCATCCCGCCCAGGGCGGGCACCGCCTCGTCTGCCATGCCGTCGCCCAGCACAACAATATACTTCATAACCGCTCTCCTTCCACCCAAATCCGACTGCCGTCCCTCCCGGAAGGACAGTCGTTTCTGTATAAGATATAGTACCACTTCTTTTCCCAGAATACAAGCCTTAAAACTGCCAGAAAACCGGCGGTTTTTCCTTTCGCTATGGTGAATTTCACCCTTGTCCCCGGCTTTATCCTGTGGTATGCTGTTTCAAAGGAAGGAGGCAATGCCATGACACGTTTGAACCGGGACTTTTTCCGCCGTCCCTGTCCCCAGGTGGCCCGGGATTTGGTAGGGAAGCTGCTGGTTTTCCGCGGGCAGCGGATGCGGATCTGCGAAACAGAATGCTACTGCGGAGAATCGGACACCGCCTGCCATGCCAGCCGGGGGCGCACACCCCGCACAGAAGTAATGTATATGATCGGAGGAACGGTTTATGTGTATCTGTGCTATGGGATTCACTATATGCTCAATCTGGTAACAGGAGAGGAAGACCAGCCGGAGGCGGTTCTGATCCGCGCCTGCGTAGAAGCTCCCGGCCCCGGCCTGCTGACCAAGGCGCTGGGCATTACCGGAGAGCAAAACCGGGACGATGTTACCCGCTCCCGGGAGCTGTGGGTGGAAGACGACGGCTTCCGCCCGGAGATCACCCTGGCTAAGCGGGTGGGCATCGGATACGCCGCCCGGGAAGACCAGGACAGGCTCTGGCGATTTGTCCTGGCGTCTCGTCCCGCCTTGACCGCTGAGGGATTCTGTGGTACTATGAAGGGGATAAGACCGGACAATCCGGCGCAAATTCATAGAAACGAGGTAATGGGCATGAAAGATCAAACCTGCGGCTACTGCATGGGCGGCGACATTCTGGCAGGCTTCGGCATCAAGATCTGCGACCTGCGGGTCAGCCAGCTGATTTTGTTCAAGGAGCAGAGCCATCCCGGCCGGGTCATCGTGGCCTACCGGGATCACGTCAGCGAGCTGGTGGACATTTCCCAGGAAGAGCGGGACCTGTTCTTTGCGGACGTAGCCCAGGCAGCCAACGCCATTCACAAGGCCTTCCATCCGGACAAGGTCAACTACGGCGCCTATGGCGACGGCGGCTGCCATCTGCACTTCCACCTGGTTCCCAAGTACAAGGACGAATTCGAATGGGGCACCCCCTTCGCCATGAACCCCGGCAAGACCTACCTCACCCAGGAGGCCTATGCCGAGATGATTCAGAAAATCAAAGACAATCTGTAACGGTACATCCCCCTTGGCAAAGCCAAGGGGGATGCCTTATGGGAAACGGACGGCGGCTGTGGGTTACAGCCGCCGTCAGAGATTCATACCGTTTTTTCCGCCCCGGAGACCTTTCCTGTCTCCTTCAGCCGCCCGTAGAGCCGGGTCATCTGATGGATGCGCCTGGCCAGCGACGGAGAATCAAAGCCGTCTTCCGCCCGCCAGGTCCAGTTGTCCATGGACAATGTGCCGGGGAAGTTCATCCGCCCTTCCTTGCCCAGTTCCAGATAATCCTGCATCTGCACCACGCACAGCCGGGAAACGGAGCCCATGGCGCCCCGGATCATACCCCGGAGATACCCTTCCTCCCGGTTCAGACCCAGATAGTCCCTGGCATAGGCCACGTCCTCCCGGGATGCCTCGTCAAACCACTGCTTCAGCGTCACATTGTCGTGGGTGCCGGTGTAGCAAACGGAATCCACCGGATACAAGTGCGGCAGGTAATCGCTTTCCTCCCGGGAATCGAAGGCAAATTCCAGCACCTTCATGCCGGGATAGCCGGAATCCTGCTGGAGCTGACGCACCTGCGGGGTCACAAAGCCCAGATCTTCGGCAATGAAGTCCAGATCCGGCAGCGCCTTCTGAACGGCCCGGATAAATTCCAGTCCCGGCCCCTTGACCCATTTGCCTCCGCGGGCGGTTTTGTCCGCCGCCGGAATGGCCCAGTAGCTTTCAAATCCCCGGAAGTGGTCAATGCGCACCACATCGTACATGCGGGCAGCCGCCTGAAGCCGGCGGATCCACCAGGAATAGCCGGTATCCGCCATTGCCTGCCAGTTGTAAATGGGATTGCCCCACTTCTGACCGTCGGCGGTGAAGGAATCCGGGGGGCAGCCCGCCACCACCACAGGGGCAAGGGACTCGTCCAGCTGGTACAGCTCCGGGTGCGCCCAAACGTCCACGGAATCCAGCGGTACGTAGATGGGCACATCTCCGATGATCCGGATGCCGTTTTCATTGGCATACCGGCGCAGCTTCTTCCACTGGCAGTCAAACACATATTGCAGGAACCACTCCGTCTGGATGGCCTCCCGGAGTTCCTGACGCTTCCGCTCCGCCTGGGGCGAGCCGAAAGTCCTCATCTCCTCCGGCCACTGCTGCCAGGGCGCGCCGCCGAATTCCTCTTTCAGGGCAATGAACAGCCCATAGTCATCCAGCCAGTTTTTGTTCTTCTCCAAAAAGGCCGCGTAATCCTTATCCGGACGGAAGCGGCTCCAGGCCAGCTTCAGCACCTTCCGCCGCTGCCGATACTGGATGCCGAAGTCCACCCGCAGAGGATCCCGGTACCAGGTCAGATTCTGATACTCCTCCTGTTTCAGAAGTCCCTGCTCTGCCAGGGTGTCCAGATCGATGAGGTAGGGATTCCCCGCGCAGGCGCCCAGAGACTGGTAGGGGGAGTCCCCGTAGCCTGTGGGGGTCAGGGGCAGAATCTGCCAGCAGGACTGCCCCGACTCTTTTAAAAAATCCACAAACCTGTATGCCTCTTTCCCCATGGTACCGATGCCGTAAGGCCCGGGCAGCGAGGTGATATGCATCAAAATACCGCTTTCGCGCATACATTCTTCTCCTTATACAATGTCCGGGAGCCGCGTAAAGCGCCGCCGCTCCCCCCGGGGCAAATGGATCAGCGGTTCCCCAGAACCCTGTCTCCATTCGGCCGGGTATTCATGAACTTCCGGTCGAAGGGTGCGCCCCTCGACCGGATCGATGCAGGGTTCGCTCCCTGCACCCGGGCAGGCGCCGGAACCCGCGCCGTCCGGGTGTATGTCATACTGATTCTCTTTTCCATTCCGATGAAAGATTTTCATTAGAGAATCCTATGAGACGGGAATCTGTGATTTTCCATTCCGAAAATCACAGATTCGGCAGCGCCGCAAGGCGATGCCTTCCTGATTAAATCCCCATGGGATACGATCACGCCACGAACCAAGAAAGCAGTACGTGCATGGGGATTTATATGCATCCGCATCAGTTGCCCCGTAAGGGGCGAGATGCGGGCATTTGTTTAAAGTTTTACTATGAATGCGGAGCTTTCATAGTAAAATGAAATATTTTAATAAGGAAATCGTATCAGAATCATCCCCGAATGTCCCGGATGCTTTCCCGCCGGGCAATCCGGAATGGAACCGTCTCATGGCAGGCAGGTTTCCCGTTTTCCATGGCTTCCAGCAGAATCTTCACCCCCCGGGTCGCCAAAAGGGCGCTGTCCTGCACCACTGTAGCCAGCTGGGGCACCAGATACGTTCCCAACGGCAGTCCGTCCAGACCCATAACCGAAACATCCTGGGGCACCCGCAGACCGCTCTCCCACAGGGCGCGGATGGCGCCGATGGCCATCACATCCGCCGCCGCGAAAATCGCCGTATAGGACTTCCCGCCCCGGAGCAGCGCCTGCACCGCTTCATAGCCATTGTGCCAGGAATAGCGTCCGCCCCGGTAATCCCGGTTCAGATCAAAGGGGATCCCGTGGTCTGCAAAGGCCGCCATACACCCTTCCAGCCGCAGGCGGCTGGTATCGGAAATGGCCGGATCGCCGCCGATGATGGCAATGCTTCGATGCCCCATGGAGATCAGCGTCTCAATGGCCTGCCTGGCCGCCTCCCGGTCATCGGTGCTAACGCTGGAGAGATTCTCAAAAGGCAGTCCCCGGGCATTGTTTGTCACCACCACGCAGGGGACGTCGACGGCGGAAAATTCCTTTTGGAAATTGCGGTTGTTTGCTCCCAGAAAGATCACCCCCAGGGGCTTTCTCTCCCGGCAAAGCTGCATCGCGCGGGTGACTTCGTTGAGATCCTCGTCCATATAGTCCACCAGCAGCTGATACCGGGTCTGGGACACGCAGTGCTGAATGGTTTCCACCATTTCTCCGAACAGCTCGTTGCCCACGCCCTTAACCACCAGCAAAATGGCATTGGAATGGGTCTGCTTCAGCTGTTTGGCATTGGTGTTCAGCTGGAAGCCGCTTTCCCGGGCGGCTTCCAGTATGGCACTGCGCGTTTTGGGGCTGACGTTGGGGTGGCCGTTCAAAGCCCGGGAGATGGTTCCCACCGCGTAACCGGTTTTTTCGGCAAGGTCCTTGATGGTCATAGTCTTCCCGCTTTCCCCAGGCCATGGCAGGCTTAACCCTTCACAGCACCGGCGGCAACACCCTTGATGATGTGCTTCTGGCAGAAGATGTAAATGATGATAATGGGCGTAATGCTCATCATGATAATCGCCATGGTGGCGCCCAGATCCACGGTGCCGTAGCTTCCCTTCAGGTATTGCACCAGAATGGGGATGGTCATGTACTTGGTACGATCCAGCACCAGATAGGGCAGCAGGTAGTCGTTCCACACCCACATCAGTTCCAGAATCCCCACAGAGATCAGGGTGGGCTTAAGCATGGGCAGCACCACATTGAAGTAGGTGCGCAGGGGTCCGCAGCCGTCAATGGCAGCCGCTTCCTCAATTTCCATGGGAAGCCCCTTCACAAAGCCCAGGAACATGAAGATGGCCAGCCCCGCGCCGAAGCCCAGATAAACAATGGGGATGGTGTAGGGGGTATTCAGATTCATCTGATCGGCGGTGAAGGTCAGGGTAAACATGACCATCTGGAAGGGCACGATCATGGAGAACAGGCACAGGTAGTAGAACACCCGGGAAATCAGGCTGTTCACCCGGGCAATGTACCAGGCGGACATGGAGCAGAACACCAGGATCAGCGCCACAGACACCACGGTAATCAGCACGCTGTAGAAAGCCGCCTGAAAGAAGGGATAGTTGCCGAAGGTCAGACCCTTGATGTAGTTGGCCAGACCCACAAAGGACTCCGCGTCCGGCAGGGCAAAGGGTTCCAGGTTGACAAACGCGTTTTCCTTAAAGGAGTTGATCAGTACCTCAAAAATCGGGAAGACCCACAGCAGGGAAAGCACTGCGAATACGCAGGTGAGAATTTTACTGCCGGTGGAATAATGCTGCGTCTGTTTTTTCATTACTGCTCAACCTCCTTTCTGCGGGTCACGGCTTGCTGGGCAATGGCCAGAACAGCAACCAGGATGAAGAAGATAACCGCCTTGGCCTGAGCCACGCCGTGATAGTTCTTATTGATATTGTAGGTGGAGTAAATGTTCAAAGCCAGCAGTTCGGTGATGTTGACCTTGGCGCCGTCCTGAATGATGCTGGGCAGGCCGCCGGTCAAAGCCATGTTCTGGTCGAACATCTTAAAGGAGTTGGTCAATGTCAGGAAGGTGCAGGTGGCGATGGAGGGCATCACATTGGGGATGATCACCTGGAACAGGGTCTGCCGGCCGGTGGCGCCGTCCATCCGGGCGGCCTCCAGCATATCCTCCGACAACGCCTGCAGTCCGGCGATGTAAATGATCATCATGTAGCCGATCTGCTGCCAGGCCACCAAAATTACCAGACCCCAGAATCCGTAGGTGCCGTTGGCCGTCAGGTAGGTGCCGTAGTTTTTCAGAATGCCGTCAAAGATCATGCTCCAGATGTAGCCCAGAACCACGCCGCCAATGAGGTTGGGCATGAAGAACACCGTGCGGAACAGGTTGGCGCCCCGGATCTTCTGGGTCAAAGCGTAGGCGATCATAAAAGCCACCACGTTGATCAGAATGATGGAGACCACCGCGAAGGCCGCCGTGTTTTTAAAGGCGTTCAGGAAGCCGGCGTCCTGGAAGGTCTTCACATAGTTGCTTATCCCCACCCATTGGGCGTCCCTGGGGGTGTTGAAATTACAGAAGGACAGATAAATGCCCTGAAGGAACGGCCACACAAATCCAATGACAAAGGCCAGAAAGGTGGGCAGAATAAAAACAGGTGCGAACTTCCGGATGGGCTGCTGCACCAGGTTGACAGATTGCTTACGTTTTGCCAAAATGATCTCCCTCTCTTTCATAAGGATGAATGGTGCCTGCTTCTGCCCGGGGGAAAACAGCTGATTGCACAAACCTCAGCTTGCCGCGGGGAATCCAGCGCTTTCCCCAGGGCAGAAGATCTTTGCGGAGGGGGCGGGCAGACACCCGCCCCCGGAAGGATCTGTGAATTAGCCGTTGACAACGTTGTACTCGATGGCCCAGCCGTCAACAAAGGCGGAAACAACCTGTTCCCAGTTGGCGTCGGTGGGATCCGCGGAGTAAGTGGTCAGAGCAGTGACCACGGTGGCTCTCCAGGATTCCACGTTGGGAGTGTAGTTGAACGCCCAGGTCACAGAGTACTTGCCCTCGGAGAGCATCTCATTGCCGTCAACAATGAAGACATTGGAGGATGCGGGAGCGGCCTTGAAGGGCACGGCGCCCAGCTGCTCGACCATCACGGCAGAGGCCTCGGCGTCAGTGACCATCCAGTACAGGAAGTCCAGAGAAGCCTTCTGATCCTCTTCGGAGGCATTGGCGTTTACAGCCCAGCAGTTCTCGGTGCCGGAGCACAGGCCGGAGTTCTCTTCGCCTTCCACGCCGCAGTAGATGGGGATCATCGCCAGGTCGTCAGGGCTGATGCCGGCTTCCACGATGCCCGCATACTCCCAGGTGCCGTTCTGATAGAACACAGCCTTTCCCTCGGTGAACTGCGCCTTGGACTCGTCGCCGGTGGAGGTGGCCAGGGTCTTGGGGTCAGCAGCGGAATCGGTGA
>CALXDT010000026.1 GCA_944387125.1 uncultured Oscillospiraceae bacterium | reverse complement strand
AGAAAGGAAGCAAAGAAGCCGACCGGGGAGGCGCTGAATGCTGGCCAGCTCCCGCGCCAGAGCCGCCCTCCCCGGACCCCTCCCGGCGCGCTTCTCGTTCAGATTGTGCTGGACAGAAGATTGTTTGGGGCGGGTATTGGAAAGACCACCATGTTGGATGGGGAACGTCTGTACCAATATGGGGCACAGAAAGTTCTTTTGCTGTGTAAAGTCGATAAGCATATTTTCAAATTTCCGGCGGTTTTCTTTCCAAGGGGGAAAACGGGAAAATTTTGCCAGGTTCTGCAAATTTTCCTTGACTTACACCGGGTCTGGATTCATAATAAATGCAATATCACGCATCGCGGGAAGGAGCGCTTCCCGGAACAAGGAGGGACTTCCGATGAATGGCAGGAAGAAGGTGCTGCTGTTCCTGCTGCTGGCGGTGCTGCTGGCGGCGGTTGCCCTGGGGATTGTCTGGCACATGATCAACTATGTCATGGTGGATTTTCGGTTTTATCCCAGAAATGCCCGGACGCTGGATCTGCGGGATCAGGAGATTACCGTTAACCATTATGAAAGGCTTCAGCGGATGCTGCCGGACTGTCAGATCCATTGGAACGTGCCCTTCCAGGACAGCTTGTATCCGGAGGATACCAGCGAGCTGACGGTGACGGCCCTGACCGATAAGGATGTGCGGACACTGAAGTGCTTCTCTTCCCTGCGGGTGCTCAACGCCCAGGGGTGCACAGATTATCAGCAGCTGATAGAGGCCCAGGAGCAGTATCCCCAAGTGGAGGTGCGCTGCACGGTTTCCCTGGGGGGAAATTCCTACTCCAATCAGGAAAGCCACCTGGAGCTCAGGGGCATTGCCTCTGAGGAAGTGCAGCTGCTGGACTGCTTCCCTAATTTGGAGACGGTTGTGGCCTGCGGCGGCGCGGGCACGGAAAATTACCATCAGGTGCAGGAATACTGCCAGGATAACGATCTGGAATTCCTGGTGGGCATCGGCGGCAAGGAGCTGCCCACGGATCAGGCTTCCGCGGAGCTTACCGGCGTAACTCAGGAGGAAATGGGGCTGCTGGAGCTGCTGCCGGATCTGAAGCAGGTGCACTTTGTGCTGCCGGAGGCCTCCGGCGAGAGCCTGACGGCCTACCGGGACGCCAATGCCCAGATCCAAATCACCTGGGAGCAGGAGATCTGCGGCAAGCGCTTTTCTCTGGATACCGAGGAGATCGATCTGTCCGACGCGACCATCGAATCGCTGGAGCAGGTGGAGCTGGGAATGACCTATTTCCCGGATGCCCAGCGGGTGTTCCTGGGAGAGTGCGCCTTTGAAAACGATGACATCGCCGCCTACCGGGAGCGGGTGCGGGAGGACTACAAGGTGGTTTGGACGGTGCGCTTTGGCGGCGTGCTGCCCACCCGGACAGACACCACGGACTTTTTCCCCGCCCGGGACAACTGCCCCCTGCCCTTTACGGACAAGATTTCCTACAACCTCCGGTATTGCGAGGATATTGTCTGCATGGACATTGGCCACCACGGCGGCATCACCGACGTCAGCTTCCTGGCCTATATGCCGAACATTGAGTATCTGATTCTGGCGCACACCAGCGTCCAGTACATCGACGCCATTTCCAACTGCAAGAAGCTGAAGTTCCTGGAGCTGGACTGGAGCGCCGTGAAGGATTTGGCTCCCCTGGCCGGATGCACCAGTCTGGAGGATCTGAACTTCGGCAACACCTGGCCAAAGGTGGACGGCATTCTGGGAATGACCTGGCTGAAAAATGTGTACATGATCTTCGGCAGCAGCTCCGACGCCTATCGGATCTCCCAGGCGCTGCCGGATACCAAGGTTGTCACCAGCGGCAATGCCACCGTGGCCAGCGGCTGGAGAAAGCTGCCCAACTACTACGCCATGCGGGATTACCTGGGCGTGCCCTATATGAATGGTTGAGGGAATTTGTGACAATCCTAATGATTTCTTAAGAACCGGATGGCTTGACAGGGGTATTCCCCGGGCATATAATAGCAAAAGGAGGTATCGGCCTATGAATTCTGTGAAAAAAGTGATTATTACCATTGTGGTGGTGATTTTGGTCGCCGCCTTTGGCGTCAGCGCCTTTCTGGTAGGAAATTATCTGTTGGAAGGCAAGCAGCAGCAGGATCAGTATGATCAGCTGGCGCAGATCAAGGAGAACGCCACGAACCAGACCAGACCCACGGTGCCCCAAACCACCGGGGGGGAATCGGAGACCACCGCGCCTACGGAAACCACCGAGGCTACCGAGCCTGGGATTCTGGAGAGCTATCAGGAGCTGTATGAAATGAACCCGGATCTGGTGGGCTGGATTCAGATCGACGGCACCAAGCTGGACTATCCGGTGATGCAGACCCCCGATGAAAAGGGCTACTATCTGTACAAGGACTTTTACAAGAACCAAAGCGAGCGGGGCAGCATCTTTGCCTGGGAGGAAGCGGATCTCAACGAACCCAGCGACAATATCACCCTGTTCGGCCACAATATGGCGGACGGCACCATGTTTGCCGCTCTGAACGCCTACACCCGGAAGGAGACCTGGGAGAACAACAGCCTGATCTTCTTCGACACCCTGACGGAGTACCATACTTACAAGATTTTTGCCGTGTTCAAAACCAGCGCCAATGTGGGCGAGGGCTTCAGCTACCACCAGTTTGTGGACGCGGCCAGCGAAGCGGAGTTTGACGAATTTGTGAACACCTGCAAGGAGCTGGCCTTCTACGATACCGGCGTGACCCCCAAGTACGGGGACAAGCTGATCTGCCTGTCCACCTGCGAGTACACCCTGAACAACGGCCGTCTGGTGGTCGCCGCTGTGCGGATCGCCTGACCGGAAGCCCTATTTGGAATCGAAGCAGCCAGCGTACCGAGCGTCCCGGTACGTCGGCTGCTTTTCCATTTTCTGGCCATTTCAGCCAAAGTGTATCGATAAAAATAGGTGTAATGGAATTTTTTTGTCTACAATGCCAAAAACGGGGTGGACAAATGGGCGAAGATGCAGTATCATTATTTTGTATCTAAACGGCGCAGTTCCGTGAAATTTGAAAGAGGTGAAGTACTATGGCGTTTTCGTTTTTCGGAGGGGTGCACCCCGAAGAAAATAAGTGGTACGCTTGCGAAAAGGAAACGCAGGCGTTTCCGGCGCCGGACATTGTGGTGATCCCCATGTCCCAGCACATCGGCGCTCCCTGCAAGCCCCTGGTGAAAAAGGGAGATCTGGTCACGGTCGGTCAGAAGATCGGCGACAACCAGGGCCTGTGTGTTCCTGTCCATGCGTCCGTCTCCGGCAAGGTCAAATCGGTTGAGATGAAGGCGCATACCAGCGGCACCACGGTGATGAGTGTGGTCATTGAAAATGACCACCAGGACACCCTGTGCCCGGACATCCAGCCCCGCACCCAGGAGCAGGTGGATGCCCTCAGCGCCCAGGAGCTGATGGAGATCATCCGGGAAGGCGGCATTGTGGGTATGGGCGGCGCGACCTTCCCCACCCACGTAAAGCTCTCCGGCGGCATCGGCAAGGTGGACACGGTGATTATCAACGCCGGTGAATGCGAGCCGTTTATCACAGCCGACGACCGGCTGTGCCGGGAGGAACCAGCCAAGCTGATCTCCGGATTGAAGCTGATTATGAAAATTCTGGGGCTGAAGGAAGGCCACATCGCCATCGAGGACAACAAGCCCGCGGCGGCCAAGGCTCTGCGCGCTCAGCTGGCCGCCTCTGACGGCATCAGCGTGGACGTGCTGCCTGCCAAGTACCCCCAGGGCGCTGAAAAGCAGCTGATCTATGCCATCACCGGGCGGGAGGTTCCCTCCGGCGGTCTGCCCGCGGCAGTGGGCTGCGCGGTGTTCAACGCCGCTACCTGCAAGGCCATCCACGACGTGGTCTACGACGGGATGCCTCTGATCCGGCGGATTGTCACCGTCTCCGGGGACATCCTCATGGAGCCGAAGAACTTGCTGGTGCCCATCGGCACCTCCTTCAACGATCTGATTGACGCCTGCGGCCACTCGGAGTATCCTTACAAGGTGCTCTCCGGCGGACCCATGATGGGTGCCGCCCAGTATGACCTGAGCGTGCCCACCATCAAGGGCGTCAACGCCATTACCGTGCTGGGCCGGCGCAATGAGTATGCCGTGGACGAGCCCCAGTGCCTGCGCTGCGGCAAGTGCATCGACGTATGCCCCATGAAGCTGATGCCGGTGCTGATGTACAAGGCGCTGCAGTCCAACGACGTGGAAGAAATGAAGGCGAACAACGTAATGGACTGCATTGAGTGCGGCTGCTGCGCCTATACCTGCCCCGCCAGCGTTCCGCTGGTTCTGGGCTTCCGGGTGGCCAAGCAGCGCATCCGCAGCGAAGCCGCCAAGGCGAAGATTTAAGGAGGGGCAGACATGGCACAGATGAAATACTTTTACGAGCTGACCATTTCCAGCTCCCCCCATGTCCATTCCAAGGTAACGACCCAGATCATCATGCGGGACGTGCTCATTGCCCTGACCCCCGCGCTGCTGGGCGCCATCTACTTCTTTGGATTCCGGGCGCTGATGGTCACGCTGGTGAGCATCGCTTCCTGTGTGTTTTTTGAGTGGCTGTGGTGCAGGATCACCAAGCACCACTGTAAGGTCTACGACTTGTCCGCTGTGGTTACAGGCACGCTGCTGGCGTTTGTGTGTCCCGTGACCATCCCCTACTGGGCCATCATCCTGGGCGACGCCTTTGCCATCATCCTGGTGAAGATGCTCTTCGGCGGCCTGGGGCGGAATGTGGTC
Organism: uncultured Oscillospiraceae bacterium; assembly: GCA_944387125.1. Lineage (GTDB taxonomy): Bacteria > Bacillota > Clostridia > Oscillospirales > Oscillospiraceae > Faecousia. The sequence continues at coordinate 7,824 of CALXDT010000026.1, read as the reverse complement.
AACCCCGCTCTGGCCGGCCGGGCCTTTATGTTCAGCTGGCCGGTGCTCATGAGCACCTGGGTGAAGGTGGGCTGGGAAAATGCCGCCGGGCTGTTCTCCGCCGCCGACGCGGTGACAGCCGCCACCCCCCTGGCCAATATGCACCAGGGGATGATGCCGGAAGAATCCATTATGGATCTGTTCTGGGGCAATGTGGGCGGCTGCCTGGGCGAGACCTCTGCCGCGCTGCTGCTCATTGGGTTTGTCTACCTGCTGGTCCGGAAGGTGATCAGCCCCCGGATCCCCCTGATCTACCTGGGCACGGTGGCGGTTCTTGCCTTCCTGTTCCCCCAGGGAAACGACCGGATTTCCTGGATGCTGGCGCAGCTGTTCAGCGGCGGCCTGATGCTGGGCGCCATTTTCATGGCCACAGACTACGTTACCTCTCCTGTGACCAAGCTGGGGCAGATCATCTACGCGGTGGGCTGCGGCGTCCTGACCATTCTGATCCGCTGCTTCGGCGGCTATAACGAAGGCGTGTCCTATGCCATTCTGGTGATGAACGCCTGTGTGGTGCTGCTGGATCGCATCGGCCGTCCTGTGAAGTTCGGCGCACCGAAGAAGGAGGCGGCAAAGCAATGAAAAAAGAATCCACTGTTCATTATGTCCTGCGGCTGACCCTGACCCTGCTGGTGATCACCTCTCTGGTGGCCGTGGCTCTGGCGGGAGTCAATGCCGTCACCGCTCCCCGGATCGCGGCGCAGCAGGAGGAAAAGACCCAGGCCGCCATTGAGGCGGTGCTCCCCGGAGGCGGCGCGGCCGTGGCCTTTACCGACGCCACCGGCCTGGTCTCCCAGGTCTATCAGGGGGAGAACGGCTGCGCCGTTCAAGTGACCCCCGCCGGCTTTAACGGCGGCATCACCATGATGGTGGGCATCGGCACCGACGGCGCGGTTCTGGGGATTTCCATTATTTCCCAGACCGAGACTGCCGGCCTGGGCGCGGTGGCTGCCGCGGATACAGCCGCCGGCGAGGCCTTCCGCAGCCAGTTTGCCGGGACGTCCGGCACGGTCGCCGTGACCAAGGACGGCGGTCAGATCGACGCCATCACCGGCGCGACCATTACATCCCGGGCCATCTGCACCGGTGTCAGCGCCGCTCTGGAATGCGCTGCCAATTTGGGTTAAGGAGGCTGGACCATGAATATCAAGAAACAGTTTTACGAAGGCCTGCTCACCAAGAACCCGGTGACGGTGCAGCTGCTGGGTATGTGCTCCACCATGGCCATCACCACCAGCCTGTTCAACGGCCTGGGCATGGGCGTGGCTGTTACCATCATCCTCACCTGCTCCAATATTATCATTTCCGCGCTGCGTAAGTTTATCCCGTCCCAGATTCGAATTGCCGCCTATGTTACCATCATTGCCGGCTTTGTGACCATTGTGGATCTGGCCATCCAGGCATTTTTGCCGGATCTGTCCACCAGTCTGGGCGTGTTCATTCCCCTGATCGTGGTCAACTGCATTATCCTGGGCCGGGCGGAGGCCTTCGCCTCCAAAAACGGCGTTCTGGCTTCGGCGCTGGACGGCATCTTCCAGGGCATCGGCTATACCGTTGCGCTGACCATTGTGTGCGTGATCCGGGAGCTGCTGGGCTCCGGCACCTTCGGCGGCGGCCTGCTCAACGGCGGCGAGGGCATCCGGCTGATTCCCGCGGAGTATCCTGCCATGCTGATGGTCATGCCGGTGGGCGGCTTCCTGGTGCTGGGCTGCGTCATTGCCGGTTCCCAGTGGCTGATGAAGCATCTGGACATCAAGAGTAAGAAGAAGGAGGCGGCGAAGTAATGGAAGCGATTTTGGGTATCCTCATCAGCGCGCTGCTCAGTGAGAACTTTATTCTGGTGAAGTTCTACGGCATCTGCCCCTTTATGGGCGTCTCCAAGAAAATCGACACCGCTCTGGGCATGGGCATGGCCGTTACCTTCGTAATGGCGCTGGCCTCTGCCGCCTGCTACGGCATCAACCTGATTCTGGTGGCGCTGAACCTGGAATATATGCAGACGGTGGTGTTCATTCTGGCCATTGCCTCCATTGTGCAGGTGGTGGAAATGTTCCTGAAAAAGAGCGTCCCCGCTTTGTATAAGGCTCTGGGCGTCTACCTGCCTCTGATCACCACCAACTGCGCCGTGCTGGGCGTGGTGCTGGTGAACGTTCAGGAGGGGTACAACTTCCTGCTCAGCGTGGTCAACGGCGCTGCCGGCGGCCTGGGCTTCACACTGGCCATTGTGCTGTTCGCTTCCGTCCGGGAGCGGGTGAACAAGGCCGACTGCCCTGAGTGCTTCAGGGGCTTCCCCATTGCTCTGATCACCGCCGGCCTTCTGGCTCTGGCCTTCATGGGCTTCTCCGGCCTGAGCATTTTCTAAGGAGGGCTAAGAATGGAAATTTTAATCGCCATTGGCATTTTGGGCAGCCTGGGTCTGATCTTCGGCCTGATCCTGTCTGCCGCGTCCAAGGTCTTTTATGTGGAAACGGATCCCCGGCTGGATCAGCTGAACGAGTGCCTTCCCGGCGCCAACTGCGGCGGCTGCGGCTACCCCGGCTGCAGCGGCTACGCCGAAGCGGTGCTCAGCGGCGAAGCGCCCATCGGCAAGTGCGCCTCCGGCGGCAATGAATGCGCCCAGGCCATGGCTGCCATTATGGGAGTCAAGGCTGTAGAAGTCACCCGGAAGGTGGCGCTGGTGCGCTGCTCCGGCGCCAAGCAGTACGACAAGGACGGCAACCTCACCTCCGGCGCTAAGGTCAAGGGCAATTACGAAGGCTTCAAGGACTGCCTGGCTGCCTCCCGGGTGGGCGGCAGCGGCCCCCTGTCCTGCAAGTTCGGCTGCCTGGGCTACGGCTCCTGCACCAAGGTTTGTAAATACGGCGCCATCAAGGTGGTAAACGGGGTTGCCCAGGTGGACGAAGACCTGTGTGTGGGCTGCATGGCCTGCGCTGCCGTGTGTCCCCGGAATCTGATCGTTCCGGTGGAGCCGAACCGGAATGTGGTCATCGCCTGCGCGTCCCTGGCCAAGGGCGCCGCCACCACCCGCGCCTGCACCATCGGCTGCATTGGCTGCGGCCTGTGCAAGAAGATCTGTCCCCAGGATGCCATCACCATTGAGAACAACCTGGCCCGCATTGACTACAGCAAGTGCGACAACTGCGGCCTGTGCGCCACAGTCTGTCCCAAGAAGCTGATCAAGGACTCCAAGGTGGAGACTTTGGGAGATCCGATGGCGCAGCCGGTGAACGGCCCCAGCGTATAAGCCATAAGCAAACCCGCCTCCTGCATCCAGGAGGCGGGTTTTTGTGCTGACAGAACCGCTGAGGCAATGATCCGGGGCGGCGTGGGGGAAAGATTTTCTGCTTATCGGATTTGCGCAGCTTGGTGCAAATTTTGTTCCAACTGCCATGCCCTCACTCCTCAGTGATGCAGAAGCCCCGGGGACCGAGGGTCAGCCAGTCGGGGGCGGCCACCTGCAGATGGTAGCCCAGCACCAGCTTCCCCGAGGGAACATCCCAGGTGTCGCTGCTGCGGTTGCAGTAGATCCGGCAGGTCTTTCCGCCGTAGCTTCTGGTGAAGCCCAGGTGCTTGTCCGCCGCCTGGAAGAAGCGGATGTCTCCCAGACGCAGCGCCTCATGATCCCGGCGCAGCCGGCCCAGCCGCCGGAAGTGGCTTAAAAATTCCGGATCCTCCATGCCCCAGGGGAAGGGACGGCGGTTGAAGGGATCCCGGTGCCCCTCCATGCAGACCTCGTCTCCGTAGTACAGGCAGGGACTGCCGGGAAGGGTGTATTGCAGGAAGGAAGCGGACAAAAGCCGCTCCCAGGCGATGGAGAACTGGTTTCTGGACAGGCGGCGGCGGGCCTTTTCCTCCCGGCTGCCGTCAAAATCGTCCACCAAAGCGGTGAGGATCCGGGGGGTGTCGTGGGTGCCCAGCAGGTTCATATTGCAGGCGACCACCTCTGCCGGATAGTTTTCCACAATGGACATCACCGTCTCCTTCAGCCCCTGGCCGCCGTCCTGACCCCGGACAAACCGGATGATGGCGTCCCGGAAAGGATAGTTCATCACCGCGTCCACCTCTCCCTGGGTGAAGTAGCTGCGGCGATGCCCGTAGGCAATCTTGCTGGAGGCGTCCTCCCACACCTCAGCCAGCAGCAGGGCGTCGGGCTTGATCTCCTTTATTCGCCGGCGCAGCATCTGGATAAAGGCGTCAGGCAGTTCGTCCGCCACATCCAGCCGGAAGCCGTCGGCCCCCAGGCGAAGCCAGTGCGCCACCACGCTGTCCGGATCGGTGATGATATAGCGCAGGAAGGAAGGCTCCATTTTGTTCACCGTGGGCAGGGTGTCAAAGTTCCACCAGGCGTGGTAGCTGTCCGGCCAGTGGTAGAAGGTATACCAATTGTAGTAGGGAGACTCCTGGGAATTGGCGGCGCCCAGGGATTCAAAGGCGCCCTCCCGGTTGAAATAGAGACTGTTGGAACCGGTGTGGGAGTAGACCCCGTCCAGAATCACCCGGATTCCCCGGGCATGGGCGGCATTGCAGAGATTGACAAAGTCCTCCTGGGTGCCCAGCATGGGATCCACGGTCTTATAGTCGCCGGTGTCGTACCGGTGGTTGGAGTAGCTTTTGCAAATGGGGTTCAGGTACACCATGGTGACACCCAGACTGGCGATGTAGTCCAGCTTTTCCTGGATGCCCCGGAGATTGCCTCCGAAGAAGTCGTTGTTATGCACAATGCCCTGCCCGTCCGGCTGCCAGTGAACTTCCTCGTGCCAGTAGTTGTGCAGGGTGTAGGGACGCAGCTTGCCGGTGAGATCCGTCTGGCCGCTGCGGCAAAACCGGTCGGGGAAAATCTGGTAAATGGTGGCGCCTTTGGCCCAGTCGGGGGTGTGGAAATCCGCCGGGATACAGGAAACCTGCCACAGATCCCCGGCCTCCATATTGGTATCATCCCCCTGCTTGAACAGCCGGAAGCCGCCTCCGGAGGTGTGGACATAGAAATAGTAAAAGTACAGTCCTGTCTGGGGGAGGGAAAAGTCTCCGCCGAACACGTCGTACGGCCCTTCCCGGCGCTGCTGGTACAGCTCTGCCGTGCGGCTGCTCTGGCCGTCCCGGTCCAGAATGCAGGAGACCTTCACAGCCTCCACCGTGGAAGGAATATAGATGTGCAGGGTGCATGGCTGGTCAGGGATCAGGGTGCCGAAGGGGGACTTGAATTTGGTTTGCTTGCTGTCGTAAAGGATCCTCATAACGTTCTCCCGGGTACAATAAATTTTTCTTTCCAATGGCCATTATACTAAAAATTGCCTGGAAAGGGAAGAGAAAAAACAAAAAAATGCGCTGGTTTTCCAAGGCCAATTCCGGCTTGCTTTTCCCGGAGGCATATGATATCATAACCGAAAGAATACATCCCCAAACGGCGGCATCGCCCGGGGAGACAGGAGGCTGTTTGTGGAAAACGAAACCAATCTGCCTGAGGAGGAAACGATCCTCACCCTGACCGACGAAAACGGCAATGATGTGGATTTTGAATATCTGGACTGCATGACCTACCGGGACAAAGAGTACCTGGTGCTTCTGCCTGCCCGGGAGGAGTCCACGGAGATCGTGATTCTGGAAGTGGAGCCGGTGGACGAGGAAAACGAGAACTACCTGGCTGTGGAGGATGAGGCTGTTCTGGACGCGGTGTATGCCCTGTTCAAAGAGAAGTACAAGGACATTCTCAACTTTGCCGAATAAGGCCCCGGAAGAAGGAGGAATGACCATTGACGCCCATTGAACAGCAGATCGAAGGCATTGTAGACGGCATTCTGCTGGACTACCAGAACCACCGGGACATTGACAAGCTCAATCTCTTCCGGCAGCCGGACAAGGCGGTTGTCATCGACATGATCGACAAGCTCCTGCGGATCGTCTATCCCGGCTTCTACCGGGACAGAAGCTACCGGATGTACAACGCCAAGCATAACCTGTCCATGCTCATTGAGGACGTGATGTACAACCTCAATAAGCAGATCACCATTGTGCTGGAAGGCATGACCGCGGAAGAAAACCCGGAGGAAAAAGCCCAGGCGCTGAGCATTGCCTTTTTCCGGGAGATTCCCAAGGTCCGCGCCGTGGTGCAGACGGATGTAGAGGCCTTTTACGACGGAGATCCCGCGGCTTCCAGCACCGACGAAATCATCTTCTGCTATCCCGGCCTGTATGCCATCACGGTCTACCGGCTGGCGCATATCCTCTATACCCTGCAGGTGCCTCTGCTGCCCCGGATCATGACCGAGCACGCCCACAGCACCACCGGCATCGATATCAACCCCGGCGCCACCATCGGAAAATACTTCTTCATTGACCACGGAACCGGCATCGTAATCGGAGAAACCACAGTCATTGGGGATCATGTGAAGGTCTATCAGGGCGTAACCCTGGGCGCGCTGACCACCCGGGGCGGCCAGAGCCTGCGGGGCAGGAAGCGCCACCCCACCATTGAGGATCATGTGACCATTTACGCCGGCGCTTCCATTCTCGGAGGCGGCACGGTCATCGGCCGGGACAGCGTCATCGGCTCCAACGTGTTTATCACATCCTCCATTCCCCCCTGCACCACCGTGAGCATCAAAAGCCAGGAGCTGCAATATAAGCCCCGCACCTGCACCGGCCGGTGCGAAACCTGTGAAAAGCCGGAACCCTTCTGGGAAGGCCAGAAGGAAGCGGATTCCTAACCGTTACCGCCAGGACATGGATCCTGGCGGTATTTTTTTCCAAAAGCTGTTTAAATTGGTGGCGGTTCGGCAATACTTGGCTTCGGAGGTGCTTAATGACAATGAGCGACAACAAACAAACCGGCCGCGGCAACGGAAAGGGCTACTACATAGCCCTGATCCTGTGCGCCGCTGCCATTGGGATCACGAGCTATGTGTACTACCGAAACGCCGACCAGGTGCAGGAGGTTTCCGTCCAGGAGACCCAGGAAGATGTACTGGCGGGAACCATGATCACAGAAGATATGCCGGTGCTGGCCACCCAGCCCCAGGAGCAGACCACCACACCGGCCACCCAGGCCACCCAGGCCACTGCCCCTGCGCCTACCCCGAAGCAGCCTATGAAAACCACCTCGCCGGTATCCGGCCAAACCATCTCCGGCTACTCTATGGAGGCGCTGAGCTACAACCAGACCACCCGGGACTGGCGGGTGCACAACGGGGTGGATCTGGCGGCGGAGGAGGGCACGGCGGTCTGTGCCGCAGCCGACGGTCAGGTGTATACCGTCTATGAGGACGAGGCCATGGGCTATACCGTGGTGATCCGCCACGATGACGGCTATACCACCAAATATGCCAGCCTCCGGGAAGACCTGGCGGTGAAGGCTGGAGACACTGTTACCATGGGGCAGACCATCGGCTATGCCGGGGATACGGCCATTGTGGAGACCGCTTTGGGCAGCCATGTGCACTTCAGCGTGACGCTTCACGACGAGCCTGTGGATCCGGCGGAATTCCTGGCCCTGGGCAGCGATTGACCCGGGGATTTTTGAAAAACCAACTCCTTCTTTCCTCCTTGATAAACCCTGCCGAAATATGCTTCGGCAGGGGAGGCGGCGCGGCCAGCCACGCCGCCTCAGGCTGTCGGAAAGCCCCTGCGGGGCTTTCCGACAGAGTTTTGCAGGTAAGCTGCGCGCACTCCTTGTACGCCTTTGGCGTACAACTGGCACACTGCGCAGCCTGAGAGGTATTTTCTGCCAGGTACAGAAGGTGAATTGCCCCGAAGGGGCAAGAGAGACCACCCTGGGGTGCGCCCCGGCAG
>CALXDT010000025.1 GCA_944387125.1 uncultured Oscillospiraceae bacterium | reverse complement strand
GTTTACCCACTTTACCCTTTCGTATATTCTATCAGAGACGCCAGCAGCGGCGCAATGACCCGATAATTGATGCTCCCCAACAAAAGTGCCAGAGAAAACGCCAATGTGCCCTCCCAGAGAGGCGTACTTCGGTATTTGCGGAAATACTGCAGCCAAAGCCAGTACAGGATCGGCGCAGAAGCGCAATTGCCAAACAACAGCAAATACCGAATCAGCCACCCGGCGGAACCATAAGCCTGAAGAATGCCCATAGAAATCAAAGAAAAGCAGAACGCCTTTCCAAAGCAAATTGGAAGAATCCATACAGGCCTGGATAGAAAAACCGCAAACGCGGAAAGCAGGAAAGGTAAGGTGGCAGCACATAATATGCCAACGATCGACACAGGCGCATAAGCTGCCCTGCGCATCAAAGGAACAAGGTCAGAACCGACACGGCGGAAAGCAAAAATACCGCACAGCAGTCCCGTTACCCAGAAGAATGCAAGAATGAATCGGCCGCCCTTGCGCAGCCAGGACCACATCTCGCACAAGAAAAACCGTGCCACGAAAGCCCCCCTCTCAAGATAGAAGCAAAGCAGACGCCTGCTTATGAAAAAAACAGAGGGCGTACACGGCACGAGTGGGGAAAACCCTTGATTTGAATACACCCATACTATACTCCAAAATTTACAAAAATTCAAGCTATTTTAGCCGAAACAACGGTTTTTTGTTAATTATGACTATATTTATGTTAACATTTTTATGTAAACCACGACAACTGCTGCATCATTTTTCTTTATCATTTTCGATTTTTATTCAATATATAGGGACTGCTGGGAGCGGAGTGCACAAAATATTGATTCTGCAAGGAAACTTGCAGAATCAATATTTCAGGTAAATTACATTTACCTGTCGGAGAAATTTGTACAACTTTACAATTCGCATCTATGGAGCCGGGAGGAAAACGCCTTGCAGCACAAGGCGTTTTCAGCTTTTTTTATAAGCTCGCCTTCATTTTGATGCGCTTCGGCCGCGGATACGCCGCTTGGATCTCCCCTTCCCTTCCCGAAGGCCAAGCAGTCCCGCGGCGCCGCTCCCACCCATAACCAGCACAGCGGTTACGCCAACACCTTCATACTGTCCTCCAAAAAACAATGCGGTCAGGGACAAAAGGATTCCGAAGTAGATCATCCCTGAGATCAGGCAGATCATCAGCCGTTGTCTTCTGATTCTTCCATATGCTGTTATAGAGCCCAGGAAAGATGCCATAACCAATAGAACTACGATTCCGTAGCCTACATTTTCCCATGGCAGTTTTTCCGCATCAACCAGTTTCGCCAACAAAGCAGCTGCCAGCATCGTGATTCCCAAACTGACAGCACAGCCGGCAGCGAGGCCTGCCGGTATGGATGATGCGGTTCCTGTTGGTTTGCGGCTTGATACCATTTCCCACTCCCCTTTCCCTACAGCCTATTCTTCGCCGGGAGCAAAAAGAACCCGGACAGGCAAATACCTGTCCGGGTAAGGGAAATACATCTGTTAATGTGTACGGAAAAGCAGTGCGCCGCTGACCGGGAGTACCACAGCTGCGAGGATCAAACCTCAATATCTACATTGGCTGCTTTCCGTTTTTCCTGGGCTTCTGTGACTGTACGGAACTTCATTCGGGTATCCCGAACCTCTGCCAAGGCCTTGGAAATCGCTTCCTCAGTTTGACGCAAAGACTCATCCATATACTCATTGCCAGCCTTCCGAAGCTGATTGATCCGATTCTGCGTCTGCCCAACCAGCTCTTCGCTGCGTTTTTTTGCCTCCGCATAAACAGCCTCTCTGGTTAGCATCTGCTTCGCCTTTTCCTGCGCCTCGCGCAAAATGCCTTCTGCTTCTCTTCGAGCCTGGCTGATCAATTCATTCCGAGATTCCACGATGGTTCGAGACTGCTTTAACTCACCAGGAAGCTGGGCGATGATCTCATCCAGCATATCCAGAACTTTATCCCGTTCAAGAATGCACTTATCCGCCGCCAAAGGCATGGAGCGGGCATCCTGCACCATATCGTACAGTGCGCCAATGATGTCTTCTGAATTACGGTCGCTCATTTTCATATTCCTCCTTGGAGTTTTTTCTTTTCTCTATTCTTTCCTGAAAATCCGGAATAATATCACTGGGTAAAAAATCCGAAAGATCAACACCGTAGGATCCCAATTCTTTCACTGTGCTGGAACTGAGATACATATATTGACTTTCCGCAGTCAAAAACATGGTATCCAGATCCGGGTTAATTTTATGGTTGATCAACGCCATCTGAAATTCATTTTCAAAATCAGAACCGGCCCGAAGCCCCTTAACGATTACACAGCCGCCCCTGCGCCTGGCGTATTCTGCCAACAGTTCGGTGGAACTGTCAACCTCCACATTCGGAATGCCAGCAGTGACCCGGCGAATCAATTCCACCCGCTCCCGGCGGGTGAACATGGGGTGCTTGCCTGGATTGATCATTACGCACACGATCAGCTTGTCAAAAATATTGGCCGCTCTTTGAATGATATTCAGATGGCCGCTTGTAACCGGGTCGAAGCTGCCCGGATAAATCGCTATTTTCATATGATTTCACTCTTATACCTTGCGATAGATCGCAATCAGTGTTTTTCCGTATTTATAATCTTTGGAGCGGGTATAGCCTTCCAATTCCAGAGGCAGATCTTTCCCCAAGGGGCGCTCTGTAACTATTATACCATTGGATTGCAAAATGTCAATTTCCGTTATGCATTTTAACGCGCTTTCCAAGAAAACCTCAGCGTAGGGAGGGTCGAGAAAGATGATATGATATTGTTCCCTGCAATGCCGCAGATACTCCAGATAATCGCAGCGAACGACCCGGCTTTCCTTTTCCAATTTGGTGCGTTTCAGATTCTCCCGAATCAATTTACAGGCATCCTCCCGGGCGTCTACAAAAACCGCGCTTTCAGCACCTCTGCTCAGCGCTTCGATTCCCAGCTGACCGGTTCCGCCAAACAGATCCAAAACCCTTGCCCCCGGAATATCAAAGTTAATGACGCTGAACAGCGCTTCCTTTACCCGATCCGCTGTGGGTCTGGTCAAAAGCCCTTCCGGCGTTTTTAGCTGTACGCCCCTGGCTTTTCCGGTAATAACGCGCATATATCCGCTCCCCTTTCCGATAAACCGTTCTATGTTTCTTCCTGCTGCCCCTTCTTCTTTTCCTGAAAATGGTGATACACGGAAGCGGCCGCGTCTTTGGGAAGGATCCGCTCCAGCTCCGAAAGCTCTGCCTGGGAGATGGCCGAAATGGACTTAAACTGACGCAGCAGATCCTGCTTCCTCTTAGGACCAACGCCAGGAATCGTGTCCAGTTCGGAATATTTCAGACGTTTGCTCCGAAGCTGACGGTGATACGTGATGGCAAACCTATGCGTCTCCTCCTGAATATTTCCGATCAGCGCAAAAACAGCCTGATTTTTATCGATTCGGATCTCACGATTCTCCGGTGTCACCAATGCTCTCGTACGATGCCGATCGTCCTTGACCATGCCGAATACCGGAAACATCAATGCAAGCTCCTTCAATACCTCTAAGGCTGCCCTTGCGTGGTTTACCCCTCCATCAATCAACAGCAGATCCGGAGCTTCGGCAAAGCCTTTATCCCCAGCCTGATAATGGGCAAACCGGCGCCGGATCACCTGACGCATGGAAGCGTAATCGTCCTGATTGGTCATTCCCTCCAATTTAAAGCGTTTGTAATCCTGCTTGCTGGGTTTCCCATCCTGAAACACGACCATGCTGGCCACAATATCTGTACCGGAAATATTGGAAATATCAAAGGATTCGATCCGGCCTGGGGGCTCCATTGCCAGCATCTTTCCCAACAGCCCTAAGGTGGCATTGACCCGCTCTTCCTTTCCTGTTACCCGCTCAGCTTCCTCAAACGCATTTTTGCAGGCCAGCTCCACCAGACGCAGATTGTCACCCCGCTGCGGGATATGGATCTTCGGACGACGGCCGTAATTCTGCTCCAGCAGCTGGGCAAAAAGGTCTGCGTCCTCCAGTTCGAAGGGCAGAAGGACGCGTTTCGGCACCAGCCCGCGGTTCAAGTAATACTGCTTGATCAAGCTGGATACGGCCTCCGACGGGTCGTCCGGCTTGGGAAATACATCGTAGTCCTTATCCAGCAAATTTCCACCGGAAAAGTGCAATACCGCAAAACATGCCTTGGCCTCTGTCTCTCCGTAACCCACCACATCGGTATCTGCCAGAGTCAGGGCCGTTACCAACTGTTTCTGGCTCAGGCTTTCCACTGCGTTCAGCCTGTCCCGGAGACTGGCGGCCAGCTCGAATTCCAAGCGTTCCGCTGCCGCGAGCATTTGACCTTTAATCTCATCTGCTGCGCCTTTATAATTTCCCTGCAAAAGCTGCCTGGCCTGGAGCATCGTGCTGCGGTATTCCTGACAGCTTTTCTGAGGCTGACACCAGCCTGCGCACTGATTCATGTGATAATTCAGACAGGGACGTTCTTTCCCGATATCCCGGGGGAATTGCTTACGGCATCCTGGTAGCTTCAGCGTTAGGCGGATGGCCTCCATCACATCATGGGTCACAGACCGTCCGCCATAGGGGCCATAGTATTCTGCCCCATCGTCGGCAGGCTTGCTGACCATCGTCACCACAGGATAGCTCTGTCTCATATCCAGCCGCAGATATGGGTAGCCTTTGTCATCTTTCAGAAGGATGTTATACTTGGGAAGATAGCGCTTGATCAAAGAGCATTCCAAAACCAGCGCCTCAAATTCCGAAGCAGCAACGATCACATCGAAGTGGTGGATCCTGCTTACCATGATCCTGGTTTTGGGTGAATGAGACGCCGTATCCTGAAAATACTGACTGACCCGATTTTTTAGTTTTTTGGCCTTCCCCACATAGATCACATGATCGTTTTTATCCCGCATGATGTAAACACCCGGAGCGAGGGGCAAGGACAGAGCTTTTTCCTTTAATTCATCATAGACCATGGCGTTCCTCAAAAAAAGCACCGCCTCAATGCACAAGTTGGGCATTGAGGCGGTTAAGTAAAGTGCCTTTAATAAACGTCCCGCTGGAGCAGTGCGTCCAAAGCATTCACAGCCTCCTCCGCATCAGGGCCGGCGGCGCTCAGCATCACAGTGGAACCGGTAACGATCCCCAGAGACATAATGCCCAGCAGACTCTTGGCATTCATTTTCCGGCTGCCGGATTCCAGCCAAATGCTGCTTTCGAATTCATTGGCCTTCTGCACAAAATAGGTTGCCTGCTTATTGTGGAGGCCTGATTCACAACGGACAATCACTTCTTTGTTGAACATAATCCCACTCCTTTTCGTCAAGCCCTTCCGGGGATGAAAGGTCTGCATATATCATAGCATTTTTACCGAAAAAGTCAACTCAATTTCATCCTATTTTCACAAGAAGCCGTTTTTATCAAGTAAATTTTTGCCGAAAACGTTTCCAAATCCACTCTTTGGCTGTCAGGAACCGAATTCTGCAATGGTAACGCCGTCTTCACCTTCCCCATATTGACCAAGGCGGAACTTCTTTACATACTTATTTTTCTTCAGCGCTTGCTGGACCGCTGCCCGGAGCGTACCGGTTCCCTTTCCATGGATGATCCGCACCTGGCTCAGATTGCTGCGCATGGCTTCGTCCAAATACCGCTCCAATACGCAGATTGCTTCCACTGCGTCCATACCCCGCAGATCCACTTCTGCGGGGGTAGCGGACAGCTTCATTTCCCGACCGGAGTGCTTTGGCCTTGCTCCCTTTTCCTTATAGGGATTCTCCTGCTCCAAAAGGTAAATCTCATCCGCTTTTGCTGTCATTTTCAGGATACCGGCCTGGAGCTGGTAGGTACCGTCCTTGCCAATGCCGATGACACTGGCCTTTGTTCCCAGCTTCAGAAGTTCCACGGTGTCTCCCACCAGGATACCCCGGCTGGGTTTCGGGCGTTCCTTCTGAGGCTGAGAAGCGCGGAGCTTCTCTTCCACCTGGTTCAGGTTCCGGCGCAGCTCAGACTGGCGCTGGTTGATTCCGGTGGCGTCGCCATTTTCCGAAAGCTGCTTGCGCAGAGCCTTTAGCTCCTCTGACGCAATATTGGCCGCGGCTCTGGCTTCTTCAATGATATACTGCGCCTCCCGCCGCGCCGTTTCCATGGCCTTTTCCCGCTCTTTCCGCAGCTGCTCGTGATATGCTTCGCTCTGCTCCTTGATTTTGGCCGTTTCCTGCCGCAGCCGCTCCGCTTCCTGGCGGGCGGACTCCATCTGCTGGCGCTGCTGCTCCAGCTGGGACAAAACGTCTTCAAAATCCTTATCACTCTTATCAACCAAATTGTCCGCTTCCTTGAGGATTTCCTCAAACAATCCCAGTTTCCGGGAAATGGCAAAGGCGTTGGATTTGCCGGGGATGCCAATGAGCAATTTGTAGGTGGGGCGCAGCGTCTCCACGTCAAATTCACAGGATGCGTTGATGACGCCCTTCGTCCGCATGGCATACAGCTTCAGCTCCGCATAGTGGGTGGTCGCAACCACGCGGCTGCCCATTTTCCTGCAAAATTCAATGATCGCTGTTGCCAAAGCGGCGCCTTCTGTGGGATCGGTGCCCGCTCCCAATTCGTCAAACAGCACCAATGTGCGGTCATCACACTGGGCTACCACATCGACGATGGTTCGCATGTGACTGCTGAAGGTGGACAAGCTCTGGGCAATGGACTGTTCATCGCCAATGTCCGCCAAAATGGAATCAAAGGTGGACAATTCGCTGCCGTCTCCTGCCGGAATGTGCAAACCGCATTCTGCCATCAGGGTTAGCAGGCCGATGGTTTTCAGTGTAACGGTTTTTCCGCCGGTATTGGGGCCGGTGATAATCAAGGTGTCAAAGTCCGTTCCTAACCGCAGGCTGATAGGAACGACAGTCTTGGGATCGATTAAAGGATGACGGGCGTTGCGAAGCGCAACCCTGCCTTGGTCGTTCATCAGCGGCTCCCACGCCCGCATTCTGTAAGCCAGCTTTGCCTTGGCGAAAATGACATCCAATTGAACCAGCAGCTGATAGTTCAGCTGGATTGCTTCCCGATAGACTGCAGCATCGCTGGATAATTCCGCCAGGATCCGCTCAATTTCCTTTTTTTCCTTCAGCTCCAGCTCACGAAGGGCATTGTTGGCATTGACGGCGGACATAGGCTCTACAAAGTAAGTGGAGCCGGTAGCGGAAACGTCATGTACCAGACCGGGAACTTCGTTTTTACATTCGCTCTTTACCGGTACGACATAACGCCCCTGCCGGATTGTGATGATCGGTTCCCGAAGGTACTTGCTGTATGCCGGAGAGGAAATTACCTTTTGCAGACTGTCCCGGATCTTTCCGGACTGGATACGCATATGACGGCGTATGTCCGCCAAAGCGGAGGAAGCGTTGTCGGCAATTTCCTCTTCGGATAAGATGGCGCCGAAAATCTTGTCCTCCAGGTATTTGTTGGGTGTAAGAGCCTGAAACAGCGGCTCCAAAACGGTCTGCTTATCATCCTCTGAAACATAGCCCTTGATGGAGCGGGCACAGCGGAGGATTCCGGCAATCCGCAGCAGCTCGATTGGCTGCAGGCTTCCGCCCCGGTCTGCCCGTTCCAAAGAGGCAGATACATCTGTCACATCTCCGAAAATCGGATTTCCCTTTCGGGTGCAGAGATCCGAGGCCGCGGTGGTCTGCTGAAGCATCATCCGCACTTCCTCCAGATCCGAAACAGGGCGCAGCCGCAAGCAGGCCTCCTTTCCGCCCTGGCTTCCTGCGCAGGCGGAAAGCTGCTGTAAGACCTGATCCAATTCCAATCTCAGCAGCGATTTATCATATAGTTCAGACATAGTTTTCTCCTGATATGTTAATAGTGTCTGCTGAAGCAACCGTTTACAGCGGCTGATTCCCCGCCAAAGGCGGGGAAGGCAAAATAACTTTTCATCGTTATTTTGCCTTCAGACGGGTATCAATGGGCACTTCCACCGCAGCGGCGCGCCGCTGGCCAAATCGGCAAAAGCGGAAGAATCCTGTATGTATTTTGGACGGCGCCGAAGACGGTTGATTCAGAGGTTCCTTAGGCACATTTAGGACTGAAAAGGTCAGCTTCAAAGGGACTTATAGAAGTCCAGCGCGGAAAAACTCCGTTCCAGCTGCGTCATCAAATACGCTTCCGTCAGTGCGGACAGCTGCTCCAGGGTGTCCTTCCCTACCCGGAAGGAAAACAGGCGCTTCTGGTCGCACAGGCAGATGTAGCGCATGGCTTCCAGCATGGAGCTTGTAACCGGCAGTCGGATCCCCTGGGATCCCGTTTCCCGGCATGGGGCGCATTCCAAGTGACCTTCAGACAGGTCAAAGAAATCCGGTTTCTGATTTCCGCAGACATAGCAGCCGAACAAATCCGGTGTATATCCGGACAGGCAGGCAGACCGCAGTTCAAAAGCTGCCTTTACCATTGACTCTGGAAGATTCAGCGCCGACAGCGCATAGAGGCAGTTGAGCAGAAGGGACTGCAATTCCGGACTGGGCTGATCTTCCTGAGACAACACCTCAGCTACCTGGGCAAAATAGGTGCCCAGAGACAGCTTGGTCAGCTCCTGCCGCAAGGGCAAAAACAGCTCAATGGAATGGGCTTCGTTGATGGTATACAGCCCCCGATATTCAAAAAGCGTGAACTCTCCATAGGCCAAAAGCTGGCAAGGAGCGATCAGAGGGCTGTTTTTTCGACGAAGCCCTCTGGCCTTTACCGTTAATTTCCCATGGCGAAGGGTCAGCAGTGTCAGAAGCGCATCCCGGTCATTGTAATCCGTTACTCTCAGGACTACGCCCTGAATCGTTAAATACATGTGAGACCTCCGATTTTAACTGTTTGCTGTACATCAGATACGCCTCCGGCGCACCTGTCTCCAGGAACAGCTGCCAATAATCCGTTGCTTTCATTCTGATCCCTCCCGGGATTAGGATTTACCGCAACAGTTTGGATTACCACTGGAAATTATTCGCTGTAGCCGAAATTCCGCACCAGAAAATCGCTGTCCCGCCAATTCTCTTTAACCTTGACCCAGGTGGTCAGGTACACTTTGGTTCCCATGAATTTCTCGCAGTCCGCCCGAGCCATGGAGGATATTTTCTTCAGCATAGCGCCGTGTTTGCCGATGATGATCCCTTTATGACTGGCTTTTTCGCAGTAAATTGTGGCATCAATATCAATGATCCCATTGTCTCGTTCGCTGAACGCAGTAATCTCCACGGCAGTGCCATGGGGGATCTCCTTATCCAAACACCAAAGCAGCTTTTCCCGGATGATCTCCGCCATCACCTGGCGTTCCGGCTGATCTGTGGTTACATCATCGGGAAACAGGAACGGGCTTTCCACGGCGTACTTTTCACATTCGGCCAAAAGCACGTCTACCCCATCTCCTGTTTTGGCAGAAATGGGGATGATGGCATCAAAGACACCGGTTCGGGCATAAACGTCAATGACTTCCAGGAGCTTGTCCTTCTCCACTGCATCAATCTTGTTAATGGCCAAAATGGCAGGACAGCGGGCAGCCTGCAGCTTTTCAATCAGCGCTTCTTCCTGAATTCCCAGGGACGGAATGGGTTCCACTACCAAAATAGCCGCATCCACATCAGAAATGGATTCCCGGACAGCGTTGACCATGTAATTCCCCAGTTTGGTGCGCGCCTTGTGATAGCCGGGGGTATCCACGAATACGTATTGCAGGTTATCCCGGGAAATGATCCCGCAGATCCGGTTCCGGGTTGTCTGGGGTTTGTTGGAAACAATGGCAATCTTCTCCCCTACCAAGTGATTGATCAAAGTGGACTTTCCCACATTGGGGCGGCCGGCAATGGTAATGATTGCGGTTTTCGTATTCATACATTCTCTCCTAAGCGTTTGAATTGGTTATACGCCGCAAGGCGATGCCTTCTTGATGAAAATGAAACATTTTACTATGAAAGCTCCGCATTCCTAGTAAAATTTTAAATAAATGCCAGCATCTCGCCCCTTACGGGGCAACCGATGCGGATGCATATAAATCCCCATGGGCGAACTGCTTTCGTGGTTCGTGGCGTGATCGTATCCCATGGGGATTTAATGTGTACGGAACAACGCAAAAGTCCTTGCAAGCCAAGGCTTTCCGGACTTTTTTGCGTTGTTCCGGTGCAAGGTTTTTCCGCCTTTCAGCGGGGGAATTCCTATGCCGACCATCAGCACCACGATCCATGAAGGGGCAAACAGCATAGGAATTTTGTGTGCATCCGCCCCGGTTGCCCCACAGGGGCGAGGGGCGGGCACT